>NZ_CP013232.1:4355344-4666440 GCF_001584145.1 Collimonas fungivorans | reverse complement strand
AGCTTATACGCCCAAATGAAATCGTTTGCTCAGGCTCAGCTGACACACTTCAGCGCAGGATTGCCTCCGGGTCCTGTTTGTCGCGCAATGCGGTGCACAGCAGCGCTCTTTCACGGGTCTGCGCCAGGCCGCGCTCGGCGCCAGGCAATTGTTTCAGCAAAGGCTGGAAGAATGTCGTCAGGCGGTCCGCTTCGCGCTGCGAGCAGCTGTCGCCGGCCACCAGTCCCGGCAGCTTGCCGCCGGACGAATCGCCGCTGCGCTTGATCAGCTGCGCATGGTTGGCGGTAAACCATTTCCACATGGCGTCGCGGCCTTCGCCGTCTTCGCGGCTGGCGTACAGCAGGGTGCTGATTTCGCCGACCTTGACGCGCGGATCGAGCGCCAGGTTGCGGGCGCGTTCGGCATTGCCGGCGGCCTTGGCGGAACCCAGGCCGCTCAGGATCGCCATGCGCTGCGCCGGTTCGCTGGTGTTGCCGAGTGCCTTGATCAAGACGTCGATGGCGCTGTCGCTGCTGTCTTGCGGGTTTTCTTGGGCAGTGACCGCCAGTACCGAACGCAGCAGGTCAGGATTGGCTGCCGCCAGCTTGATCTGGCCGTCGGCATTCGGCTGCAGCGCTTGCTTGCCTTGCGCCAGCAGGGCCTGGCGTACTTCCGGCAGTTTCATGTCGAGCGCCAGGAAGCTCGCCAGCGAGGCGCGCAGCAGCGCATCGTCCTGGCTTTCATTGGCGCGGCGCTGGTAACCGAGCTGCTGCAGGCGCGGCAGGTACATCTGGCGCGCCAGTTCAACCAGGCGTGCCTGCTGTGCGGGGTTGCGGGCTTCGTGCCTGGACAGCCACTTGAGCGTCGGAATCAGCGCTGTCGCCACTTCGCGCGTGTTTGACTGCGCCAGGCGCGGAGCCGCGGCCAGCACGGCGGCTGCATCCAGGGCGCCGCCGTCGAAACCGGCGTTGATGGCGTCGGCATAAGCCAGCTGTTCGGTGTCCGGCAGTTGGCCGAGGCTGGCGGTCAGGCGCGCCAGGTCTTCATGCGCCATGTTGAAGCGGTAGTAGCCGGCGGCATCTGCATTCGGCATGTACCAGCTGCTGGCGGATGCGCCTTGCAACACCATCTTGCCTTGTTCCTGGTCCAGCAGTTCGCATTGGGTCTTGGCGCTGCCGTTGCCACTGCTGTCGGCGACGCCATAGCGTACGCATACCGGAATGCCCCACAGGCGCTTGGCTTCGCCGGTCGAACCGAGCGGCAGGTAGCGCTGCTGTTTCAGGTGCAGCACGGCCTTGCCGTCTTCCCAGCTGAGGCTGGTATCGACCAGCGGCACGCCGGACTGGTCGAGGAAGCTTTGCATCGCTTTTGCAAAACGCTGGTCCTTGCCGGAAGCCTTGGCCAGCGCCGCCACCAGGTCATCCGCTGTAGCGCTGGAGAACTGGTGCTGCTTGATATATGCGCGCACACCCTGGCGGAATGTGTCGGTGCCGAGGTAGCGTTCGAACATGTTCAGCACGGCCGCGCCCTTCTGGTACGTGATGCCGTCAAACGCCGTCTCGATATCGCCATTGCCGGTGATCGGCTGGCGGATGCGGCGCACGCTGACCAGGCTGTCGCTTTGCATCGCATAGCTGGCGCCGCTGATCAGTTCCAGGTCGGCGCGATATTCAGGATGCAGCTGGCGCGTGATCTTGCTTTGCATCCAGGTAGCGAACGCTTCGTTCAGCCACAGGTCGTCCCACCATGGCATGGTGACGGTGTCGCCGAACCATTGGTGCGCCAATTCGTGGGCTGTGACATTGAATGAGCCGCGCACATTGTGCGCCGGCGAGTTGGCGTCGAGCAGCATCAGGTAATCGCGGAAAGTCACCAGCCCCGGGTTTTCCATGGCGCCGGCGGCAAAGTCAGGCGCTGCCAGCAGGTCGACCTTGTCGAACGGGTAGCCGAAGCCGAAATAATCTTCCAGCGCAGTGATGATGGCAGGCGTTTGCGCCAGTGCGGGCTTGATGCGCTCGCCTTCGCCTTGCGGCGCTATGCCGCGCAGCGGCGTCGCCTGGGGGCGCCATTTGGTTGCCGGGATTTCCGGTCCGTTGACCACATCCCATGGGCCGACGGCGAACGCTACGAGGTAAGTCGGCAATGGCCTGGTCGGGGCAAAGCTGAGCTTGTGCCAGCCTCGGTCCTGGCTCTTCTCTAGTTTCTGTTCTCCGACCTGGCGGGTGTTGGCGACGGCAACCTGGTTTTCAGGCACGGTCAAGCTGAGCGTGAACGGCGTCTTGAAAGCAGGTTCATCGAAACCGGGGAAAGCGTAGCGCGCGCTGATCGCTTCCATTTGCGTGATGACATAAGGCGCGCCCTGGCTGCTGACCTTGTACACGCCTTCCAGCTGTTGATTGAACGGCGCGCTATATTCGAGCGCGACGCTATAGCGTCCGGCCGGCAGCGTCTGGCCGAACTCGATCGCCGCCACGCCTTCTTTTTGCGCGGCTACCTTGTATTGTGCAGCATAGGTTTTTTTTCGCTTGTCGGTCAGCGTGACCTTGCTGACGTTGAGGTCCTGGCCATGCAGCCACAAGTGGTCGGCGGCTTGTTTCAGGTCGATGTCGATGGTGGCGTTGCCGCTGTAGTCGGACTGCTGCGGATCGACGCGCAAGTCGAGCTGATAGGCCAGCGGCTGGGCCCAGCGCGGCAGTTTTCCCAGCGGTGCAGAATCATTCGGGGTCGCCGCTGCGGCGTTGAACGATGCAATGCCGAGGGCGAGAGCGGTTAGTGTGAAACGACGGGTAGTACACATCACAGATGAAATCCTCCCAAATTTGGTCTTGGGATTCTAGCGCGCACCACGCTGATTCGCTAGGGAAATAGTATGAATAAAAAAAGCAAAAATGATTTCCCGATGCACCCGGCGTGTTTAGTGCTGTCCTTGCATGCGTGGCTGTCAGCTTGTCTTATTTGGAATAAGTAAAGGTGATAGGCGTGAGCTGCCAACATGGCAACCACGCTAGCAACTAGACTTGCAACCGGGCCTGCGCTTGCTGCCCCAGGTTCAGCAGTGGAAAACGCAATACAAACATGGCGCCGCCCAGTTCCGAGCTGCCGACACGGACCGTGCCGCCCAGCCGGTCGGCGATCTTCTTGACGATCGCCAGGCCCAGGCCGTAGCCGCCGGTGGCGCGGTCGCGGCTGCGGTCGAGCCGGTAAAACGGTTCGAAAATCCGCTCGCGTTCCTGCTCGGGGATGCCGACGCCGTCGTCTTCGACAATCAGCATCCAGCTGTCGACGCCGGGCTCCGCGCGCACCCTGATGGTGCTGCGGGCATAGCGCGATGCATTGCGCACCAGGTTGGAGAAGGCGCGGCCCAGGCTGCGCGGTTCGGTGACGATCTCTTTCAGCGCGGCGTCGATATGCCAGCTGAGGGCGTTGCGGCGCAGGGCCAGTTCTTCGCTGGTGATGCCGGTGGCGGAGCGCAGGAAATCTTCCAGCATGATTTTTTCCCTGGGCTCGGCCAGCGACGACTGTTCCAGCATGCTCAGCGTCAGCAATTCGCCGACCAGGATATCCAGCTCTTCCACGTCTTGGCGCATCGCCTGTATGCGTTTGTGAGCGTTGTCGTCGTCGGTGGTATCCATCAGGTTGACCAGGCCGAACTCCAGCCGCGCCAGCGGCGTGCGCAGTTCGTGCGAGGCGGCGTTGACCATGTCCCTCTGCGCCGTGATCAGGGCGCCGATGCGGTCCGCCATGTTGTTGAAGTAGGCGCACAGCTGCTTGATCGATGAATTCTCGGACAGCTTGGCGCGCGCATCCAGCGCGCCGTCGCCGAAGCGGGCGGCGGCGATGCGCAGTTTTTCCAGGTCGCGCCAGTGCGGCGTCAGCCATACCACTATCGCCGCCAGCATGACGCTGAAAATAACCACATAGGCAACCCATTCTATCCAGCCGCCAGTCTGCGGATGGACTTCCAGCAGGCTGCCGTCATCCAGCGTGATATAGATGTTGGAGCGGTTGGCGTCGCCTCTGCCGCTCCATGCCATGCCGTATTGCGCCAGCTCCTGCCGGGTCGCCGCCGACAGCGAACGCATCTGATCTTCGGATACGCGGCTGTAGCGTTGCTGATTGAGGCGGTTCATGCCGTCCAGCCTGGCTTGCTGGGCGCTGTCGCGGACCGGGCCCAGGTATCTGCGCAGTAGCATCGCTTCGCTGGCGTATTCGCGATGCATCTGGGTCGTGAATTGCGTCGAGAACAGATGGGGGAAGCCTCTTTGCACGAAGATGATCGACAGGATCGACAGCACGGCGACGATCAAATACAGGCGTATCAGGATTCTCAGCATTATTCGTCCCAGGCGATGGGGCTGAACAGATATCCGCGTCCCCATACAGTCTTGATCTTGCGCGGTTCGTTGGCGTCGTCGTCGAAACACTTGCGCAAGCGTGAAATGCTGACGTCGACGGTGCGGTCGAGGCCGTCGAAGCCGATGCCGCGCCAGCGCTTGAGCAGCTCGTCGCGGTTCAGGACTATGCCGGCGGCCTGTACCAGGATCACGAACAGGTTGTAGTCGGCTGTCTTCAGATCGACTTCCTGGCCCTTCCAGCAAACCTGGCGCGCCGACAGGTCGATGGCCAGCTCGCCGAACTGCAGCTGGGCGCTATGCGCCGGCTGGCCGCGCAGTTCCACCCAGCGCAGGATGACACGCAGGCGCGCCAGCAGCAGGCGCGGTTCGACCGGCTTGAGCATGTAGTCGTCGGCACCGATTTCGAGGCCGGCCACCTGGTCGAAAATGTCGGCGCGCGCGGTCAGCATCAGCACCGGCAGCGATGAAGTCTTGCGGATGGCTCGGCAGATATCCATGCCGTCCATGCCCGGCAGCATCAGGTCCAGCACCACCACATCCGGCTGTTCCTGGGCAATCGCATCCAGCGCCAGGTCGCCGCGCAGCACCAGGGTCACCTGGAAATCGTAGCGGCACAAGTATTCCGATATCAATTCGGCAAGGCGAGCGTCGTCTTCAATCAGTAAAACCTTCTTCATTTCGTTCTTCCCTCTTTTTTCCATGATAGCGCCACGGCCAGGCGCCAGATGGAGCCATTACAAACAAACACATAAATGATACGGACTCGCACATTTTTCCCACCGTTGTCTCACAGACACGCGAGACGGGACTGCCGAGAATGTGCGCTGGTTTCCTTTACCAACCGGAGAAAAATTTGAAACACCAGATCAAGTCAATTATCGCAGTCACTGTCTGCAGCCTTCTTGCGTCGCGCATGGCGGCGGCGCAGCAGGTCACGCCGAGCCAGCCGGGGTCCTGGCTGCAGGACACCAAGATTACGATCGGACTTGGCGTCGGCGCCACGGCGCGTTATGCCGGCAGCGACGAGTACCGCGCGGTGCCGGTGCCGGTATTGAACATCGTTTCCCCCAGCGGCTTCTTCGTCGACAGCCTGCAAGGCGCCGGTTACCGTTACGATATCAGCGACACGTTGTTTGCCAGCGCCGCCATCGGCTACGGCGCCGGCCGCAAGGATTCCAACGACGGCTTGCAGCCCGGCTCCGACAAGCTGAAGGGCATGGGCGAAATCAAGGGCTCGGTGCTGGCCAACCTCGAGGCCGGCATCAAGCTGGGCCGCAGCGCCAGCTTCTCGGTCGGCTTGTCGCAACCGCTCAGCAACCGCGAGCGCGGCATCAGCTATCGCGCGCAATTGAGCAGCACCGTGCTGGCGTTGGCGAAAGACAAGGTCAGCGTCAGCGGCACTGCCTATTTCGGCAGTGCCAAATACAACCAGGCTTTTTTCGGCGTCACCGCACTCCAGAGCCGCGATTCAGGCTACGCGCAATACAAGGCGGAGTCGGGCTTGAACGCGCTGAATGCCTCGCTGGTGTGGACCCACAGCTTCAACCAGACCTGGTCAGTTTCCACAATGGTCGGCGCCACGCATTATGTGCAAAAGGCAGCAGACAGCCCGCTGGTCCTGGACAAAACCAACTACAGCGGATTCACCAGCGTGAATTATTCGTTTTGAGCGTTCCCGGGCTGCTGACACGACATGGTATTTAACTTGTTTCCCCGATCGAAATGGCTGCGCGAGGCCCAGGAGCTTGCCGCGCAGACGCGGCAGCCGGGGCCTGCACGCATATTTCTCACCGGCGCTACAGGGTTTGTCGGCGGGGCGATTGCGGCGGCTCTCGCCGACACCGAAAATTTCAAGGAAATGCTTTTTCTGGTACGTGCAAAATCGGCCGCCGAAGGCGCGCAGCGGGTGCGTCAATCGCTGGCACGTTTCACCCCGCCGGGAGTGCCGCCGCCGCTGGTGCTGGAGCGCCAGGTCATCGTCGCTGACTTGAACGACGCGGATGCATTCTCGGATCCCCGGCTCGATGCCGTAAGCCATGTCATCCACAGCGCTGCAGTCACTTCGTTTGCCGACCGGCCCGATATCTGGAGGGTCAATGTCGACGCCACCATGCGCTTGGCTGAACGCTTCTCCCAGGAGCCCGGGCTGCGCCGTTTCGTGTACGTGGGAACCGCAATGGCGTGCGGCGTCGCGCGCGGCGCCATTGT
Organism: Collimonas fungivorans; assembly: GCF_001584145.1. Classification (NCBI taxonomy): domain Bacteria; kingdom Pseudomonadati; phylum Pseudomonadota; class Betaproteobacteria; order Burkholderiales; family Oxalobacteraceae; genus Collimonas; species Collimonas fungivorans. The sequence goes on along the minus strand of NZ_CP013232.1, from coordinate 4,659,898 downwards.
CACCGAAACCCTGCGTTTGCCGCTTGAGCATGCGCACCTGGTGCCGTATACCGCATCCAAGGCGCGTGCGGAGAATCAGCTGCGGGAGCGTTTCCCGGAACTGCCCCTGGTGTCGGTGCGGCCTTCGATCATCGTTGGCCATTCGTCGCTGGGCTGCAAGCCGTCGGCCAGCATCTTCTGGCTGCTGAAAGTGGTCTCCCAGCTGAACCGTTTTGTCTGCCCGCCCAGCGCCTACCTGGATATCGTGCCGGTCGATTATTGCGCCAGCACGATAGTGGCGCTGGCCCTGAAGCCGACGCTGGCTTTCCCGGTGTATCACATCTCCGCGGGACAGGGCAGCAGCATGGTGGGCGAATTGCTGCAGGCGTTCCAAGGCATGGAAGGCGGCGCCCAAGGCAAGCCTTACGAGCGTGTGGCGGAAGCGGCGCTGAAGCAGATGGCGCTGTCTTTCGGCGCCACGGCAAGGGAAACGGTAAATACCCGCATGCTGCATAAGGCATTGATGCTGTATGGCCGTTTTTCGCGCTTGAACTACATCTTCGACCAGCGCCGGATATTGAGCGAAGGATTGCCGCCGGCGCCGTCTTTTCTCGACTATCTCGGCCGTTGCCACCACAGTGCGCAAGAATTGCCGTTGAGGGAGCAAATGGCTTGCGATTTCAAATAGAGGTTTGGCGGCCTGCGTGCCGGCGCCCGGAAAAAGAAAAACCCGCATTTACGCGGGTTTTTTTGATACATCAGTGCTGCAATCAGAGCTATAACTCAGGCGCGCTTGATAAGCCGCAGAATGAACAGCAGGATCACGGCGCCTACAGTGGCCGTCACGATCGATGCAATCCAGCCGCCGCCAACCTGGATGCCCAGGATACCTGCCAGCCAGCCGCCGATGAAAGCGCCGACGATACCAACGACGATGTCGATCAGCACACCGAAGCCGCCGCCCTTGACCAGAACGCCAGCCAGCCATCCTGCAATCGCGCCCACTATCAACCAAGCGATAAAGCCCATGAGATTTCCTTTCAGAGTTGACCATCTTTAGACTACCCGGCAAGAGTAGCGTAAAAAGCATCAAAAACAGCGGCCCAATTGTTAAAGATAGATAAAACCGAAGCCGATTTTATCGGCTGCCGCGCTGCCGGTTTTCAAGAACACTAGCCAGTAACGACAACGGGACCCTGAGGTCCCGTTGCGGTCAGCTATCAGCTGCAAGCTTTGCCGTGGTTGGCATGGTTGCCTGCCGCCTTGGCTTCCGCTTCCGTCATGTAAGAACCGGCCTTGGTCTTGCCATAGTATTTGCTGCCTTCGCAGTGGTATACCTTGCTGGCGCTGTTGACCCAGACCTTGCCGGCGCCGCCGCCGGCTGCAGGAGCGGTGGCTGCAGCAGCAGGTTTGGCTGGCGCCATCGCAGTCGGGGCTGCAGCCGGAGCTGCTGCTTTAGCGGCCGCAGGGGCTGGCGCTGCGGCTGGCGCAGCAGCAGGAGTTGCCGTCTTGGCTGGAGCGGGAGCTGCCGCTGCCGGGGCTGCTGCTGGGGTTGCTGCGGGTGCAGCTGCTGCAGGCGCAGCGGAATACCATTCTTTTACGCCCTTGTGGCCGGAGCAAGCGCCTTTCTTGGTAGCGTTGGAAGAATAGCTGCCGTCCTTGCACAGGCCGGTGGTGCCGGCTGGCGCTGCGGCGGGGGCCTGGGCAAAGCTGGCGGCCGAAGTCAGTAAGGCTGCTGCAACTGCTGCTGAAATAAACAATGCTTTCATTTTATTCTCCATGGAGTTGGTGAAGCTCATGTGGCCTTGCAGCTGGCGCACCTTATGTTTCAATGTATGTATCAATCCGTCTACCGCAGCACGACTAAACAATGTTGTGCGCCGCACCTGGCAATATGACCGAGGTAGGTGTTAAACGCCGTCGGATTGGATATGGCTGACATGACTATCGATACAATTGAAAACAATTGTGATATTTCTACCGCCCGCGACTGATCCATGCATTTAAGGCAACATCGGATTAGCTGGATAAATATCCGGTTTTATTGTTGATAAAGCATTAATTCATGACGGGGAAATAGCGCGAACCGCCCCTTGGCGGCCCGCGCGTGCAGGCTAGAACGAGTAACGCATGCCCAGGGTGGCGGTATAGCGCGGAGCAAGCTGTACGCCGTTGACCTTCTGGTAGACCGGCAATTGCACAAAACCGTACACAGAGATTTGCTGGCTGAGCGACACCGTCACTCCCGGGCTGAGATAGACCAGGGTGCCGCCGGTGCTGACGGTATCGGCATCGGCGCCGGTATCGTGCAGCACGCGCCGCACATTCAGCTGGATTTGCGGCGTGAAATCAGCGTTGCCCATGTAACGCAGGCCCAGGTTCAGGTTGGCGCCGTCGCCGGGGCGGTACTGATCGCTGGAATTCAGCGCTTTTTGTACTATGCCTTGCACGAAATAATCCCAATCCTTGTTGAGCGTATCCATGTAATAGGCGCCGAGGATGGCATCGGTGGTGCCGCTGCCTGGCTGCAGGCCGCGGTCGATGGGCGCCGGACCTGGCGCGCTGGGGTCGCTGGACATGGCGGTGTCGGTATGGCTGCCGGTCGGCAGTTTCAGGCCGAACATGAGGCCGAAATTATGCTCCGGTGTAAAACCCTGGTAGCGGCCGATGATCTTGAGGTCGCCGATGCTGGAAGTCCTCGAATCGTACTGGCCGCCGCCATCGCCTGGCGTCACGCCGTCCGAGGCGGTGCCGAGCGTGCTGTGGCTGCGCAAGATGTAGGGCAGTTGCAGGCTGACGCCCCAGTCCGGATTGATGCTGTAGTCGAGCCCCAGCGTCAGGTAATTGTTGCGGGTATATTTTTCGACTTCCTGCGGATCGCCGTTATTCGAAATCCGGCTGGCGGCGCCGGGCGAAATCGTGCTGCTGCCGCTGCGCAGCTGATTCTGGTTCAGGTAATCGTAGCGGATATCCATTTTCAGTCCCGACGAACTGCCGATGCCGAGGTTGTCCCAGTCGGAGCTGAGGGTGCAGCCGCAGCTGGCGCAAGCCAGCGCAGCATGGGGAAACAGTGCAATAACGGAAAACGCGGCAAGCGGCAGTACTGCTGGCCGGATGCGGCGGCGTGATGGCGTAGCCATGGCATTCCTTGTTCAAGTTGAAAGGTGCAAAGGCAAACTCCCGGGCATGAGAGCTTGCGCCAGCTGACAAAATCAAGAAAAGGCAGGCGGGCCGCGCGATTGCGGTTTGAGCCAGACGACACTGGCGTGCGGAATGGATGAGGTTGGCGCCAGGTCGACACCGGTGCTGGCAGTGGCTTGCCACAGGTTGAGGCTGGGCGGCAGGCCGAGGTCGGCGGCGTGGATGAAACACAGCAGGCAATGGCCTTGATGGTCCTGGTCCGGCGCCGGGTTGTCCGAGCCAGGGGTTTTGACGTGGCCGGCGGTGCTGCACAGTTCGCCTAGTCCCAGCGGCTGCCCATGGGCAGCCGGCAGCAGCTGCACCACGCTTGGCAGCAATGCTGCAAACATGGCCAGGCAGACGGCTAGCTGACGCAAGGAACGGGGCAGGCGAATCATAGGCGGCGCATCACGGTTGGGCAAAGTCAGCCGTATGGTAGCGCTTCACCCGGGCGCGGGCAAGCCGGCGCACCCTGTTGGCGCCGGGCCAACAGGGCGATTGTTACACCTCGGGATGGAGATCGACCTTGAACAGGTCCTTGCCGTCGATGTCGTGCAGGGAGACCGTCATGACCTTGCTTTTGGCGTCGATCTTGCCGACGCCGAAGAATTGCAGCAGCTCGCTGGGCGGGCGGTTCTGTTTCATGTCGCTGGGGATGCTGACGTAGCGCACGTCGGGGCCGAAAGTGCGGTCGATTTCGCCCGGACCGAAAGTACCGGCATGCAGCGGGCCGCCGACGAATTCCCAGAACGGCTTGAAGTCGGTGAAGCTGGCTTTCTCGGGCATGTAGTAGGTGGCTGAAGCGTAGTGCACATCGGCGGTGACCCACACCACGTTCTTGATGTCGTGCTGCTTGATGAACTTGAGCAGGTCGGCCACTTCCAGCTCGCGTCCGAGCGGCTTGCCGTTGTCGTTGTTGGCCCAGGCCTCGAACGTGCCTTGCGGCACATCCGGGTTGAGGTCCGGCACCACGATCGAGATCGGCATGTCGCTGGCGATCACTTTCCAGGTCGAGCGCGAGCGCAGCAAAGCCTGTTTGATCCAGCGCAACTGGGCGGCGCCGAGAAAAGCGGCGTCCTGGGTCAGGGCGCCCTGGCGGTTGCTGGAGTTGGCGCCGCGGTAGCTGCGTTCGTCGAGCATGAACACTTCCAGTAGCGGGCCGTAGTTGAACATGCGGTAGACCCGTTCGGGATCGCTGGGTTCGATCCGGAACGGGTTGTATTCGAACATCGCACGCTTGGCGTTGACGGCCAGGGTCGACAGGTCGCGTTCCTGGTAGCGATTTTCCGCCGCGCCGATTTTCTGGCCCGGATACCAGTTGTTGCGCACCTCGTGGTCGTCCCATTGCACCAGGAATGGCACTTCCGCCGCGAAGCGCAGCTTGTTGGCGTCCAGCAGGTTATAGGCGAAATTGCCGCGATAGTCGTCCAGCGTTTCCGCCACCTTGGACTTGGCCGGCGTCACCAGGTTTTGCCAGAGTGTGCCGTCGTCCAGCCTGACTTCTTTTTCGATGACGCCGTCGGCGTAGATCTGGTCGCCGGAGTGGATGAAAAAATCCGGTTTGAAGCGGCGCATCGTTTCATAGATACGGTAGCCGCCCCAGGCCTGGTTGATGCCCCAGCCCTGGCCGGCCTCGTCGCCGGAGAAGGCAAAAGTGATGTCGCGTTCGGCGCCGCCCGGGATCAGCAAGCTGCCGCTCAGCGGCTCGCTGTAGACCGACGGATTCTGGATATCCTGGAAGCGCACGCGGTAAAAGACGGTCTGTCCGCTGGGCAGGCCGGTGAGGTCGACCCTGGCTGAATAGTCACTGCCGGACAGGGCCAGCGGCCCTTGCAGCGTATGTGCATCCCGGAAATTTTCATTGCTGGCGTACTCCACCACCATGCGCGAGGGGCGGTCGGCGCGGCTCCAGATAATCGCCTTGTCGCGCGTAATGTCGCCGCTCATCACGCCGCTGGGCAGCTGCGGCCGCAGCCTGTCCGAAGTAACCAGGGCCGGCGCGGCACTCTGTGCGATGGCCTTGTGCAGTGGCATGCCGGTCAGCAGCACGCCGGCGCCGGCAGCGGCGTTGCGCAGGAAATTGCGGCGTTTGGAAGCAGGAGGATTGCTGCTGGGCATGGCTTGCTCCATGAAATGGAAAACAAAGCCGGGATTTTATCGGGCTTGTATTACAAGACGATGAAATGAAAAAAGCCGAGCGTGACATACCGCTCGGCTTGATGCCAGCCAGTTGTAGGCTGTGACCGGATCAGTTGGTCTTGATGCCTTCGACCTGGATCGCCAGTTTTACTTCCGGCGAGAACATCGGCAAGCCGTAGGTGATGCCGAAGTCGCTGCGATTGAAAGAGGCGCTTGCATCGGCGCCGCAGACTTCGCGTTTCAGCATCGGATGCTGGATGCACTTGAACGAATTGATGGTCAGCGTGACCGGCTTGGTGACACCGTGCAGGGTCAGCTCGCCGTCGACCGCGACCGGCTTGTCGCCGTCAAATTTGACCGAAGTGCCTTTATAGGTCACGTCAGGGTATTTCTTGACGTCGAATATGTCAGGGCCGGATGCATGTTCGTTCATCTTGGCGTGGCCGAAATCGAGCGAGCTTGCATCGATGCGGATATCGACGGAACCAGTCTTGGCGGCCCGGTCCAGCGTCACGCTGCCGCTGGTCTTTTCGAATTTCCCGCGCCAGAAGGAGATGCCCATGTGGTCGGCGGTGAAGCTCGGGTAAGTATGGTTGGGGTCGATGGTGTAAGTGTCGGCCGCGGCGAATGCACTGGCTGCGCTGGCCGCCAGCAAAGAGGCGATGATGAGTTTCAGTTTCATTATTGATTACCCTTTGGATGAGAGAAAAATACGGTGTTAGTTTGCTACGAGGTGAAACTTGATGACGATTTCGTCTGCCACCATGCTGGTGTCTTTCCACTCGCCTTCACCGATATTGTAGGTGAGGCGCTTGATCGGCAGGCTGCCGTCGAAGACTTGCGCGCTGCCTTCTTTCTTGACGCTCAGCGGGAAGCTGACATCGGTAGTCTTGCCCTTGATGGTCAGTTTGCCGGCGACATCGTATTTGCTGCCGGCCGGCGCGCCTGCGCTGGCCTTGATCGAGCTGGCGACAAAACTGGCCTTGGCGAACTGGGCGGCGTTGAACCATTCTTTCTTCAGCACTTCTTTATTGTATTCAGGATCGCCCAGGTCGAAACTCGGGATAGCGATGTCGACGCTGGCTTTGGCTGCCGCGGGCTGGGCGGCGTCGAAATCGATCTGCGCCGTGAACTGCTTGAACTTGGCTTCCACCGGTACGTTCATCTGCTTGAACACGATAGTGACATTGCTCTTGGCCAGGTCGGGTTTCAGGGGCGCGGCGATGGCCGGCAGGGTGGCGCCGAGGGCGAGCAGGCCGATGGCAGTGGTGCGCAACAGAAAATGTGTCATGGAGTATTCCTTGTGATGGATAGGTATGTTCAAGGCAGCATGCGTTTCAGCACGCCGTCGCGATCGATGAAATGGTGTTTGAGCGCCGCCAGTACATGCAGGGAAACCGCGCCCAGCATGATCATGTTGAGTGTGTAATGGACCAGCTTCAGGACCGGTTTCAGGTCCGGATTCGGCGCTATCAGCACCGGCATCGGGAACAGGCCGAGATAGGTCACCGGCACGCCGGCGGCCAGGCTGTAGAAATAGCCCGAGATAGGCACTGCAAAGATCAGGATATACAAGAGGATGTGCAGGCCGTGCGCGGCGCGCTGCTGCCACGGCTGCATGCTGTCCGGATAAGGCGGCGCGCCTTGCGTCTTGCGCCACAGCAGGCGCACGCAGGCCAGCCCCAGCACGGTTACGCCCAGCCATTTGTGCCAGGAAAAATATTTCAGTTTGGTTGGGGTCAGGCCGGGGATATCGACCATGGTAAGGCCGAGGGCAAAGGTGGCGACGATAAGGATGGCGACCAGCCAGTGCAGCACAATGGCGGGGGTTGTGTAGCGTTGCATAAATGTTGGCCGTGAATAAATTGATCAGAAGTCCGGAGACGCTACAGCACCGTGGTATTTCACATGACTGTCACCTGCCTGGCTGAGACTCGTAAAGCTGCAATGAGTTTCAAGCATGCGATGTCATTCTGCTAATTTGCCAATCGATTCGCTATAGTATCGGAAATTCTTGAACGCCGTTGCCGGGTACCTGCGCGCAACGGTGCTTGCTGGGCCGCCCGACGGCCCACTGGGCAGTTCACTCGGTGGCCCGGTTATCTGCGGCGATAAATGCTCTCTTTGGATGGCGGCCCGTTCATGTCGTCTTGCCGGGTATAAAGTGAAATTGCAATCTTGCCGGGTTCCAGCGCGGGCGAAAGCTGCAGCCGGTCGACCGGCACGCCGGAGATCACGCACTGGCTGTCCGGGGCAACCTGCAGCCGCACCCGCGCATTGCTGCTGTCCAGTATCGACAGCCTGGCGCGGTTGCAGTTGATGGCGTCGACGGCGTTGGCGTAGACCGCCACCGGGTCGCCCTGGTTGATATCGGCATAGGGCGAAGCGGTGGCGCTGGTCGGCAGCCACGCTCCCAGCGCCCACGAAGGGATCGCCGGCGGCGGCAGCGGAGGAGGTGGCAATGGCAACGCTGGTACGGCTTCCACCGGCGCCGGATCTGCCGCGGGAGGCGTTGCAAGATCCGGCGGCACGCCCGCCGCCAGGGCAGCTTCTTGCGCTGCGGGCGCCGGCATCGGCGCGGCTTCCGCCGGCGATTCTGAAACCGACGGCGGCGTCACCTCCTGGGCCTGGACCACATATGGCGCAGCAGCGAGCAGGGGCGGATGCGCGTCGACCGGCGTGGGGGCCGCCAGCACAACCGGCGCTGCCGGTCCGCCTTGCGGATTTGCCGCGGCATTCATGCCGAGCAGGGCCGGCAACAGATCCATGGCGGCCTGCCTCGACATGGCCACCCGCAACTGCGGCGTATCGACCACGCTTTGCACATGCGAAGTGCTGACCGCCTTGCCGTCGATGACCACAGTCAGGTCCTGTTCCAGCGCGGCGCCGCTGGCCGCCGCCATGCGCTGCTGGGCGTCCTGGCTAAGCGTGATTTCCAGCGCAACCGAATCCGGGTTGGCGTTGTAGGTATCCTTGATGGTCAAGCTGATTTCGGTGAAATCGCGCTGAGAGGAAAAGGCAATCTCTGCCGCATCCGCTGCTGCCACGGCAGCGATCGTCAATGCGGCGCACAGCGAGGCCGCCAATGTTTTCCAGCATGCACGCATGGTCATTCTCCGGGTCGGGTTTCGATAATTTGGTTGATGGGTTGCTGGCCGGCCCGCGCCAGGTGCACTGCTTCCGCTACGCTCAGCGCGCTCAGGGATTCCAGTGGAAAGCCGGGGGCGGCGGCGCTTTTCATGCAGTCATACACAGGATCCTTGAGCCGCGCCAGTAACAGGCGCAAGCCGCGGCTGTCGATAAAATTAAAAAAATCGTGCAGGCCTTCCAGGCTGGAGCTGTCCAGGTCCGGCGACTCTTCCAGGCTGAGGATCACGGTATGCACCGGCGTTGCCGCCGCCAAGATGTTCTGGCGCGCCTGGCCCAGGATTCGTTCGGCGTTGGCAAAAAACAGCGGCTCGTTCGGGCGCAGGATCATGATGCCGGGCAGCGCCTGCGCTTCCGGGTGGGTGCGCAGGTTGACATAGTCATGGCCTTGTCCGAGCTGGCCCAGCACCGAGATGGTCGATTCTGAAAATTGGCGCAGCATCATCAGCAAGCTGATCGCGATCGAGGCCAGCAAGCCGTCCAGCACGCCCAGCAACAGCACGGCGATCACGGAAGCGACCACCACCAGGCGATCGCGCCGCCACTGGAAGTAAGGGCGGAAGATGGCCGGGTTGAGGGTATGGCCGACGGCGTGGATCACGATGGCCGCCAGCACCGGTTCAGGCGTCAGGGCAATCGCCGGCAGCAAGGTCAGGACGATCGCCAGCATCACCAGCGCCGCTACCCAGCCCGACAGGCGCGAGGTAGCGCCGGCGGCTTCGTTGGCGGAGGTGGCTGAATAACCGGCGCCGACCGGCATGCCGTGGAACAGGCCGGACAGCAGGTTGGAGGCGCCCAGCGCCAGCAGGTCGCGGTTGGGCGCCACCGGGTCGCCGTGCTTGATGGCGAAGCTGCGGATGGCGCCATACGATTCGGCATACAGGATCATGCCCATGGCGAAACCCAGTTCGCCCAGGCGCAGCCAGTCGGCGCGCGACAGCATGGGCAGCGTCGGCGTCGCCAGCTGCAGGTGGATGCTGCCGACCAGGCCGACGCCATATTGAGTCAGGTGCAGCCACTGGCCGGCGGCAACGCCGATGACGATCACCAGCAGCGCGCCCGGCAACCGGCGCAAGCGGGCAAACAGATACAGCAAAACCAGCGCGACCGCCATCACCGCGACGCTGATCCAGTTCCAATGGGCGATCTGCGCCGCCAGCTCGGGGATGAAGCGGGTCATGTCGGTATGTACTGGATGGACCCCGACCACACCGGCGAACTGCTTGAGAATGATGACCAGCGCCAGGCCGAAGGCAAAACCGCGCAATACCGGCTTGGCGATGAAATCGGTGATGCCGCCCAGGCGCGCCAGGCCGGCCAGCAGGAAAAACAGCCCGGTCACCATCACCAGCCCGATCGCCAGCGTCATGCGCAAGCCGGTGTCGCCGTTGGCCATGGATGCCGTGGCCGCCGCCAGCACCGCGGCTGAAGAAGAGGTGGCGGAGACGATCGCAAAGCGGCTGCTGCCAAACAGGCCGTAGCAGAGCAGGCCGGCGAACAAGGCGATCACCCCGGTTTGCGGCGGCAGGTTGGCGATGCTGGAATAGGCTACCGCCTCCGGCAGCAGCAGGCCGGCGATCGACAGCCCCGCCACCAGGTCCGCCAGGTACGCGCGTTTGGCGGCTGGCGGCGGATTCAGGTCGGCATGTTGTGATGTTGCAGCGCTCATGCGCCTCCCGAAGGTGGATATGGGTATCCTGGTTTTATGTTGTTTCGGCGGTTCGGCAAGCGGCTTCGGACCGGACCTGCCGCAGCAGTTTTCATTGCAAACGACTGTTATTGATTTTAAGTCAAATATCCTTTGTTGATGTGAGCATTTTTCCCAGGAAACAAAACGCGCATAGTCCTGCTTTGGACCACTGTTTTTCCTCTGACAGAAAAGGATTCAAGATGCAGGTATTCATTACAGGAGCCGGAGGTTTTATCGGCGGCTCCGTCGCCGCCCGCCTGATGCAGGACGGATTTAGCGTGCGTGGCCTGGTGCGCACCCAGGAACAGGCCGAACGGCTGGCCGCGAGCGGCATGGCGCCGGTGCTTGGCACCCTGGACGACGGCGAGACATTGCGGCGCGAGGCCGGGCTGGCGGATGCAGTGATCAACGCCGCCAGTTCGGATCATCTGTTTGCGGTGCAAACCCTGCTGGATGCGCTGGCCGGTTCCGGCAAGGCGTTCATCCATACCAGCGGCTCCAGCGTGATTGGCGACGACGCGCGCGGCGAATGGGCGTCGCAGCAGGTGTTCAGCGAAGATACGCCGTATACGCCGGCGCCGGAAAAAGCCGCCCGCGCTGAACTGGACAAGCTGATACGCGATGCCGCCGGGCGCGATGTGCGTTCGGTCATCCTGTGCAACAGCATGATCTACGGCAGCGGGCGCGGCCTGCACGCCGACAGCGTGCAGATTCCGCCGCTGGTAGCGCAGGCGCGCCGCAGCGGCATCGCCCGTTATGTAGGCAAAGGCCGCAACATCTGGTCCAACGCGCATATCGACGACGTCGCGGAACTGTATCTGCTGGCGCTCAGGGATGCCGCTGCCGGTTCCTTGTATTTCGTCGAGAACGGCCAGGCTTCGTATGCCGAGATCGTGACGGCGATTGCCGAGCGGCTGGGACTGGGCCCGGCGCAGTCATGGCCGGTGCAGGATGCGATCGATGAATGGGGATTTGGCCATGCAGTCTATTCTTTCGGTTCGAATAGCCGGGTCAGCTCGGCGCGGGCGCGCAAGGAACTGGGATGGCAGCCCCGGCACCGTTCGGTGCTGGACTGGATCAGGAACGAGATGCAGGTGGATTAAAACAGGAAATGGCCGCCAGTCATTTTTGCGGCTTTGCCGCCGGCCGCTCGCCGGGTTTGACGATCACTGTGCAAGTCATGCCGGCCGCCAGCGTGATGCCGTCCGGCACCTTGTCGATATGGATGCGCACCGGCACGCGCTGCGCCAGCCGGACCCAGTTGAAGCTGGGATTCACGTTCGCCAGGCCGTAGCTGCCCAGCGCATTGTCGCGATCGGTGATGCCGCGCGAAATGCTGTCGATATGGCCGCTGATGAGCTGTTCGCTGCCGAGCAGGCGCATGTCGACGGCATCGCCGACCTTCATCAAGGGTAGTTTGTTCTCTTCGAAATACCCGTACACCCAGAACGAATTGGCGTCGATCACCGCCAGCTTGGGCGTGCCGGCCTGGGCGAAATCGCCGGCATGGACGTTGAGGTTGGTGATCCAGCCATCTACGGTCGCCCGGATTTCGGTGCGGTCCAGGTTCAGCCGGGCGCTGTCGCGCGCTGCCAGGGCGGCCTGGTACTGGGCCTGGGCGGCGGAGGCGTCGGCGCTGGAATTTTCCCGGTTTTCATTGGAAATCACGTCGCCGTCCAGTTTCGCGCGGCGCGCCGCATCGCGCTGCTTGGTGCTCAGCCCGATGCGCCGTTCGGCCACGGTCGCTTCGGCTTGCGCCAGCGCCAGTGCATAGCGCGCCGGGTCGATCTTCATCAGCAGGTCGCCTTTGTGCACATAACTGTTGTCGGCCACCGGCACCGCCACCACGATGCCCGAGACATCGGCGGCGACGCTGATGACGTCGGCGCGCACCCGGCCGTCGCGGGTCCAGGGCGTATTCATGTAGCGGTCCCACAGCGCGCGCACCAGCAGGAAGGCAATCAGGACCACAATCAGCGTAATCGCCACTTGCAGCAGGGTTTTTATAATGCTTGAGGATTTCATGTCGACCTAAGGGTAAATTTTTACGGCGAGTTTTTATGACAAATCAGGCGGCGTGCAACAACAGCCCGGCGCCGCCGAAAATACAAAAGAACAGGGCGATCCGGAACAGGCTGGGATGCCAGACATAACGGAACAGGCCGAGGCGGGTGAAGATCCAGTCAATCGCCATCTGCAGGAACAGGCAGCCGATGAACACCAGCAGCAAGGTCGGGATGAGCGCATCGAGTAGTGCGATTTCGCGCGGCATGGTCAAGTCTCCGAAGTATTGGTTGAGGTTTCGGCCGGCGTCAGCACGGTGACACGCTCCAGCATGGCGCCGCGCATCAGGTGCAGGTTGGCCAGCACCGCCGGCAGCGTGTTGGATGCCGTGCACACGGCGATCGCCGCCAGTACGGCATCCAGCGCGGCGCGCAAGCGGACCTGGCTGGGACGGGCAAACAGATAGGCGATGCTGCGTACGCATTGCTCGATCTTGTCATGTGCCTGCCGATCCGCGACCGCCAGCATCTCCAGGCGCAGCTGGATCACGGCGCGGCCGATTTCCAGCACCGACAGCAGCCAGGTCATGATGTCGCGGTCATCCGGATTATCCAGCGAGTGGGTGATCGCAAAGCGCGACAGCAAGTCGCGGGTGCCGCTTTCAAAACGTCCCAGCAGACCTGGCAGCGGCCGGCTGCAGGCTTCCTCCACCTGGCGCCGCAGGGCACGGGCCAGACGGCGCTTGATCCAGCGGCTGTCGGAAGGATCGATGATCTGGTACAGCACCGAGGCGACGCCGACTCCGATCAGGCCGCCGGCCATGCCGTTGAGCAGGGCCGGCATGTCGAACTGGTAGTTGCTGCCGATGCTGGCGTAGGAAAAGAAGAAAAGCAGGATGCCGGTGCCGACGCCAGAGTACTTCTTGGTGGTGGTGAGCCAGGCGCCGATCAGGATGAACGGCGCCAGCGCGATGCACAGCATGGTGAAGTTTTCGGCTTGCGATTGCAGGTAATAGGCCGACAGGAAACCGAAAAATCCGCCCAGCGCGCCGCCGATCATGAATTGCCGCACGATCTTGATGGGAGAGGGCGCGGCGGCAAACAGGGCGCTGACGACAGTCGCCATGACCACCGCATCGGTGCCGGACACCCAGCCTGATTCGATCCAGAACAGCGACGATATGCCGAAGCCGATCGCCGCCCGCAACGCCGAGGTCACTACCAGCGTCGGGTCGGTGCGTGCAACGTAGTGCGCAGGCAGCTGGACATCGTCGGGCATGTGCATTTCAGTCTGGATCACCACGGCATGGATTCTTGCATAGACTTGCAGCTCATCGGCGAACCTGGCCAGCAGTTCGGTGGCAGAGTCGAAATCGAGTATATGGCTGCTATCGCTGGCGCTGCCGTTGGCCGCCGCCAGGCCGCGGCGCAGGGCAAGCAGGCGCTGCGGCAGTGCGCGGCGCACTTGCATCAGCAACGTGCGGTCCTGGCTGGAGAGGGCGCGGACGATGGCCTTATATTCCATCAGCAAGGCGTTGAGCGTGCTCAGTTTGCCGCTGGCTTGCAGGCGGCCGAACAGCTGGTCGAGCGAATGGAATGTGGTGGATGCGGTCATGAAGGCGTTGTTCAGCTGGCGCAGCTGCAAGCTTTGCAGGTGGCCGGTTGCGCTTTCGAACACCGATGAGGTGCGCAGCGCTTCCAGCGTAATGACTTCGCCGATAAAGCGCAGCACCATGCGCTCCCGTGCCGGCCGGGAACTGGGGGCTACGTCATTCAGGGCAATGAAGGTCTTGAAATCGGCGAAGCGCTTGCGCACCGTCAGCAGCAGGACGTCGGACAGGCGCTTGGGAAACAACACATCGCTGACCACCCCGGCGCACAGCAGGCCCAGCATCACTTCGCTCAGGCGCGTCATGGCGATGTCGAAAGCCTGGTCCGGCTGCAGCGCTGCCGGCAGGCCGACGATCACCAGGGTGTAGCCGGCCAGCACGAAGGCATACGACTGGAAGTTGCGGAAGATGGTCGAGCCGGCGGTGCAGAAAGCCAGCCAGCAGGCGCCGGCCGCCAGGAACAGCACTGGCTGCTGCGAAAACGAGGCGGCCAGGATGATCGACATGATGACGCCGACCGCTGTGCCGATGAAACGGTAAAATCCCTTGGCCAGCACCAGGCCGCTGCGCGGCTGCAGCACGATGATCACGGTGACCATCGCGGTACCCGGCTTGGACAGGTCGAACAGCAGCGACAGGCCCAGCGCCAGCAGGGTCGCCAGCAGGATCTTGCTGACATACAGCAGGTCCTGGCCATGGCCTTCCAGCCAGCTGACGGCAGCTTGTTTCAGATGGTCCGGCCAGCTTTCTCGGCTGCTTGCGGGGGTGCCTGTTATTTCGCTCACGATGGTCATGATTGGCGCCGCTTATTTTTCTGCCGCGACCGCATCGGCCGGCTGCGGCAAATCGCCGCCGAGGCCGCCGCCCAGCGCCTGCATCAGCTGCGCCCAGCTGTCCAGGTAGCTGGCGCGGATTTGCGCTACCCGTATCTGCTGCTGCAGCAGGACCAGCTGGGTCTGGATCACATTGATATTGGCGGTCAGGCCGGCCTGGTAGCCGCGCATGGCCAGGTCGTAGGATTGTTTCGACAGCGCCAGCGCCTGCTCCGACTGCGCGCGCTGCTGTTGCTGCGATTTCAGCTTGATGATCTGGTCGGCCACGCTCTGCAGTGCCTGCACCAGCGTGTTGTTGTAGCTTTCAATGGCGCCGTCGAGGGCGGCGGTCTGGGCGCCGAGGTTGGCGCGCAGGCGGCCGCCTTCAAAAATCGGCAGCGAAATTGCCGGTCCGGCGCCGCGCACCGCGGACGACGCGCTGAGGAAATTGGTGAAACCGAGGGCCTGCAGGCCGACGAAGGCGGAGATATTGATGTCTGGATAAAACGCGGCCTTGGCGACATCGATATTCTTGTCCATCGCCTCCACCCGCCAGCGTTGCGCGATCACATCCGGACGACGGCCGATCAGGTGCGCCGGCACATTGTCGGGCAAGCCTATGGCCAGCGGCGCGCCGTTGTCGGCGCCGACCAGGCGGGCCGCCAGCTGCGGCCGCCGGATCGCCTCGCCGCTGCCGGGGCCTTGGCCGCTCAAGGCTGCAATCTGGTTGCGCAGCAGGGCGATGTTTTCATCGATTTTCTCGATGTTGGCGCGCGCATCCGGCAGGGCGGTTTCGGCCTGGCTGACTTCCAGCCGGGTGCCGAGGCCCGCCGCCAGCCGGCGCTGGGCGAAGCTGGCGATCAAGGTTTGCTGCGCCAGCGTGGTGACGGCGATATCGCGTAGCGCGTATTGCGTCGCCAGCTGCAGGTAGCCGCGCACTACCGCCACTTCCAGGTTCAGCTGGGCGCTGCGGGCTTCTGCGGCGCTGACGTGGACGGTATCGAGCGCCGATTCCAGCGCGCTGCGGTCCTTGTCCCACAGGTCGAGATCGTAGCTGGCCTTGACGGTGATTTCATTGTCCCAGTTCCAGCTGCCGCCCAGCGGCGGCGGGAATATGTATTCGGAGGAATACAAGCCGCGCGTGCTGGCCGCTTCGGCGCCGACCTTGGGCAAGGTAGCGGCGCGCGCCACGCCGGCCAGCGACGACGCCTGGCGGATGCGCGCCTGGGCGATCTTCAGGCTGGGGCTGCCGGCCACGGCTTGCTGCACCAGGGTATCGAGCTGCGGATCGCGATAATTTTGCCACCAGGCGCCGGTCGGCCATGCGGTCTGGCTGAGGTTGGCCAGTGCGGCGCCGCCGGAAAGCGAGTTGCCATCGGTCAATCTGGATTGCTTGTCGATGCCGGAAAAATCGGCGCAGGCGCTTAACAGCAGCACCTGCAGCGCCAGGGAAGCGGCAAGCAGCAGCTTGGCCGAGGGAGGACGCTGGAGGATAGGATATGACCGCATGAAAACCCAAATTGTAATGATTAGGGAGGTCTGAACGCTTATTTGCCGGCAGCGCTTGCACTACACTAAAACCCCGGGTTACGCGGTGAACGAGGATATGACTGAATAATAATAGCAAAACGCCAGCTAGGCTGGCGTTTTGTGTAACTCTGAAACTCGCTGGATCAGTGTTGCATCAGATGCTTGTACAGCTTGGCAGCAGCTTAGTTGCCGCTATAGACCGATGGCTCTGCCTTGTTGAGCTGGCTTACTACCTCAGCACGGGTTTCCGGCTGACCTACGGCTGCGACCACAGGGTACTGGTTGCGGGCCACGGCCAGCGAACCGTCTTTCTGGGCTTGCACCAGTTCGGCCTGGACATCGGCGCGCGACTTGGTCGAAACAAACGGTGTTTCAGGAGGATATGGTGCATCGGCCAATGCGCTGCCAGCGGCAGCCAAAATTGCAAGACCTGCGATAACTTGTTTCATGTTCATGTTTTTCTCCAATAAGGTTGATGGCAGCGGGCTCGGCGGAACAGGCTTGGTGCAGCCCGTCGGGTCCTGCCTCGGTGAGCGGCGCACTTGCATTTGCTGCTGTTGCTCGTGTGTTGCGTCCATCGATGAAGCAAGTGTAGAGGCTTCATGATCAACAATAAATGGCCATATTGGAAATTAACTATTCCTAAAATGGCAATAATAAAAAGGAACTTTTTGGTGCAATGCGCAACCAAAAGACGTTAGGTAATCACCGGATTGGCGCTGGCCAGGACAGCCAGCTGGAGAGAGGCTGGTTTTGCATCAGGAAGATGCAAAACCAGGATCAGTTGCCTGATGTTTCGATAATGCCGCCGCCGAGGCAGACATCGCCGTCATACAGCACGGCGGATTGACCCGGCGTCACCGCCCATTGCGGATCGGTAAACCTGAGTGTGAAATTTTCGGTTTGCGGCAACAACAGGCTGTCAAACGCGCAAGCCATGTCGGCTTGCCGGTAGCGCGTCTTGGCCGACAGCGGCCCGCTGCCTGGCGCTTCGCCCGCAACCCAGCTGAGCTGGCCAGCCTGCAGCGTCGACGACAGCAGCCACGGGTGATCATGTCCCTGGACGATGTACAAAGTGTTGTTTTCCACATCTTTCCTGGCGACATACCAGGGATCGCTGTCGCCGCCGGCATTCTTGTGCGTCTTCATGCCGCCCAGGCCGATGCCCTTGCGCTGGCCCAGCGTGTAAAAACTCAAACCCACATGCTCACCGACCACATCGCCGTCGGGAGTCTTCATCGGCCCTGGCTTATAAGACAGGTAGCGGTTCAGGAATTCGCGGAACGGCCGCTCGCCGATAAAGCAGATGCCGGTCGAATCCTTCTTCTTGGCGTTCGGCAGCCGGATCTGTTCGGCGATCTTGCGCACTTCGGTTTTCTGGATTTCGCCCAGCGGGAACAAGGTGCGCGACAGCTGCGACTGGTTCAGGCGGTGCAGGAAATAACTCTGGTCCTTGCTGGCGTCGACCGCCTTCAGCAGCTCGAAACGGCCGGAATCGGCCTGCCGCACGCGCGCGTAGTGGCCGGTGGCGATGAGGTCGGCGCCCAGCTTCATGGCGTGGTCGAGGAAGGCCTTGAACTTGATTTCGGCATTGCACAGCACGTCCGGGTTCGGCGTGCGTCCAGCCTGGTACTCGCGCAGGAATTCGGCGAATACCCGGTCCTTGTATTCGGCGGCGAAATTGACCGCCTCGATATCGACGCCGATCACATCGGCGACGCTGACCGCATCGATCCAGTCCTGCCGCGTCGAACAGTATTCGGAATCGTCGTCATCTTCCCAGTTCTTCATGAACAGGCCGATCACTTCATAACCTTGCTGTTTCAGCATCCAGGCCGAAACCGAGGAGTCGACCCCGCCCGACATGCCGATGACTACGCGTTTTTTATTCGACATGGGCCACCCCGCAGGCGCTTGGATGGGTGTTCAGCATGGACAGCGGCGCGCGCTGGCCGCGCAGGTAATCGTCGATGCACAGCAGCACTTGCGGACTGCGGTGGCGTTCCGGACAGGCCGCCAGTTCGTCGCGCGACATCCACAGGGTGCGCAAGATGCCGTGGTCGAGCACCTGGTCGTGCCGGGCGCCGAGGTCGCCGCAGAACGCGAAACGCAAGTAAGTGACCGCTTTGCCGGTGCGCGCCGATACATAACGCGCCATGTACATGCCGACCAGCGCGGTAGGGGTGAAGTCGTGCGCCGTTTCTTCCAGCGTTTCGCGCACGACCGCCTGCGCCAGCGACTCGTTGGGATCGAGATGGCCAGCTGGCTGGTTGATGCGGATACCGTCACTGGTCGCTTCTTCAATCAGCAAGAAGCGGCCGTCGCGCTCTATGATCGCGGCAACTGTGACGGCGGGTTTCCAAACGTCAGTCATAAATTCCTCGGTTAATCCGATATTTTAACTTGCCTGCCGGTTTTCGATGTAGGGTGGGCACGCTTTTGTACCCACGCCACGCAGCCGCAGTGGCCTATCACAGAAAGCGGGTGTGATTGTAGCCATATTCACAACGGCGGATTAATTTTAGGATAAATAACCTACATCAAGACCTCTGGTTGTTGAGCCGCAATTTTTCCGTGTAAGATTCCATACAGCTAATTTACAAGGCAGACTTCAAGCGCCGCCTGGCCTCGGCGGGTGGCGAGTTATCCTGCCCTCGGCAAATCCGAAGAATTCTTAACATAGTGGGAGAAGTACATGAAAATCGGCATTCCCGCCGAGACGCGGCCTGGCGAAACCCGGGTTGCTGCGACTCCGGAGACGGTAAAGAAGCTGGTGGCGGCCAAACACCAAGTGCTGGTGCAGTCCGGCGCAGGCATTTCATCCAGCATTACCGATGAAGCCTATGCCGCCGCAGGCGCCGAAATAGTCACCGCTGCCGCGGCGTTCGGCGTGGAAACCGTGCTCAAGGTGCGCGCTCCCGGCAGCGACGAACTGGCCCTGCTGAAAAGTGGCACGGTCGTGGTCGGCATGTTGAATCCTTTTGATGCCGACAATATTGCTGTTATGGCAAGCCATGGCCTGACCGCCTTCGCGCTGGAAGCGGCGCCGCGCACTTCGCGTGCGCAATCGATGGACGTGCTGTCGTCGCAAGCCAATATCGCCGGCTATAAGGCGGTGCTGATGGCAGCCAATACGTACCAGCGCTTCATGCCGATGCTGATGACCGCTGCCGGCACTGTGAAGGCGGCGCGCATGCTGATCATGGGCGCTGGTGTTGCTGGTTTGCAAGCAATTGCTACCGCCAAGCGGCTCGGCGCGGTGATCGAAGCTTCCGATGTGCGGCCGGCGGTGAAAGAACAGATCGAGTCGCTCGGCGCGAAATTCCTGGATGTGCCGTTCATCACCGATGAAGAAAAGGAAATCGCCCAGGGCATCGGCGGTTATGCGCGGCCGATGCCGGCCGACTGGATGCGGCGCCAGGCCGAGCTGGTGCATGAACGCGCCAAGCAGGCCGACATCATCATCACCACCGCCCTGATTCCCGGCCGCAAGGCGCCGGTGCTGATCAGCGAAGACACCGTCAAGGCGATGAAGCCGGGTTCGGTGATCCTCGACATGGCGGTCGACCAGGGCGGCAACTGTCCCTTGTCGGAAAGCGGCAAGACCGTCATCAAGCACGGCGTCCACATCATTGGCGAAGGTAACCTGGCAGCCTTGGTGGCGGCCGATGCTTCGGCCCTGTATGCACGCAACCTGCTCGATTTCCTCAAGCTGATCATCAACGCCGAAGGCGGCCTGGTGATCAACCGCGAGGACGATATCGTGGCCGCCACCTTGCTGTGCAGCGGCGGCGAAGTGCTGCGCAAATAAATTTAACTAATGGCTGTAAAGGGGCAGCCGGCTTTGGCCGGAGGCTCTTCGTAAGCGACAAAACTGGAGAAACAAGATATGCAACGCATCATGCTGCGCGCCAAGATCCACCGCGCAACCGTCACCCAGGCCGACCTGCACTACGAGGGCTCTTGCGGGATCGATGAAGACCTGCTGGAAGCGGCCGACATCCGCGAGTTTGAAAAGATCGAACTGTACAACGTCAACAACGGCCAGCGTTTCTCTACCTACGCGATCCGCGGCAAACGCGGCAGCGGCGAGATTTCCCTGAACGGCGCGGCGGCCCGTTGCGCCCACCTGGGCGACCTGCTGATCATCTGCACCTATGCTCCGCTTTCGAATGAAGAGGCCAGTAGTTACGTGCCGAAAGTGGTGTTTGTCGACGACAACAACCGGATTACCGGCCTGAAGAAAATCTAAGGCGAAGCTCTAGTCTAGCTGCGCACATCGGCAGCGCTGTCCTTCATCAAGGGGAAACCATGGAAGTCACGCACACCATCACCAACCTGATCATTTTCGTACTGGCGATCTACGTCGGTTACCACGTGGTCTGGACCGTTACACCGGCACTGCATACACCGCTGATGGCAGTCACCAACGCCATTTCCGCCATCATCATCATCGGCGCCATGCTGGCGGCGGGCCTGACCGAGGGCATCGTCGGCCAGATCGCCGGCACGCTGGCGGTGGCGCTGGCCGCCGTCAATGTATTCGGCGGCTTCCTGGTAACCCAGCGCATGCTGGAAATGTTCAAGAAAAAAGAGCCTAAGGCAAAACCTGCCGTCAAAGAGGGGGCGCAGCAATGAGCATGAACCTGGTGACCTTGTTGTACCTGATCGCCTCGGTCTGCTTCATCCAGGCGCTCAAGGGTTTGTCGCATCCGTCTTCGGCGCGGCGCGGCAATGCATTCGGCATGGCCGGCATGGCGATCGCCGTGGTGACCACGATTGCCCTGATCTTCAAGCTGAAGGCCGAGTCGCAGGGAGCCGGCCTCGGCTTCTGGCTGGTGGCGGGCGGCGTGGTGGTGGGCGGCGGCATCGGCGCCATGCTGGCCAAACGGGTAGAGATGACCAAAATGCCGGAACTGGTGGCGGCGATGCACTCGCTGATCGGCCTCGCTGCAGTGTGCATCGCGGTGGCCGCAGTGTCGGAGCCTTGGGCTTTCGGTATCGCTGCGCACGGCGAAGCGCTGCCGACCGGCAACCGCATCGAACTGTTCATCGGCACCTTCGTCGGCGCGATTACCTTCTCCGGTTCGGTGATCGCTTTCGGCAAACTGTCGGGCAAATACAAATTCCGCCTGTTCCAGGGCGCGCCGGTGAGTTTCCGCGGCCAGCATTTCATCAACCTGCTGCTGGCGGTGGCGATGATCGGCCTCGGCATCATTTTTGTGCTGACCCAGGCCTGGCTGCCGTTCATCCTGATGGCGCTGATTGCCTTCATCCTCGGCGTGCTGATCATCATCCCGATCGGCGGCGCCGACATGCCGGTGGTGGTCTCGATGCTCAACAGCTATTCCGGCTGGGCGGCTGCCGGCATTGGCTTCTCGCTGAACAACTCGATGCTGATCATCGCCGGTTCGCTGGTCGGCTCCAGCGGTGCGATCCTCTCCTACATCATGTGCAAAGCGATGAACCGCTCGTTCTTCAACGTCATCCTGGGTGGCTTCGGCGGCGATGCGGCGGCGGCCACCGGCGGTGCGGCGCAACAGCAGCGGCCGGTGAAATCCGGTTCGGCCGACGATGCCGCTTTCCTGATGGGCAATGCGGAAACCGTCATCATCGTCCCGGGCTACGGCCTGGCGGTGGCGCGCGCCCAGCATGCCTTGAAGGAGCTGACCGAGAAACTGACGCACAAGGGCGTGATCGTCAAATACGCGATCCATCCGGTGGCAGGGCGCATGCCTGGCCACATGAACGTGCTGCTGGCGGAAGCGGAAGTGCCTTACGACCAGGTGTTCGAGATGGAAGACATCAACGGCGAATTCGCCCAGGCCGACGTGGTGCTGGTGCTGGGCGCCAACGACGTCGTCAATCCTGCCGCGAAAGATCCGAAATCGTCGATCGCCGGCATGCCTATCCTGGAAGTCTATAAAGCCAAGACCGTGATCGTCAACAAGCGTTCGATGGCTGCAGGTTATGCCGGGCTGGACAATGAATTGTTCTACATGGACAAGACCATGATGGTGTTCGGCGACGCCAAGAAAGTGATTGAAGACATGGTGAAGGCAGTTGAATAAACGCTGACTGTTTTCATCAAAAAAGCCGCATCAGGTAAAACTGCTGCGGCTTTTTTATTATGCGAGCGAACGTGGATTCAGCGCCGGCCAAACATCATTTGCTGCGCCAGCAGGCGCCTGGCGGGTTTCACCACATCGACCAGCCCCAGCGATAAACCGAGCAGTGTCTGCGACAGGGCGCCGTCGGGAGCGCTGGCAAAGATACGCGCCATGACATCGGTGAGGTGTATCGTCAAGCTACGGTCTGTTTTCCGGGCGATGGCAAACTGGTGCAGCATATCGGGTTCTGTATCGCTGGCCAGCAAACGCGCCAGCACGGTGGCGTCGCGCAGGCCCAGGTTCAATCCCTGGCCGGCCACCGGATGCAGGGTTTGCGCGGCATTGCCGATAGCGACAGTCCTGGCCGTGGCTGCCGGTCGCGCATTCAGGCCGAGCGGAAAACTGTTGCGGGCCGAGGTCCTGGTAAATCGCCCGAGCCGGCCGCCGAAAGCCTGCGCCAGCGCCGCCAGGAACGCCGCATCGTCCAGCGCCAGCAGTTCGCTTGCCATGGCGGGGCGCACACACCATACCAGGGCGTAGTTGTTGCCGTTGCTGTCGTCCTGCGGCAGCAGCGCCAGCGGTCCCTGGTCGGTAAAGCGTTCGAATGCGCGATGCGCAACCGGCGCGCTGCTCTGGACGTGGGCGACGATGCCGATCTGCTGGTAGTCGCGCTGCAGGGACCGGTTGTACTTGTTGTCCTGAGCGCCGAACAGGCCGCCTTCGGCCTGCACCAGCAATCTGCTGCGCAGCATACGGCCGTCCGACAATTGCAATTGCACGCCGTCGTCTTGCTCGGTGCTGGCGCTGACTTGCACCGGTCGCAGCAAACGGACGCCGGCCAGCGCCGGCAATGAAGCCAAGGCGGTGACCAGGGTGCCGTAACGCGTGACGTAGCCGAGCGCCGGCAGCTGGAATTCTTCGCGCTGGATCAGGGTGCGGCCGAAATGCGCGCGGCGCGATACGTGGATCTGGTGGATGGCGGTGGCCGCGATCGGCCAGGCGCCGATCTCTTGCAGGATCTGCCGGCTGCCGTAGGACAGTGCAATCGAGCGCGGATCCTGCCTTGCCTGTTCGACGGTCTTGGCGTCGATCAGGGCAATGCGGCCGGCGTCTACGCCGCGCTTGACCAGCAAGGCAGCCAGGCTGAGGCCGACCGGGCCGGCGCCGCAGATGGCGATGTCGACCTGCTGCGGATCGGTGTGTTCAGTGTATTGACTCATGCCGGCAAGCCCCAGTTGCGCAGCTGGGCCGCGGTGGCGGCAGGATCGGTATGGTGGATGGCGCGCCAGCCGAGCGTGCGCGCGGCATCGACATTGTGCTGGACGTCGTCGATGAATACCAGGTGCTCTGCCTGGGCAGTCGGATAGTGCTTGCGGATGCGCTCCAGCATGCGCTGGTAAATGCGCGCATCCGGCTTGATCAGTTTCTCCTCGCCGGAAACCAGCACATCCTTGAAGCGCTGCAAGACGGGCTGGAACGGATGGTTATTGCGGGCATAGGGGAAAGTTTCGGCCGACCAGTTGGTCAGCGCATACAGTGGCACGCCGGCACTTTCCAGCGCCTCGAAAATCGCCATGCCTCCTGCCAGCGTGCCGCCCAGCATTTCGGTCCAGCGCGCATAGAAAGCGCCGATCAGGTGCGCATGATCCGGATGGCGCGCGCTCAGCACGGCCGTCGCTTCGCTCAGCGAGCGGCCGCCATCTTGCTGGACGTTCCATTCGCCATTGCAGATATTGGCGAGGAACCACTTGCGTTCGGCCTCGTCGGCGATCAGCTTGCGGTACAGGTAGTCCGGATTCCAGTCGAACAGGACGCCGCCGAGGTCGAACACCACGATGGTGGGAGTAGCTGTTGTAGTTGTCGCTGTATTTACCATTGTGATGGACGTCACTTGCGCATCAACGCTTCGATCTCGGCCACTGCTGTCGGGACGTCGCTGGTCAGGTTGACATTGCCGTCCGCGGTAACCAGGATGTCGTCCTCGATACGGATGCCGATATTCCAGTATTGTTCCGGCACACCTGCGGCCGGACGCACGTAGATGCCGGGTTCAACCGTGGTCACCATGCCGGGCTGCAGCTTGCGCCACGGTTTCTGTTGGCCTTCGGGGGCTGCTTCGCCAGGTTCCCGATAGGCGCCGACGTCGTGCACGTCCAGGCCGATCCAGTGGCCGGTGCTATGCATGTAGAATTGGCGGTAGTCGCCGTTGGCGATCACATCGTCAAGCGTGCCGGCCTTGTTCTTGTCGAGCAGGCCGGTATCCAGCATGCCCTGCGCCAGCACCCGCAGCGCCGCGTTGTGGCCATCGATGAAACGCTGTCCCGGCCGGGTTGCGGCGATCGCCGCGTGCTGCGCCGCCAGCACGATTTCATACAAGGTTTTTTGCGGGCCGGAGAATACGCCGTTGGCCGGGAAGGTGCGGGTGATGTCGGACGCATAGCTGTCGAATTCGCAGCCAGCGTCGATCAGCACCAGGTCACCGTCCTTCAGTTCGGTGTTGCCGGCGCGGTAGTGCAGCACGCAGGCGTTGGCGCCGGTAGCGACGATCGAGGTATAGGCCGGCGATTCGGCGCCGTTGCTGCGGAATTCATGCAGGATTTCTGCTTCCAGGTGGTATTCGCGCAGGCCGGGGCGCGCCATGCGCATCGCGCGGCAATGGGCGCCTGCGGCGATTTTCCCCGAGCGCTGCATGATTGCGTGTTCTCCCGCATCCTTGAACAGGCGCATCTCGGCCAGCAGGGGATCCAGGCCATGGATGGTGGCCGGTGCGCTGATGCCGACGCGGGCCTGGCCACTGAGCTTGTTGAGCCAGCTTTGCAACTGGGCGTCGCGATTGGCTTGTTTGCCCAGCGAATAAAAGATTGCCGGTGCATCGGCCAGCAGTTTCGGCATTTCTTCGTCGATGGCGTCGATCGCATAAGCCGCATCGAAACCGAGCTGTTCACGTGCAGCCTCGGGGCCAAAACGAAAGCCGTCCCAGATTTCCCGCTCGAGGTTTTTTTCGCGGCAAAACAAGACAGCCTTGGGATCCTTGCCGGCGACCAGCACGATCACGGCGTCCGGTTCGGTGAAGCCGGACAGGTAATAGAAACTGCTGTCGTGGCGGTAAGGGAAATCCGAATCGGCGTTGCGGGCCGCTTCGGGCGCGGTCGAGATAATGGCGACGCCGCCGCCCATGGCCTGCATTTGCGCAATCAGTTTGCTGCGGCGTGTGCTGTAAGGAGTCATGCTGGCGTCTTTCTGGAATAGGTTGGTTTGCTGCGGCTTATGTATTGACGATTACAACGGCGCGTTGAGTTGGTTCAAACGTTCGATGGTGCCGACATCGGTCCAGTCGCCGCGATACACTTCGCCGCCGATCTGGCCGCGTGCGGCGTATTCGCGCAACAGGGTCACCAGCTTTTCCGACTGGCCGGCGCCGACGGCGTCGAACATGCCGGGACGATACACGCCGATGCCGGAGAAAGTGTAGGTATGGCCCGCTTCGTCATCGTTGCTGACCGAAAAACTGTGCAGGCCGAAATCGCCTTGCGGATGGTGGGGCGGATTTTTCACCAGGTAGAGCCAGGCGTTGTCGCGTTTGTCCAGGGCATAAGGCTGGCCCCAGATGTCATTGTCTTCCAGTGTATTCCTGACCTGGGAGAAATCGAAATGCGGGCAGTAGACATCGCCTGCGATCGCCACGAACGGCGCTTCGCCCAGCAGGTGGCGGGCATTGGCGATGCCGCCTGCGGTTTCCAGCGCCACGGTTTCCGGCGAGTAGGCGATGGTTGCGCCGAATTTGCTGCCGTCGCCCAGCGTGTCTTCGATCATCTGCCCGAGATGGGCGTGATTGATCACGATCTCGGTAATGCCGGCGCGCACCAGGTTGACGATGTGCCAGACGATCAGCGGCCGGCCGCGCACCTTGAGCAAGGGTTTGGGAGTGGTGTCGGTCAGCGGGCGCATGCGCTCTCCGCGGCCGGCGGCAAAAATCATGGCTTTCATGGATGTTTTGTCCTGGCTGCCATCAGAAGGTATAACCGACTTGCACGGTCTTGTCTTCCAGCTTGTCCAGCAACCGCACCAGCGGAATCAGTTCGCGGTAGCGCAGCGCGGTCTTGCGGACGTAATCCATGACCAGCGGGATGTCCTTCAGGTAGGCTTCCTTGCCGTCGCGGTGATACAGGCGCGCGAACAGGCCGAGTATCTTCAGATGCCGCTGCAGCCCCATGTATTCGAAATCGCGGTAGAAGCTGTCGATATCCGGGGCGACCGGCAGGCCGGCGCGCTTGGCGCGTTCCCAGTAGCGGATCATCCAGTCGAGGACTTGCGCTTCGTCCCACTGGATGTAGACATCGCGCAGCAGCGAGACGATGTCGTAGGTGATCGGGCCGTACAGCGCGCCCTGGAAATCCAGCACGCCGGGATTGCCGCTTGGCAGCACCATCAGGTTGCGTGAATGATAATCGCGATGGATGAATACCTGCGGCTGCGCCAGGTTGTTGGCCAGTATGGCGTCGAACACCTTGTTCAGATCCGCTGTTTGCTGGTCGGTCAGGGTCGCCTTCAGGTGTTTGCCCAAATACCATTCGGGAAATATTTGCAATTCTCGCAACAGGAAGGCGCGGTCGTATTCGGGCAAGAGGTCCGGGTTACTCTTGGTTTGCAGCAACACCAGGGCGTCGATGGCGTCCATATACAGTTTCGGCGCGCTGTCGTCATTCAGTTGCTGCAGGTAGGTGGTGGAGCCGAGGTCGGATAGCAGCAGGAAACCGCGTTCGACGTCTTGCGCCAGGATTGCCGGTACCGACAGGCCGATGCCGGCGAACAGCCCGGCAATCTCGATGAATGGCCGCACGTCTTCTTGCGGCGGCGGCGCATCCATCACGATCAGGGTCCTGCCATCGGCCGCATCAAGTCTGAAATAACGCCGGAAACTGGCGTCGGCAGAGGCAGGGCGGAGAGTTGCAGGGAGGGTCGGGACGGCGCTGAGCGCAGTTAACCATTCGACAATTTGGGTCTGACGCAGATCAGGCAAAACAGGGGCAGACGGTGACAAAGGCATTGAGCAATCCAGTATTACAGTTATCGGTGGTGAGTTCCCATATAATAAGGGATTAATTTCAAAAAATCGCCTGCTATGGTGTTTGCCAAATTCATTTCATGACCCGGTCCTCCTCAGCGCTCCCTAAGCAATCCCAGTCACGTCCAGGTCGGGCCGCGTTCGGCGGGGCCGCGTCCCAATTGCCTGCCTTGCGGCGCATGACTGTCCTGGTGGCTTCGGTCGTCGCGGCGGCATCCATGCCTATCTGGGCATGGGCGCAAACCACTGAAACGGTCACGCCGACTGTTCCCACCACCCAAAACAGCGCCAAGCCGCCGCGCGTCAACGATAGCGATGCGCCGACCACGGTAGAGGCCGAGCAGATGACCGGCCGTCCGGACCGGCTGATCAACCTGGATAACGATGTCGACATGACGCGTGGCGAGACCAACGTCAAGTCCAACAAGGCGACTTACCGGATTGTCGAAAACGAAGCGGAAGCCCATGGCTGCGTGCGCATGAACCGCTACGGCGACAAGTACACCGGCGACGATCTCAAGCTGAACATGGATTCCGGGCAAGGTTTCCTGACCAATCCGACCTACTGGTTCAAGGCCAACGACGGCCACGGCAGCGCGGAACGCATCGATTTTATCGATGAGGACAAGTCAAAAATCATCACCGGCACTTACACCACCTGCCCAAGCACCAAGCCGGACTGGTATATCAAGTCGAGTACGCTGGATGTCGACAGCGGCCTGGGCGAAGGGGTCGCCCACAACGGCGTCCTGTATTTCAAGAGCGTGCCTATCCTTGGTTCGCCGGTGCTGTCTTTTCCTTTGTCGAATGAACGCCAGTCGGGTGTCTTGCCGCCGGTTATAGGGACCACCAACAACGGCGGTTTTGAGTTCAACCTGCCTTATTATTTCAATATCGCCCCTAACCGCGATTTCACGCTGTACCCCAACATCATTACCCAGCGCGGTTTGCAAATGGGCGGAGATGCACGCTACATAGGGGATGGCTACAGCGGACAAACCAAGATTGAGTACCTGCCGGACGATAAGCTGACCAAGACCAATCGTTATGCAGTGCAATCGATCCACACGCAGACGCTGGCGCCTGGTTTAACCATGGGCTGGAATGTCAATTTTGCTTCGGATAATAATTATCCCGATGATTTCACACGTTCGATCACCCAGAGTTCGGCACGGACGTTGAATCGCGAATTCGATCTGAACTATAGCGGTTCATTCTGGAGCGTGGCGGCGCTGGCTTCGCGCTATCAGATATTGCAGGATTTTGATTCCAACGGCAATCCAACGCTCAGCCGTCCCTATGACCGCTTGCCGCAAGTCACCCTGACCGCGGGCAAGCAGGACATCTATGGTTTTGACTGGACCGTGAATGCGCAGTACACCCGCTTCAGGAATAGCCAATACGACTTCCCGCAAAATAGCAGTACCCTGCTGCCATTGGGTGGCGACCGCATCTACATCAACCCGCAGCTTTCTTATCCGATTATTCGCCCTGGCTATTTCATTACGCCAAAAATCCAGCTGGATGCAACCTCCTATAACATCACACCGAATAAATTTGGCATCCCGAACCCAATTCCGGTGGGGGCGACGCAGCTAGGAAACAGCTATAGCCGAGTGTTGCCGACTTTTTCGCTGGATAGCGGCTTGATTTTCGAGCGCGATGCAAAGTTTTTTGGCAATCCAATGACGCAGACGCTGGAGCCGCGCCTGTTCTATGTGCGCACGCCGTACCGCGATCAAAGCCAGTTTCCGTTGTTCGACAGCGGCGTGGCGGATTTCAATTTTGCCCAAATCTTCACTGAAAACCGTTATAGCGGCCATGACCGCATCGGCGACGCCAACCAGCTGACCGCCGCGGTGATTTCGCGTTTTATCGAGGAATCAGGCATAGAACGCCTGCGCCTGGGTATCGGCCAGCGCTTTTACTTTACCCCGCCGCGCGTGACATTGGGAGGCACCACCGACACGATCACCACCAGCCGTTCGGATCTGCTGCTGTCGGCAGGCGGGCAGGTGACGCAGGCGCTCGGTATCGACAATACGATCCAGTACAGCCAGAGTAATAACCAGTGGGTGCGCGCCAGCTCCAACATCAAATGGCAGCCGGGCCCGAAAAAAGTCATCAATTTCTCCTACCAGCTGGATCACAACAACGTCGATCCGCTGCTGCTGGACAATAAATACTTGAAGCAATTCGACGTATCCGCCCAATGGCCGCTGAGCCGCCGCTGGTATGGCGTTGGCCGCGTCAGTTATTCCTTGCAGGAAAAAACGGTCGGGCAAAGCCTGCTGGGGCTGGAATACAAGGCCGACTGCTGGGTGTTCCGCGTGGTCGGCCAACGTACGCCGACCTCGTCAACCCGCACGACTACGGGTATATTCGTGCAACTTGAGTTGAATGGTTTGTCAAGCATCGGGTCCAATCCGATCCAAGCCCTGCGCAGCAGTGTCCCAGGTTATCAGAATGTTAATCAACCCGACTCTTTCATTAGCCGTTGAATCCGTCATTTTCACTTATGAACGTTTTTCCAATTATGCGTAAAACCAATCAAATCCAACTCGCTGCAATGGCATTCTCGCTGTTGTCGGTTACTGCCGGCGGCGCCTGGGCCCAAGCCGCATCGACGGCGCAAACTGCGCCGCCAGCGGTTGCGCCAACTGCTGCACCGGCCGCCAAGCCAGCTCTGGCCAAGGCCAATCCGCAGACTGTCGACGCGATTGTCGCGGTGGTCAACACGGACGTGATTACCCAGCAGGAATTGGCCAAACGCATGAGCGACGTGGTGCAACGCATGCGCGCCCAGAACATCGAATTGCCGCCGGTTGCGGAACTGCAAAAACAATTGCTGGAACGGATGATCCTGGAACGCGCCGAAGTGCAGCTGGCGAAAGAAAACGGCTTGTCGGTGGACGACGTCATGCTGGACCGGGCGATCAGCCGGATCGCCGAACAGAACAAGCTGTCGATGGGGGATTTCCAGAAGCAGCTGGCGCAGGACAAGATTCCTTACGCATCTTTCCGCGAAGAAATCCGCCAGGAAATGCTGTTGCAGCGCTTGCGTGAACGCGAAGTCGACAACAAGATCCAGATTTCGGAATCTGAAGTCGACAACTACATTTCCGCTGAAAGCGCCAACAAACAAACCGCCCAGGAACTGGATCTGGCGCAGATCCTGGTCCGGGTGCCGGAAAATGCCTCGGCCGAGCAGATTGCACAGCGCGCCAAACGTGCTGAAGAAGCCATGCAGCAGATCAAGTCGGGCGGCAACTTCGCCGCCGTCGCCGCTGCCTATTCCGATGCCAGCGACGCCCTGACCGGCGGCGACATGGGCTGGCGCGCACAGGACCGCTTGCCGGCGCTGTTTGTGGAGGCGGTCGCGAACTTGAATCCGGGCCAGGTGTCGAGCATCCTGAAAAGCGCCAACGGTTTTCATATCATCAAGCTGGTTAACAAGCGCGCAGCCGCCGCAGCAGCAGCGACTGACACGGCAGCGGCGCCGGTGCAGCAGACCCACGTGCGCCATATCCTGATCAAGGTGACGCCAACCGTGACGGCAACCGAAGCGCGGCGCCGCCTGGCCGATCTCAAGGAACGTATCGACAACAAGGCGGCGACGTTTGAAGATCTGGCCAAGTTGTACTCGAACGATTTGTCGGCCTCCAAGGGCGGCGACCTGGGCTGGGTTTACCCGGGCGACACCGTACCCGAATTCGAACGCGCGATGGATGCGCTGAAACCGGGCCAGATCAGCGATCCGATCGAGTCGCCATTCGGCTACCACCTGATCCAGGTGGTGGAACGCAAGGCCAACGACGTCTCCAAGGAACGCCAGCGCCTGACTGCGCGGATGGCGATTCGTGAACGCAAGACCGAGGAAGCTACTAACGACTGGCTGCGCCAACTGCGTGACCGGACGTATGTGGAATACCGCGGCGACGACCGCTGATTGCTGGCGTCCTCCTGCCTTGAGAGTAGTGCATGTCTGAACCGTCCGCCGTTCCGCTGAAACCGCAAAGTCGGCCGATACTGGCCGTCACTTGCGGCGAGCCGGCGGGCATCGGCCCTGAAGTATCGATCAGGGCTGCCTGGCAGTTGCGCGCCGAAATCAACAGCGTGCTGATCGGCGATGCCGCTTTCCTGGCGATGATCGCGGCCGAGATCGACCCGCAGATCCGGCTCGTGGCATTGTCGCAGCAGGCCTTGCGCAACAACGGCTTGCCGAATTTTCCCCTTGGCCAGATTGCTGTGATCGACTGTCCCCTCGATGCGCATGTACGACCGGGCCAGCTGGATGCGCGCAACGGCCGCGCCGTGTTGCGGACGCTGGATATCGCCATCGCAGGCGCGCAGCAGGGCATATTTGACGGCATGGTTACCGCGCCCCTGCAGAAAAGCACAATCAATGACGCCGGCGTGCCGTTCACCGGCCATACCGAATACCTCGCCGAAAAAAGCGCTACCACGCAAGTAGTCATGATGCTGGCTACCGACCGCACCACGCCGCCGCTGCGGGTGGCGCTGGCGACTACCCACCTGGCCTTGAAAGAGGTAGCGGCGGCGCTCACTTTTGAAAGCCTCAGCCGCACCATCGATATCCTGCACGCCGACCTGCAGAAAAAATTCGGCCTGGCGCAGCCGCGCATCCTGGTGACCGGTTTGAATCCGCATGCAGGCGAGGGCGGTTACCTGGGGCGCGAAGAAATCGACATCATCAGTCCGGCCTTGCAAGCGGCCAAGGTGCGCGGCATCGCCGTCAGCGGCCCTTATCCGGCCGACACCCTGTTCCAGCAAAAATACCTGGCGGATGCCGATTGCGTACTGGCGATGTACCACGACCAGGGTTTGCCTGTATTGAAATACGCCAGCTTCGGACACGGCATCAACATTACGCTGGGCTTGCCGTTCATCCGCACCTCGGTCGACCACGGCACTGCGCTGGACCTGGCTGCAGCCGGCCTGGGCCGGGCCGATCACGGCAGCATGCTGGCGGCGTTGAGCGTTGCGGCGCAGATGGTGCGCACGAGCCAATCCGGGAAAGAGTAAGCTTTCACATCGCGCCGGCGTTCTGGACGCCCAGCGATTGTTTCGGCTTCATCCTCTAGCCATTAAAGAAAAATATGAAGAACCACATTCCCCGCAAGCGTTTCGGCCAGAATTTCCTGACCGACGACACCGTGCTGTACAACATCATCAGCGCCATAGATCCGCAAGCCGACGACAACATGGTCGAAATCGGACCGGGCCTGGCGGCCATGACGCGTTTGCTGCTGGAGTCGTTACA
Organism: Collimonas fungivorans; assembly: GCF_001584145.1. Classification (NCBI taxonomy): domain Bacteria; kingdom Pseudomonadati; phylum Pseudomonadota; class Betaproteobacteria; order Burkholderiales; family Oxalobacteraceae; genus Collimonas; species Collimonas fungivorans. Next base: position 4,627,349 of record NZ_CP013232.1, on the reverse strand, counting down.
GCAACTGCATGTGGTCGAACTCGATCGCGACCTGGTAGCGCGCCTGCAAAAGAATTTCGATCCGGCGCGCTTGCATGTGCATTCCGCCGATGCGCTGAAATTCGATTTCGCCAGCATCCCCCTGGCCGGCGAGCGTAAATTGCGCGTGGTCGGAAACCTTCCCTATAACATTTCCAGTCCCTTGCTGTTCCACCTGGCGCAGATCGCGCCGCAGGTGCAAGACCAGCATTTCATGCTGCAGAAGGAAGTGGTCGAGCGCATGGTTGCTGCGCCCGGCACCAAGGCGTTCGGCCGCTTGTCGGTGATGCTGCAATGGCGCTACAGCATGCAGCTGATGTTCATCGTGCCGCCGACTGCGTTCGATCCGCCGCCGAAAGTCGAATCCGCCATCGTACGGATGATTCCGATTGCGCAGCCGCTGGCTTGCGACCAGAAAAAACTGGAGGACGTGGTGCTGAAAGCTTTCACGCAAAGACGCAAGGTGATCAGGAACTGCCTGGCCGGCATGTTTACCGAAAATGACCTGGTGGATGCCGGCGTCGATCCGCAAGCGCGGCCGGAAACCGTATCGATGGAATTGTTCGTGGCATTGGCGAACCGCTTGCCATGAAGATTCCTTCTCTCGCTAGCGAGAGAAGGGATACCCGCTTACTTTACTGCCTTACCAGCCGAAACTGACGCCGACCGTACCGCTGGATTCGCCGCCGCTGGCAATCGAGCCGCCGATCAGTACCGCGCCTCTGTTGGAGATGCGTTTAGCATAGCCCAACGATAGCGCCGTTTGCCCGCCGTACCCACCGAGCGCTGCACTGACGCGGTTTTCGTTGGCGGGGGCTGCAGCGATGGCGCCCGCCATGCCGGCCATCGCGCTGGCCATGGCGCCGACGCGGCTGATCCGCTTGTTGACCTTGTCAAAGCGCTGGTCGACATTGCCCTTGAACTCGTTGAAGTCGCTCTGGCTGACCTTGTCCGCCATCTTGCTATCGGTATATTGATTAGCGCTGCTTAAAGTCTGTTTGTCGCCGGCATCGGCATAGTCCCGGACTTCTTCGACTTGATCCTGGGTCGCGATATCCTTGCCGCTGTCGGCCTCAGCGTTGACGCCGTTGGTCGATGGCGCGGCCTCACGCGACATTTTCGCCACTGGTTTGACGTCTTGCGCCAAGGCCTGCGTCTTGCCGTTTTCCAGATCGCTGACGCGATTGCCGAGAGAGTCCAGGGCGCCGTCCAACGCACCGAACGCATCGCCGACAGTGTGGTAGTTGCTGCCTTGGATAGCGAAAACCGGACCGGTAAAGCCGTTTGATCCCATCATCGCGCCACCGCCCAGCATGTTTGCAACGCTGTCGAGACTGCCGCTGACGCCGCCAATGGCGCTGTTCATTTGCTGTAGGTTGACGGCGTCATGATCTTCCGTTCCGGCTTGCACGTTGGTGATCTGGCGCGTGCTTCCGGTCAGGCTGTTGCCCACCGATACGGTATTGTCGCGGTCTGCGTACGAGAGCAGGCCCAGGGCTACCGAGCCGCTGCCGCTGGCTGTCGCACGCGGGCCGATGGCGACACTGTTGTCGCCGTTGGCCCGCGCGCTGGCTCCCAAGGCAACACTGTTCCTGCCAAGGGCAGTGGTGCCTTCGACCACCCCGGGATCGTCGCCGTCTATAAATTCATAGCTACCGCCAATCGCTATGGAGTTATTGCCTTCGGCAACAGTCGTCGCGCCCAAGGCAAGGCTGCCGCTGCCATAAGCTAATGCGGAAGTACCCATGGCAATGCCGCTGGCTTGCACTGCGGCGTCGGTACCGATGGCGATGCCGCCGCCGGCAGGGTTCATCGCCCGCGCATTGGCGCCGATGGCTATATTGGCATCGCTGTCCGGATCCGATATAGCAGTAGCGCCAGCACCCAAGGCCAGCGAACCTGTTCCAGCAGCCAAGGTGCTGGTGCCGAATGCGCTGGCGCCATCGCCCACGGCCGACGCCGACGAGCCGGCCGCCATGCTGTTGTCACCCGATGCCGTGGCATTGTTGCTGCCATCGTTGCTGCCGTTGACCGCGAAATAATGACTGGCGCTGCCGACGCTGTCAGCCAGGGTATCCAGTTGCCCTTTGTTGATGGCATCGCCAGCTTCCGTGCCCGCTGCGACATTGGCAATCTGACGCTGGTTGCCGGCACTGCCGACCGACACCGAGTTGGCGCGGTCAGCCACGGAATCGACCCCCAGCGCGACACTATTGTTGGCTTCGGCCCGGCTGGCGGCGCCTATTGCGCTGCTATTGATGGCCAGCGCTGCAGCACTTGCGCCGAAAGCGGCACTGTGATCTTCAGCGGCATAGGATTGTGAACCGACGGCGGTAGAGCGGTAAGCTTTTGCGACGCTATCGGCACCCAACGCACTGCTTTCCAGGGCCGTGGCGTTGGCGTTAATGCCGACCGCGACCGAACCGATGCCGGCGGCCCGGGCGCTGGCGCCGATGGCGCTACTGCCGTAGGCAGTCGCATTTGCGTCGCCGCCAAAAGCGCTGCTCGCCTCTCCCAGCGCCTGAGCGTTGCTGCCTGCCACGATGCTATAGTCGCCTCCGGCCAAGGCGTGGGCGCCGAATGCCGATGCGCCAATCCCTGTTGCGCTGCTAAATGCGCCTGCCGCTGAGGCATCGACATTGCTTGCCATGCTATTGGCGCCTATAGCGACGCTGCGGGCACCTTTGGCTGTGCTGAATTTTCCTATGGCAATGGCTGCTTCGTCGTTGGCCACAGCGGAATAACCGGAAGCAATGCTGTTGTCGCCTCTGGCGACTGAACCATAGCCGCTGGAGATGCTGTAATCGCCCAGGGCATGACTTTGAGAACCGAGCGCCGTTGCGCCGGCCCCGGTCGCCGCTGCCTGGACGCCGATTGCGGCGGCGTTGTAGCCGCTGGCCAGGGCATTGTCGCTACTGTCGTTCTTGCCGTTGACCTGGAGGTAGCGCTGGCTGCTGCCGTCACCTGCCAATAGCTTTACTTGCCCGAGATTGACCGCATCAGTGTCCCTGGTTCCTGCGGCAAGATTGGTGATCTGCCGTTCGCTGCCGGCTTTGCCCGCGGAGATGCTGTCGACGGCGTCGGGCTTCGCGTTGCTTCCGGTTGTAGTGCGTGCGTCAGTGGCTTCGGCGACGAGTTCGATGCCGGAAGCAGGGGAAGGTGCGGCAAACCGTGTAGTGGCTTGCTCGCTATTGTAAGGAGTCGGCGAGGTGGTGATCTGTCCTTGCCGCGCAGCCGTAGAGCTGTCAGGATTGATTTTGGCGGTGCTGTCCTTGCAGTCATTTTTATCGCTGGCGTTCCGATGGCGTTGTGTACGCTCGTCCGCACCAAGGCAGCTGACCTGAAACTGGTTGCCGGCGCCTGCTTCTTCTGTGGTTTCGGCATTGGCAAGCGCGGCGTCCGCTCCCAGCATGCCGAGGCTGACTGCGGCGATACGGACCAGCATTTTGGCGCGTCCTGTCTTGCGGGATGTGGATTTCCCTTTTGCTTTTGCCAGTTCCGAGACGACACGGCAAGTATTCGCGGACGCTTGCCAAACTACGCGATATGACTGATTCATGATGACTCCTTTTGTATGTTTTTCTGATAACTGCAGTGGAAGCATGGAATGCATTTTTTGTCTCGGGAATAGGAAAATTCCGAGATTTCCGTAGGTTTTTTCCAGGGTCTGATCAGGCAATGAAGGAGCGATGCCGGAGCTGGCCGGATCGGCTTGAGCTTTGCGTTTTTAAAATGCAATGCGGCAGATGAGAAATCGCAGAGACGCGATCTGACGAGCGCTACCGCTGGAGAGGGAGCCGCGGTGGCGGCATCGATGAGGTGGGGCGGCGGCACAGCAAAGCCGCGCATGGTTCTTGGATCAGGCTAGCGGCAGGATGCGATCAGTCCAGGAGATGGGCGCCGTCGATGAATGCTTTGCTGCAAACCTGACGCTACAGCACGTGTGTGCATGGTGCATAAAATACATCCGCCAGGCGGCGGATGATGATTGCTGGCGTACTGCCTATTTTTTGCTGTTGGGGCTTATAAAGCAGCGCTGGCGGAAATCCCTTCCTTGCGCTCGATCAGTTCGATTTTATAGCCGTCGGGATCCTGGACAAAAGCGATCACAGTGCTGCCGCCCTTCACCGGCCCGGCTTCGCGCGTCACGTTGCCGCCTTGTGCCTTGACGTCGGCGCAGGCTTTATAGGCATCTTCGACCGCCACCGCCATGTGCCCGAAAGCCGTACCCTGGTCATAGCTTTCAACGCCATAGTTATAGGTCAGTTCGAGTTCGGCATGATCGGGATTGCTGCCGTAACCGACAAAAGCCAAGGTGTATTTGTATTCGGGATTATCGTTGGTGCGCAGCAGTTTCATGCCCAGCACCTTGGTGTAGAAATCGATGGAACGTTGCAGGTTGCCGACGCGCAGCATGGTATGGAGGATTCTCATGATATTTTCTCACTGGTTGGGAAGGAGAGGTGCATTGCTCAGGACGCTCAGCCGATATTCTAAATCGGCCGGGAAAATGATGGAGTACGTGGTGAAGCGCGTGATGAGGCTCGGCGTCAAAAAACCGGCAGGGTTTCCTGGGCGCTGTCGCGCAGGGTTTTCCTGGCCGTTTCGAATTCGGGGAAAATCGATTGCACGGTAGCCCAGAAACGCGGGCTGTGGTTCATCTCGCGCAGATGCGACAACTCGTGCGCAATCACGTAATCGATTAGCGGCAATGCAAAATGCATCAGCCGCCAGTTCAGCCGGATCTTGCCTTCCGAGGTGCACGATCCCCATTGGGTAGTGGCCGACGACAGCGCGAACGACTGGTAGGTGACGCCGAGTTTTTCTGCATAGATCGGCAGCCGTTCGCCAAATACGCGCTTGGCTTCCAGCTGCAGCCAGCCCAGCACGCGGTCCTTGAGCTGCTGCTCGCCGGCGTCGGCCGGCAGGCAGACAATCAACTGGTCGCTGGCGTCGTCGAAGTGGATGCCGGCCTTCTGGGTGGCGTGGATGCGCAGGGTGATGCTGCGTCCCATATACGGCAGGGTCTCGCCGTCGCGCCATTGCATCTGCGGCTGCATGCGGCGCGTCGAGCGGTCGCGGTATTCGCTCAGCTTGGTAAAAATCCAACGTTTCTTTTCGCGTATGGCGATTTCGATATCGCCCAGGGTCACCCACTTGGGAGCAGTGACGCGCAGGCCGTCATCGCTGATCAGGAAGCCGATGGAGCGCCGTTTGGAGCGCAGCAGGGTGTAGTCGAGTACATGTTCGCCGAAGCGCAGGCGGCGTTTGCCGGGCGCCAGGGCTGTCGGTTCGTCGGGAGCAAGGGCTTGCGGCCTTGGCTGTGAATTGGCGGGCGGCGCCTCGACCGGCGGCATGCTGGCGATCACGTCGCTGGCAAACCCGTCGGCAAACAAGTCCAGTTGCAGCGCTTGCTGCTGCTGTGCCTTGCCCTGGGGCCGACCATGCGGTCCCAGGCGCGGCTTTGCTGGCTTTTGATGCAATAATTTCAATGGTGTCCAAACTGGAGGGGTTATTGCTGCTTGGAATAAACATGCGGTGAAATCACACGCATTTCAGATTCTATCCAATTTTCGACTTTCGCCATCAGCTCGCTGCTATCCAGGCCTTCCGGCGAAATCGGCTGGCCGATCGAGACGGTGATCAGTCCGGGTTTCTTGATGAAAGAATTCTTCGGCCAGCACTCGCCGGCGTTGTGCGCGATCGGCACCACCACGGTATTGGTTTCCACCGCCAGGCGCGTGCCGCCGTTCTTGTATTTGCCGGTCTGGCCAACCGGAATCCGTGTACCTTCCGGGAACATGATGATCCATTGGCCGTCGGCCAGCCGCTTGCGTCCTTGCACCACCACTTGGGCGAAAGCGTCGCGGCCTTTGCTGCGGTCGATTGGAATCATCCGCAGCAAGGCGATGCCCCAGCCGAAAAACGGAATATAGGTCAGCGATTTCTTGAACACGAACACCAGCGGGCGGGGTGTCATCTGCAGCAGGAAAATCGTTTCCCATGCCGACTGGTGTTTGCTCAGCACCACCGCAGGGGCGTCGGGGAAGTTCTCAAAACCCTTGACCTCGTAACGGATCCCGCAGATCACCTTGGCCATCCAGACCACGATGACGTTCCAGCGCGCCGTCAGGTAATAGCGCCGAGCGTAAGGAAAGGGGGCGAACAAGAGGCAAGCCATCGACCAGACTACCGTCAGGACTGTCATCAGAAAGAAAAACAGCAGGGAACGTAAAAACAGGAAAAAACGCGACATGCAGACTCCAGGTATTTTTTAAACAAGCTATCTTTTTGCAGGACGGAGCCGGCCGTTCATCAAACTGCCAGCTCCACCGGTTTCTTCAGCAGGAATTCAACTACTGCCGCCAGGTCAGGAAAAATCAGGGTGCCGGGCGGCAGGCCGCCTTTGTCGCGCGTCTTTTCGCCTTTACCGGTAAGCACCAGATAAGGCGCGCAGCCGGCCACAAAACCTGCCTGCAGGTCGCGCAGCGAGTCGCCTACCGTCGCTACGCCGCCGCGCAGGCTGACCTCGAAGCGCTTGCCGATGTCGTGGAACATGCCAGCCTTGGGCTTGCGGCAATCGCAGTTGTCGTCGGCGGCATGCGGGCAAAAAAAGATGGCATCGATTTCGGCGCCGACCAGCTGCGCTGCTTCATGCATTTTCTGATGGATCGCCATCAGGGTCGGCATGTCGAACAAGCCGCGCGCGATGCCCGACTGGTTGGTCGCCACCACCACTCGATAGCCTGCCTGGTTCAGGCGGGCTATGGCTTCCAGCGAACCTTTGATCGGGATCCATTCATCCGGTGATTTGATGAAGGCATCCGAGTCGTGGTTGATGACGCCGTCGCGGTCGAGGATGATTAATTTCATGGTGACCTTAAATAACTTAGGCAGCCAGCTTGGAAATGTCGGCGACCTGGTTCAGCATTACATGCAGGTTCGCCAGCAACGCCAGGCGGTTGTTGCGCAATTGCTCGTCGTCGGCCATCACCATCACATCGTTGAAGAAACCGTCGACGTTTTCCCGCAGCCGCGCCAGTGCTTTCAAGGCGGTGCTGAAATCGCCCTTGGCAAAGGCGGCATCGACCTCCGGCTTGAGCGCATTCATCGCCGCGAACAGCGATTGTTCGGCGCTGTCGCGCAGCAGGTCTTGCTGCACAGTGCTGCCGACGCCTTCGGTCTTTTTCAGGATGTTGGTGATGCGCTTGTTGGCCGCGGCCAGCGCTTCCGCCTCTGGCAAGGCGGCAAACGCTTGCACCGCATCCAGGCGTTCGATGATGTTGTCGAGCCGCTCTGGCTGCTGCGCCACTACCGCTTCAATTTCGTTCGGCGCATAACCGCGTTCGCGCAGCAGGCCGCGCAGGCGGTCGTACAGGAACGGCAGTACGTCGCTGCCTGGATCCTTGAAGTTGCTGTTGCCGGCGAACTGCTGGGCGGCATTGCTTAGCAACTGCGTGAGCGATATCGGCAGGCGTTTTTCCAGCAGCATGCGCAGGATGCCCAGCGCATGACGGCGCAGGGCGAACGGATCCTTGTCGCCGGTCGGCTGCAAGCCGATGCCCCAGATCCCGACCAGGGTTTCCAGCTTGTCCGCCAGCGCCACTGCAACGCTGGTGTCGGTAGTGGGCAGGGCGTCGCCGGCAAAGCGCGGCTGGTAGTGTTCCGAAATGGCCAGGGCGACGTCGTCCGCTTCGCCGTCGTGGCGTGCGTAATAATTGCCCATGATGCCTTGCAGTTCAGGGAACTCGCCGACCATGTCAGTCAGCAGGTCGGCCTTGGCCAGCAGCGCCGCGCGTTCGGCCAGTGCGGCATCGCTGCCGAGCAGCGACGCAATCGCCGCGGCCAGGGTCTTGACCCGTTCTGTGCGCTGCAGCTGGTTGCCGAGCTTGTTGTGATAGACCACATTGGCCAGCAGAGGTACGCGTTCGGCCAGTTTCTTTTTCTGGTCCTGCTCGAAGAAGAACTTGGCGTCGGACAGGCGCGGGCGCACCACGCGCTCATTGCCTTCGATAATGTAGTGCGGTTCACTGGTCTGCAGGTTGGAGACAATCAGGAAACGCGAGCGCAGCTTGCCGGCGCTATCTGTCAGGGCAAAATACTTCTGGTTGGTCTGCATCGTCAGGATCAGGCATTCCTGCGGGACGCTGAGGAATTCGTCTTCGAATTTGCAGGCATACACCACCGGCCATTCAACCAGCGCCGTAACTTCGTCCAGCAGCGCTTCCGGCATCAGCACCTGGTCGTCGGCCGCAGACTTTTTTGCCCCTTCCAACAGGTCCTTGCGGATTTTTTCCTTGCGTTCGCTGAAGCTGGCGATGACTTTGCCTTGTTCGGCCAGCGTTACTGCGTAGCTGTCGGCGTCGGCCAGGGTGATGCGGCCTGGCGACAGGAAACGATGGCCTTCGGTCAGGCGGTCCGCATCCAGGCCGAGCAGGGTCAAAGGCAGTACCTGTTCGCCGTGCAGCGCCACCAGGCTGTGCGCCGGCCGCACAAAACGAACGGTATGGCCGGCCGCGTGGCCGTGCTGGCGCTGGTAGCTCATCACTTTCGGGATCGGCAATTTTGCCACGGTATCTTCCAGCACCACTTGCAAACCGGCAGGCAGCGCCACGCCTTTGGCGGTATAGCTGTAGAAAAAACTTTCGGCCTTGCCGTCAGGTGCGCGTTCCAGTTCGGCCGGGGTAATCACCGCCTGGCGGCATTGTGCGGCCAGTGCCGCCAGTTTCTTGACCAGCGGCGCCGTGGCGCGGCCTTCGGCATCCAGCGCCACCGATACCGGCAGCACTTTTTCGCGCATGGTTTTATCGAGTGAGGTGGCGCGCACATTGCTGATGGCGACCGCCAGCCGGCGCGGCGTGGCGAAGGCAGTGGCGACGGCGCCGTCGTCCAGGAAATCGCGTGACTTCAAGCCGTTGAAAATACCGCTGGCAAAAGCATCGCCGAGTTTCGCCAATGCTTTCGGCGGCAGTTCTTCCGTGAAAATTTCAATCAGCAGGGTCTGGTTCAAAAGCGTGTCCTTCATACTGCTTCTCCCGCACGCTGCGCTACTGCCGCCATGTATTCATCTCCAAATTCTTGCAACAACAGATCGCCGTTTTCCTTGGTGATCTCCCACATCGGGAAACCCAGTTTTGCCCGTGAATCGTAATATGCCTGCGCCACCGCGCGCGACAGGTTGCGGATCCGGCCCATGTAGGCGGCGCGTTCGGTGACCGAGATCGCGCCGCGCGCATCCAGCAGGTTGAAAGTATGCGCGGCTTTCAGTACCATCTCGTAAGCCGGCAACGCCAGCGGCACCGCCAGCAGGCGTTTGGCTTCGGCTTCGTAGTTGCCGAACAGCGGGAACAGGAATTCCGTGTTGGCGTGTTCGAAGTTATAAGTCGACTGTTCGACTTCGTTCTGGTGGAAGACGTCGCCGTAGCTGAGCTTCTTGGTCACGCCATTCTCGACCCATTCGGTCCACACCAGGTCGTAGACATTTTCCACGCCCTGCAAGTACATCGCCAGGCGCTCGATGCCATAGGTGATCTCACCCAGCACCGGTTTGCAATCGAGGCCGCCGACTTGCTGGAAGTAGGTGAACTGAGTCACTTCCATGCCGTTCAGCCAGACTTCCCAGCCCAGGCCCCAGGCGCCCAGGGTCGGGTTTTCCCAGTCGTCTTCGACGAAGCGCACATCGTTGCGCTTGAGATCCAGGCCGAGTGCTGCCAGCGAGCCGAGGTACAGATCGAGGATGTTTTCCGGCGCTGGCTTGAGTACTACCTGGTATTGATAATAATGCTGCAGGCGGTTCGGGTTTTCGCCATAACGGCCGTCCTTGGGACGGCGCGACGGCTGCACATAGGCGGCGCGCCAGGGTTCGGGGCCGATGGCGCGCAGGAAGGTCGCGGTATGCGAAGTGCCGGCGCCGACTTCCATGTCGTAGGGCTGCAGCAGGGCGCAGCCCTGAGCGTCCCAATAATCTTGTAGTTTAAGAATGATTTGTTGAAATGTAAGCATCGTTTTGTTGCTTTTCCATACGGTAAAGTGCCGACGAATCGGGCGAAATCCAGGGATAACAAAGAGCGCAAAAGGATGAGCGCTAAAACCAGCGATTTTAGCGGGTTTTGAGGGCTTTAGGGCCTGTTCCCCCTTGATTTGGGAGTGCGAACGCGCGGCAGGCGTTGCGTGCCTAGGCGCAGCGACGCGACGTAGCGGTGCTACGGCAAGGATGCGGATGGCCGCCCCCTGCAACAACGGCATGCGACGCCTGCCGCCGTTCCCGAAGGGTTCAAGCCAAAACGTGCGCTGGCCGCGTTGCATGGCTTGCAGGGGCATCAGCCCCTGCTGTGCCACGCGCCTTGCCATCACACGTTTTGGCTTGAACGCATCTCCCAAATCAAGGGGAAACAGGCCCTAAGGCTGCCGGCGCGCTTTGCGGCGGCTCCACCACCAGCTGGCGGCTAGCATCGCCAGCGCCAGGACCAGCATCAGGCGATTACCCAGCCGGATATACGGGGTTGTGCCGCTATAGCCTTGCACCGGCACCGCCAGCGTGGCGCGGCTGTACGGGACCAGCTGGATGCTGACGACGCCGTGCGGATCGATCAGCGCGGTGGCGCCGGTATTGGTCGCGCGCAGCATCGGGCGGCCGGTTTCCAGGCTGCGCATTTGCGAGATCTGTAAATGTTGCGGCAGTGCAATCGTATTCCCGAACCAGGCGATATTCGACATGTTCAGCAGCAGTGTGGCGGTTGGCTTGCCGGCGGCTTGGGTGGCAGCCAGCTGGCCGGCGATTTCTTCGCCGAACAAGTCTTCGTAGCAGATGTTGGGCAGCACCCATTGGTCTTTCACCGCGAATGGCGCTTGCACCACTGCGCCACGGGTGAAATCGCCGAGCGGGATGTTCATCATGTCGACAAACCAGCGGAACCCGAGCGGCACGAATTCGCCGAACGGCACCAGATGCTGTTTGTCGTAGCGATAAGCCGGATCCGTGGCCAGGGGCGAGATGCCGATCACGCTGTTGGAGTAGCGCTCGGGGCCATCGGTATAGGGAATGCCTAATGCGATGTGGCTGCCGCTCTGCCGGGCGAAGTCGGCCAGCGCAGGCACGTAATCCGGCGGCAGCTGGGTTTGCAGGATAGGTATCGCCGTCTCGGGCGTGGCGATCAGGTCTGCTGGGGCGGAGCGGATCATGTCGATATACAGGCGCAAGGAATTGACGATCTGTGCGTTGTCGAATTTTTCTTCCTGCGGCACGTTGCCTTGCAGCAGGCGCACCGAAATCGGCTTGCCATGCGGCGCAGTCCAGTTGACCTGGTGTAGACCAAGGCCAGCAGCCAGCACCAGCACAGCGGCGATCGCCGGTTTTTTATATTGCGGCAGCAAAGCCAGGCAGCCGGCGACCAATGCCGCAATGCCGCCAATGCCGTATACGCCGACCAGCGGCGCATAACCGGCCAGCGGGCCGGTCGTGTGGGCATAACCCGAAATCAGCCAGGGAAAGCCGGTAAACAGCCAGCCGCGCAGCCATTCCGTCAGCGCCCACAGGGCCGGAAAAATCGCCAGCGCAAACAGCAGCGGCGAAGCCGACCAGCGGCGCCGCAGCCACAGCGCGGCAGCGGTGCCCATAGCTGTGTACAGCCCCATGATCGCCGCCAGCAATGCTATCGCCAACGCCGTCAGCCAGCCCGGCAAACCGCCAAAGTCGTGCAGCGAAATATAAATCCAGTAGACGCCGTGCGCCACCCAGCCGAAGCTGTAGGCCCAGCCCAGCAGGGCGCCATGCTTGATGGTGGGGACGCGGATCAGGCAGAACACGAACAGCGCCAGCGTCAGCAGTTGCAGCGGCCACAATCCGTACGGCGCGAAGGCGAACACGTTGATGGCGCCGGTGAGGGCGGCCAGCGGCAGCAGCAGGGGAAGTTTAGGAATTGAAGTCAGGCGAAAACTCATGGGCAGCGGCGGTCTTGCTCTTGTTTTGCTCTTATCTTGCTCTTGGATGGAGTGGGCCGGCACGGCAGGCGGGCCGGCCCACGCTCTTTTCAGGATTCTTCCTGAGCCGATTCCGACAGTTTTTCGACCAGCAAGACATGCACCTGGCGCGCGTCGGCGCGCAGCACTTCAAAGCGCACATTGTCTATCGTGAACTCGTCGCCCTTGCGCGGCACGCGTCCCAGGTGGTTGGCGACCAGGCCGCCGATGGTGTCGACGTCTTCGTCGACCAGCGCCGTCTCCAGCGTTTCGTTGAACTGTTCGATTTCGGTCAGCGCCTTGACGCGCCAGCGGCCGCCGTGGTCGCCGTCGCGGATGGCCAGGATATTGTCTTCTTCTTCGTCGAAGTCGTACTCGTCCTCGATATCGCCGACGATCTGTTCCAGCACGTCTTCAATCGTGATCAGGCCGGCGACGCCGCCGTATTCGTCGACCACGATCGCCATGTGGTTGCGGTTGGCGCGGAAATCGCGCAGCAGGACGTTGAGGCGTTTCGATTCCGGGATGAAGACCGCCGGCCGCAGCATGTCGCGCACGTCGAAAGACTCTTCGGCGTAATAGCGCAGCAAGTCTTTCGCCAGCAGGATGCCGATCACCTTGTCGCGCTCGCCATCGACGGCAGGGAAGCGCGAGTGGGCGGTCGACAAGACTTCCGGCATCCAGTCTTCTATCGGTTTGGTGACGTCGATCATGTCCATTTGCGAACGCGGGATCATGATGTCGCGGGCGGAGAGGTCGGAGACCTGGAACACGCCTTCGATCATCGACAGCGCATCGGCGTCGATCAGGTTGCGTTCGTGTGCGTCTTGCAGCACGTCGAGCAGTTCGGCGCGGTTTTCAGGTTCAGGAGAAATCAGTGCGGTCAGGCGTTCGAATAACGACCGGTGGGGTTTAGCGTCAAATGATTTGACGCTACTAGGGTGCTCTGGCATATGGCGTTAGCCTTGGTTTCACATTGTTTTGGAAGCAATAGCATACAACAAATATGTGACAGGACGACGAAACGCGTGTGACCGCAGGCTCAGATCGCAGTTCCGGGAGGCAATTTTTTGCATAAAAAAGCGGACCATGCCCGAAAACATGGTCCGCCGGGCGGTAATAAAGATGATTATTTGCTCATTCCATCTTTAGCCATGCCGTCCTTGCCCATGGCGTCCTTACCCATTGCATCTTTGCCCATTGCATCCTTGGACATCGCGTCTTTTTTGGTATGGGCTTTCTTTTTCATTGCATCTTTGGCCATGCCCGGCTTGTCCATGGCATCCTTGCCCATTGCATCTTTCGACATGGCGTCCTTGGACATCGCATCCTTGGACATAGCATCTTTGGACATGGCGTCCTTCGACATGGCATCTTGTGCATAGACGCCGCCGGCTGTCATCATCAGGCAGGTAACCAACAGGGTTGTGAGGCTTTTTTTCATTTGAATCTCCAGGTAAAAGTGGCAAAAGTGCCGTAAAAATCAGCGAATGTTGCCGGCTGCTCGCCAGCCTAAGCACCGCCGAACCAGTTGTACCCCTGGTCTTCCCAGTAACCGCCGGGGTACGAGTTTGTTACTTCGATTGAAGTAATGTGTTTCGGATTCTTGTAGCCAAGTTTGGTCGGCATCCGCAGTTTCATCGGGAAACCGTATTTCGGCGGCAGGATCTGGCCGTCGTAAGTCAAGGTCAGCTGGGTCTGCGGATGCAATGCGGTCGGCATGTCGATGCTGGTGTGGTAATCGTCGCCGCATTTGAAATCGATATATTTGGCGCTCAGGTCGGCGCCGATCTGCTTCAGGAAATAAGAGAACGGAACGCCGCCCCAGCGGCCGATGGCGCTCCAGCCTTCGACGCAGATGTGGCGTGTGATCTGCTCGTTCTGCGGCAGCTTGTGCAGCTGCTGCAATGTCCAGGAGCGTTTGTCGCTTACCAGGCCACTGATTTCGAGCCGATAATCGTCGCCGTCGATTTCCGGCACTTCCTCGATGGCGTAAAACGCATTGAAGGGAAACGGGCGGGTCATTTCAGCCTGGGTATACGTCGGCGCCAGGCGCTTCGGATCGAACAGCCATCCCTGCACGCCGTCGTTCATGCGCGAGATGCGTTCCAGCATGCTGTTGACGGACGGCTCGTCGGTAATGTTGCAGCCGGTCAGCAGCGACAGGCCGCCCAGGGTGAGCGCACGTTTCGCAAACAGGCGGCGCGACGGCAACGCCAGTTCGCGTTGGGCGTCTTTCAGTATCGATTCGGTATCGAGCGCCAGGTTGATATTTTTCTTGAACATGATTGTCTCAATTCACCTTAACGGCCGCGCAGCATGGCCAGCAGCGTGCGTGGAACCAGCGCCACCATGATGATGTGCACCACGATAAATGCGACCAGGAAGCTCATCGCGCAGAAATGCACGACCCGGGCGTTGTCGAAGCCGCCCATCAGTTCGCGCAGCAGCGGGAACTGCACCGATTTCCAGATCGCCAGGCCCGACACCACCAGCAGGATCAAGTCCAGGATGACCGAGACATACGCCAGTTTCTGGACTGCGTTGTAGTGGTCGAGCGCGTCGTGCTGCAGCTTGCCGCGCAGGGCTTTGACGAAGTCTTGCACCACTTCGGTGGGGCGCAGCGGCAGGAATTTCTTCCACAGGCGACCGCTGCCGGTATTCAGCAGCAGGTAAACCAGACCGTTGAAGAACAGCAGCCACATCGCCGCAAAATGCCATTGCAAGGCGCCGCCCAGCCAGCCGCCCAGCGTCCATTCGCTGGGAATACGAAACGGGAAAATCGGCGATGCGTTATAGATGCGCCAGCCGCTCAGGATCATGATGATCACGGCCAGCGCGTTGAGCCAGTGGGTGACGCGCAGCCAGATCGGGTGAACGACGGGAGGCTTGATTTGGTTCACGATAGTCTCCGGCAACTGAGCAATGTTGGTTTTCATGTGGCTTAGTCGCGGGCCAGCTCGGTTCATTACATGAATTCATCATAATCTTATTAATAAAAAAGATAAGCGAAGATATGTAATGTCTCGGCGGCAACGTTTGTATCTGCAAGTTATTGATTTTTAAGAAAAAATAAAAAATCGACTCAGAAATGAAAAACGCCGCAGAAGCGGCGTTTTATCGGGGAGCGGGGAAATTATCGGTCGGCGTAGGGGTTAGGCCAGCCAAGGTTGTCCAATATTTCGATTTCCAGGCTTTCCATTTCAATCGCTTCTTCGTCGTCTTCATGGTCATAACCTTGCGCATGCAGGACGCCATGCACCACCAGGTGGGCGGCATGTTCCACCAGCGTCTTGCCTTGTTCTTCCGCTTCGCGCTGCAAGACGTCGGTGCACAGGATGATGTCGGCCTGGGTAATGCCGCTGTCTTGCTCTTTTTCTTCCTGGTCTTCCGAATAAGCGAAGGTCAGCACGTTGGTGGCGTAATCCTTGCCGCGATAGTCGCGGTTCAGGGCGCGGCCTTCGTCGGCGTCGACAAAACGGATCGTCAGTTCGGCCGGCGCCAACAGGGCGGCTTGCACCCAGCGCCGCAGCTGCGGACGCGGCACGCTTTCTTGCAGGCGCGGATCAGGGTATTGCACCGACAGGGAGAGTTTATTTTTTTTTGGCATTGCGCTTACTTACGATTCCGGGCTGTTTTGGTAATCCCGGTCTGCACCGGTTTGGCAGGTTTCACGGCTTGCGGCGTGGCGGCTTCGATGACGCCATGGGTGGACGCCACCGGCGCTGCCTGCGCCGCGGATTCATAAGCGTCGACAATGCGCGCCACCAAGGGGTGACGCACTACGTCGCTGCTGTTGAAGCGGGTAAAGGCGATGCCGCGCACGTCTTTCAGGATGTTCATGGCATCGATCAGGCCGCTCTTCTGGCCGCGCTGCAAGTCGATCTGGGTGACGTCGCCGGTGACCACGGCCTTGCTGCCGAAACCGATCCGGGTCAGGAACATCTTCATCTGTTCCGGCGTGGTGTTTTGCGCCTCGTCCAGGATGATGAAAGCATGGTTCAGCGTGCGGCCGCGCATGTAAGCCAGCGGCGCGATCTCGATCGCCTGCTTCTCGAACATCTTTTGGGTGCGGTCGAAACCCAGCAAGTCGTATAGCGCGTCGTACAGGGGGCGCAGGTAGGGGTCGACTTTCTGCGCCAGGTCGCCAGGCAGGAAACCCAGCCGCTCGCCGGCCTCGACCGCCGGCCGCGTCAGCACGATGCGCTTGACCGCATCGCGTTCCAGCGCGTCTACCGCGCAGGCAACCGCCAGGTAGGTCTTGCCGGTGCCGGCCGGGCCTATGCCCAGCGTGACGTCATGTTCCAGGATCGAACGGATGTACTGGCTTTGGTGCGGCGTGCGGCCGCGCAGGTCGCTGCGCCGGGTTTTCAGCACGGGACTTTCGATATCCGTTTCGGTCAGCTCTGCATCCGCGGGATCGGCATTGGTGTCGGCGCCAGCTTCGCCGGTGGCCTTGCCGTTGCCCTTGGCGGTTTTCGCGGCTTTTGGTTTCATACCCAGTTTGGCGCGCTGCTCGACCAGCGCCAGCTGGATCTCATCGACCGAGATCACTTTGTTGGCGACAGCGTAAAACTGGTCGAGGATTTCCACCGCGCGTTCGGCATTGCCGCCGGCGGCGATGAATTTGTCGCCGCGCCGGAAAATCGACACGTCCAGCGCCGCGGAAATCTGCCGCAGGTTTTCATCCAGTGGTCCGCACAAGTGCGCCAGCCGCGTATTGTCCAGCGGTTGCGGGATGAAGTAATGCGGCTGGGTAGGGGTTTTAGTTTTCAAACTGGGCTGTGTTTATCTTGTTTGATTGGTCGGTGGGCGCTGCCAGCTATTCGGCGACGACGATTTCGCCGCGCAAGGTATAGGTGAGGGTTTCCGTAATCCTGACGTCGATCAGTTCACCGACCAGGCGCGCGGCGTTCGGGCCGGCCTCGAAATTGACTACCCGGTTGTTCTCGGTGCGCCCCTGCAGTTCGGCCGGATTCTTCTTGGACGGACCTTCCACCAGGATACGCTGCACCGAACCGACCATCGCTTCACTGATCTTGGCCATGTTTGCTTCAACCGTCGCCTGCAGGTGCTGCAGCCGCTTCAGCTTGACTTCGTGCGGCGTGTCGTCCTGCAGGTTGGCGGCCGGCGTGCCGGGACGCGGGCTGAAAATGAAACTGAAGCTGTTGTCGTAGCCTATGTCGGTGATCAGCTTCATCAGCGCCTCGAAATCGGCATCGGTCTCGCCCGGGAAGCCAACGATGAAGTCGCTGGAAATCGTGATGTTGGGACGGACCTGGCGCAGGCGGCGGATTACCGATTTGTATTCCAGCACGGTGTAGCCGCGCTTCATTGCTGACAAGATGCGGTCCGAACCGTGCTGCGCCGGCAGGTACAAGTGGTCGACCAGCTTCGGCACCTTGGCGTAAGTGTCGATCAGGCGCTGCGTGAATTCCTTGGGATGGCTGGTGACGAAGCGGATCCGCTCGATGCCGGGAATCTCGGCAATGTACTCGATCAGCAGCGCGAAATCGGCAATCTCGCCATCCGCCATGGCGCCGCGGAAGGCGTTGACGTTTTGCCCCAGCAGCGTGATTTCCTTGACGCCCTGCTCGGCCAGTCCGGCCACCTCTGTCAAGACATCTTCAAACCGGCGCGAGACTTCCTCGCCGCGGGTGTAGGGCACCACGCAGTAGCTGCAATATTTGCTGCAGCCTTCCATGATCGAGACGAATGCGGTCGCACCCTCGACCTTGGCCGGCGGCATGTGGTCGAATTTCTCGATTTCGGGAAAGCTGATGTCGACTTGCGAATGGCCGGTGGCGCGCCGCTGGCTGATCATCTCCGGCAGGCGGTGCAGGGTCTGCGGACCGAACACCATGTCGACATACGGCGCGCGTTTGACGATCGCCGCGCCTTCTTGCGAAGCCACGCAGCCGCCTACGCCAATCAGCAGGTCGGGATTGTTGCGTTTCAGTTCGCGCAGGCGGCCGAGGTCGGAAAACACTTTCTCCTGCGCCTTCTCGCGCACAGAACAGGTATTCAGCAGGATCACGTCGGCATCTTCCGGGCGATCAGTCTTGATCAAGCCATCGGAGGCGTTCAGGACGTCGGCCATCTTGTCCGAGTCGTACTCGTTCATCTGGCACCCGAAGGTCTTGATGAATACTTTCTTTTGCATCGTTTTTTCCATGACTGCCTAATAACTACCTTTTAACTAGCGCTTCATGCCATTGCGCTGCGCTTCGATCTTCTGGCCGGCTTCATCCGCGGTCAGGATCCAGACGCGGTCGATATCGCCTTGTATGTTCAGGGTGTAATTCACCTGGTAAGTATCCGCGCCCAGAGAGCTGGGGATCTGGGTCAATTGCTGGGTATTCCAGATGCGCGATCCGGGCGACAGCCGCAGCGCATTGCCATTGACCGTGACGTTCGGGTAATCGGTGATAGTCAATTTGCCGCGCAAGGCCGAAGCCGGGAAATCGCGGTTCACCGCCATCGCGGAAAAGGCCAGCGTCGCCAGCAGGAAGATCATGAGCAGGCGGACGGGCCGCATTGTTGCCGACATAGCAAACTCCATTCAATGAAAACCATGCCGCATCTGTGCATGGTGTTGAAAACAATCTTTTAGGGACAGCTCAAAGTGACCAGCATTGCCGGACGCGCATGCGCGATCCGTTTGTTGCGTCGGTGCCGGGCCGCGTTCCGGGGGACTATCGGCCCGTTTGCGGGAAGCGCGGATTATAGCATTTGGCGGGTGGATTGATGAGGTAGGGAGGGGGCGTTCGGTGTTCGGCGTTTGGCCGGGAATTCAAGGGAATATGTATGTAATTGTGTTTTTGGTAATGATTGTTGATGAGTGGTATTTTGGCGGCGACGGACGGGGGCTGAAATGGTTTCTTTGTGGAAATGTAAAACCTATAATTTGGCATCGGTTGCAATCGACGTTTTCCGGGGGGAGTGTAGCGTGCAAAGAAATGCTGAGACTGCCTTATCTTTTGAAAAGAACAACAAGTACACCATGCCTGATATCAGCAAAGGTTTTACCTTACTCGAATTGATCACCACTATCGCTGTGGTGGCGATCCTGGCCGCAGTCGGCATGCCGGCCATGGGCAATTTCATCAGCCAGAATCGTTTATCCGGCAATGTAAATGAATTCATTGCCGCCACCATGCTGACTCGCTCCGAAGCGATTCAACGCGCTGGCGCAGTAACTATTTGCCGCAGCGTTGGAGCAGAAACCGGATCAAATGTCTGCGACACCAGCGGCAGCGATTGGAAAGACGGCTGGCTGGTATATGTCGGCACGGCGTCCGATACCCCTACCACCGCAGCAGGGTCCGCCCATCTGATTTTGGCGCGTCAAGGAGCTTTTACCAGCGGCACTAGTCTTGTACCTGCGTCTACCGCCACCTCTATCACTTATAACGCCATGGGTGCGCCCATAGCGGCGCCTCCTGGCTATTTTACGTTTGCATTCAACACCAAATTTTCACGACTGGTCTGTTTTGATCCAAGCGGGCGAACCAGGGCTATCAAGCCTGGCGATGCGTGTTAAGACGGAAGAGAGATAGGAAATATGGCTTTTCTCAACAAAAAAATATTGCATAGATCCGGTCGGCAACGCGGGGTCGGCATGATCGAAGTATTGATTGCGATCACCATTTCGGCATTTGCGCTGCTCGGTCTCGCTGGCTTGCAAGTGGCAGCATTGCGCTATCAAAAGGTGGCGAATTTTCGTTCTTTGGCCAGCCAGTACAGTGCCGACATCGGCGACCGGATACGCGCCAATGCGGCTGGCGCCAATGCTGGCGGGTATATCACCGACAAAACGTATCCGGCCAATTCGACTGCGGCGGCTTGTGCGGTGAGCGGAGCCTGCACACCGGCGGAGATCGCTACCCAGGATATATACAACTGGCGCCTTTCCATGAGCAATGCGATGGCGGGCGGTTGGGGTACGGTATCCGGCGACAGCACCAACGGTTTTGTCGTGACGGTTTATTTCAGCGAACCAGATAAAACAGCTACGGACTCGGGGTGCGACAACTCAGTGTTCCCCGGCGGGTTCAGCGCTAACGATAAAGCTGCAGTGCGCTGCTTTTTGACTGTGGTGACGCCATGATGATTTCTCAAATGAATACAGGTAATCTGCGTCGCAGCATGCGGGGTTTTACGTTGGTCGAATTGCTGGTGTCGGTGACGATAGGGCTGATCCTTATGTTGTTCCTCAGCAGTCTGTATTTCAATAGCAAATCCAGTTCGCGCCTGAACGATGACAATGCGCGCATTCAGGAAGACGGGCGCTTCGCCTTGAATCTGATCGGCCGCAATCTGATGCAGGCCGGCTACGGCAATATGCTCACGGGTAATACGACGGATTTTCCGCCGGTGAGCGCCCCCACATTGACCGGCTTGATCGGTTGCGATAACGGTTTTGCAATGCCGATTGCTACGGTACCAGCCTGCGCCAGCGCGGCCGGCGCCGACTCGGCGTTTGCTGTCAGCTACACCAGCGAGCCGTACGATGCGACCAATAGTCCGATCAGCGGCGCAGGAGTCGATTGCAGCGGCGTGAAGGCCATCGGCGCAACGGCCACACAGGGTGGCCTCATTACCAATAGTTTTTACCGCGATGCCGCCACGTCGATCTTGTATTGCATGGGAAATCCTGGCGGCACCGCCCAGAAGATATTGAGTAATGTAGATCAGTTGAAAGTCACTTATGGAGTTGATACCGCCAGCAAGTATGTGCCGACGCAAACGGGGGTCAATGCGAGTACTGCTGGCGCGGTGGCCTTTAATGACAATAACCGGGCTGGATGGGGCACGGTGATAACGGCCACCGTATGCCTGGATATCCACAGTTCCAACAATGTGATATCGACGAGCGCGGGCCAGACGTACACCAATTGCAGCGGCCAGTCGGTTACTGCATCGGATCATCTGCTGCATACCACCATGACGCAGGTATTTACCTTGCGTAACAACGCTACTCCCAGCCTGATCAACTAATTCGCACCGGACCAACTTACCAGACATGTTTATGGCAAAGACAAAACTCCAGCAATCAGGCATTGCACTGCCGATGGTGCTGATTTTCCTGGTCGTCATGATGCTGATTGGCACAGTCGCTATCCGCAATGTGACACTGGATGAAAAGATGGCGGCAAATACACGCAACCAGCAGGCGGCTTTCCAGGCGGCCGAGAGAGCATTGCGGTATTGCGAAGCCGGAGCGCAAAACAATTCTATCGGCGGCAAACCCTTGAGCAGCATGCTGACGACTTCGACCACCAGTCCAAGCGTATGGGACAACAGTGCAACCTGGGGAACCTCGGCGCCGGCGACAACCGCCAAACTGCCCGCAGTTGCCCTGCCTAACGGCGTTTCCTGGACTGGCGGGACTCCTCCGCAGCCGCAATGCATCATCGAAGATGTCACAGCCACGATAGGCCTGGGACCGACGCAGCCCAAGCGCGACTTGACCGACAAGGTATACCGGATAACCGGGCGCGGCACGGATGTCACAAATAATGCAGTGGTGTTACTGCAAAGTTATCTAAAATTCTGAGTGTAGGGAGTACTTCATGTTACGAATGAGTGTATCGCGGCATATGCCGCTTGGCCGGTTGCTGAAGCTGGCCGCGCATTGCGCATGCCTGGGAATGGCCGCGATCTCGGGAGTAGCGCTCGCTGAAATCGCCCAAGCGCCGCTGTTCCTGCCGGTGCCGCCGCCGCCAAACATCATGTACATGCTGGACAATTCCGGCAGTATGGCGTGGGGAAGCGTTACCGGTGAAGATGCTACCTACGAATATACAGCGACTGGTCCAAATAATGCTGATGGCCTTAAAGACAAGCTCGCCTATTACTCCAGCAGCTGGAATCAGATTTACTACAATCCAGCGATTCTGTACACGCCGGGGGTGTCGAAGGTTGACGGAGTCAGTTCCATGTCTCCTGCCAACACCAAGACTACCATTATTGATCCCTATCTGAATACCACTACTACGTTAAGCGATTTGAGTGCAACGTGTTACTACGGATCGCCCATCACTCTCCCGCTCTATGCTGCAAAGTCCTTTGCCACAAATTCGAACTGTCAGGCTAGCAAGAGCTCAAATTATCCAACCCTTGGCGCGCGCTATGCCTTTTATTACAACTGGATAGGAACGGAAAAAGGGACCCAAACCGGAGCCAAAGTATCGACAGTAGCAGGAAGCGGGATACCGGATGGCTCGGATTCTCAAAATTCCCTCACGAACTATAAACGTGTAGATATTGTTTCTGGCGCTACATATCCACGCGGTGCAGATCGCAAGGATTGCGTTGCAAGCACAACCAGTTGCAGCTATGCCGAAGAACTTCAAAACTTTGCCAACTGGTTTTCTTACTATCGGACGCGGATTCTGATGACAAAAACTTCGCTGGGATTGGCGTTCGCCGGCATTAATAATCGTTTCCGCGTCGGCTTTGCGACGATTAACGCCAACTCCAGCAATTTTCTGGCGCTGAACAGTTTCGATACCACTCAAAAAAACAAGTGGTATAGCAAACTGTACGCCATCGTACCGTCCGGTGGGACACCGCTCATTGATGCCCTGAATCAGGTAGGACAATATTACACAGGTAACGGCATAAACGGCGCGCCAAGTGGGACGCCGGATCCGATTCAATTGAAATGCCAGGCCAATTTCACGATACTTTCGACAGACGGTTATTGGAACGGGACTGTTCCGACCTCAATAGGCGACCAGGATGGCAAGGTGCCTGCGTTGCCGGCGCCGGTCGCCAAGGATCCGGTTTCTGGCGGTGCGCTGACGACAGGCAGTCAGTTCCCAAACCCTTTTTATCAAGGCCCGACAGCCTCTTCGAATACGCTGGCAGATACAGCGATGAAATATTGGGTTACCGACGTGGGCATCAGGTCGGGGATCAGCAGTACGGCAGGAAAAATCAAAGCGACGGCGACCGACCCCGCAACCTGGCAGCACATGACGACTCATACCATTGGTCTTGGCGCCAACGGCCAGCTAACGTATCGATCGGATTATAAGACTGCAACCAGCGGCGCTTATTTTGACATCAAGAACGGAGCCGCCAACTGGCCGAAACCTGCGGCGGACAGCAAGTCGGCAATTGATGATTTATGGCATGCTGCGGTCAACGGCCATGGCAGCTATTTCAGCGCAAAGAGCCCTCAGGCCCTGCGGGCCGGCCTTAACAGTATTTTGGCAGAAATCGGCCGCAGCACAGGTTCCGGCGGCGGCCAGGCGAATAACCAGGGTGGTGTTGCTCAAAGTAACACGTATGCTTACACCGCGAGTTTTGATGCGGGCGTCTGGATCGGGCACTTGACGGCCAATGCTATTACAACTGATGGATCTACAGGAGCATTTCAGTGGGACGCCGCGACATTGCTGCCTGCGGATCATACGAAACGGAACATCGTTACCTGGAATCCTACTTCGAAAGCCGGCGTCGATTTTTCCTGGGGCAATTTGACATCTGGCACCAACAGCCAGCAAACCGCATTGGGATCAAGCGATGTCGTGGATTACCTGAGAGGTAATTCGGCCCTGGAGCAGGCGTCTGACGGCACTGGCACCGGGACCTTCCGTTACCGCCAGTATAAACTTGGAGATATCGTCAACTCGGCGCCCTTGTATGTCCAAACCAGCGATTCGGGATATTCGGTGTTGCCGACGGCAAATGGCGGTGGCAGCGCTTATACAACTTTTGTTAACAACACCAAGGCTACGCGTAGCGCGATGTTGTATGTGGGCGCCAACGATGGCATGTTGCACGCGTTTTCCCCAAGCGACGGCACTGAAAAATTCGCTTTTGTACCGAACAGTGTTTACCCGAATCTGAAAACCTTGAGCGATCCCAATTACGGCCATCACTATTTTGTTGATGGACCGCTGGCGGAAGGGGACGCTTATATCGGCAGCACCTGGAAGAATATTTTGCTGGGGACTACTGGAGCCGGTGCGAACAGCGTTTTTGCGATAGATGTCACGGCGCCGGGCTCTTTGAACAAGAGTAGTGTTATGTGGGAATACAATAACTCCGGTACCGATGCCGATATGGGCAATGTGCTAGGTGCTCCGGCTGTGGTGCTGCTGGCCAATGGGCAATGGGCAGCGATTTTTGGCAATGGCTACAACAGTGCCAATGGTCATGCGGTGTTATATATGGTGAATGTCCAGACAGGCGCTCTGATTCAAAAAATTGACACCGGGGTAGGCAGTTCCACGTCGCCGAACGGCTTATCGGCTCCAGCCTTGTTGTTCAATGCCAGCCGTCAGCTGGTTGGTGCGTATGCAGGGGATTTGCAAGGAAATCTCTGGAAATTTGATTTAAGCAATGCTACCGATACCACGAAATGGACCGCCAGTTCATTGTTTGTTGCGAAGAATGCGAATTCTGTCATCCAGCCGATTGTACAAAAACCGTTATTGGCAGTCCATCCGATGGGCGGCTATATGGTGATGATCGGTACAGGGAAATTCTATGAGACGACAGATCTAGCCTCCACCGCAATTCAGAGCGTGTATGGCATCTGGGATAAACCTGGAGCAGCAGCTGTAACTGGCCGTAGCCAACTGCAGGCGCAAGTTTTGACGAGCGTTTCGATCGGGGGAACCGCAGTAGGCCGAACCCTGAGTAAGAATCCCATTGCATGGGCATCGCAACGTGGCTGGTACATCGATTATCTTGACCCGGGCGAGCGCACCGTCGGCGATCTGCAGCTTCAGAAAAATATTCTCTTGCTGACGACTTCGTTTACTCCGAATACTACAGATCCTTGTGCTGGCGGCGGGGTGTCATTTAGCATGGGCGTGAATTTCTTGACAGGAGCTTATGCACCGCAGTACCAGATAACCCAGCCTGGGACGACAACCGGTACCAACTGGAGTGCGGCTGCCATTCCGGGTACGACAGGTAGTGGGGTATGGCCGCCGAATCCACCTCCGTCGCCACAGTGCATACGAACGGTCGGTGTTGATGGGGTGGTCAGTTGCCTTGACGTGAAGCTGTCTGGTGTAGCAGTGCGCCGCTGGCGACAATTATCGATCAAGCCAAATTAAGAAATATAGATACCGGTTTGAATCAAGGGGATATCGATGAAATTCAGAAATGCAAACAAGCAGCGTGGTTTTACGTTAATCGAGCTGATGATCGTGGTAGTGGTGATTTCTATTCTTGCCGCCGTTGCCGTCCCTAGTTATCGGTCCTACGTGCAGCGTGGCGATCGAGCTGGTGCAATGGCGGCATTGCTGCAGTATGCCAACTGGATGCAGCAGCAGTACACCGTTAACAATAGTTATCAGCCCGGAGGCGCGGCCCTTACCTTGCCAGCAATGCCAGCGAGCGCCAACCCCAAATATGCTTTTACTATCAGTGCGTCGAGCGCCAGCACTTTTACACTGTCGGCGGCGCCGGTGAAAAACGACAAATGCGGGACTTTTCTTTTGGATAACACTGGCACGAGAACTACAAAGAACGGGGCGACACCCGCAGCAAGCACTGCCGATTGCTGGGCTGGACGATGATGCCTGACGGATTTAGTGTGTGATAAAACAAAAATGGCCTGTCTTAGACAGGCCATTTTTGTAACGGGCAGGGTATAGCTATCGTCGACTACGGAGGCAAGAGTTAGTCAGTTATAATTTTTACTTAAAAGCAATATTATTTTGACTGATAAAGAATGGTGGAAATTTGATCTTTTACTTATCCCTAGCGTTTGTTTTTTGGCTTTTTGTCCTTGTTACCGAATATCGTAAAGATCTGTATCCATTGCTGGCCGGTATTGTCATCCTCGCTTTTGTGGGGCTTGCGGGTTTGCGCTGGGAGACTGGATATGATTGGATCGCTTATGAGCAAGCGGTGGCAGCGGCGCCTACGCTTTTGCGATTATCCTTTTTTCATCTGCCAGATGCGCTTAAACCAATGGAGCCTTTATTCGTCATCTTGCTTTCAACAATAAAGACTTTTGGCGGCACGATCCAGACGCTTTACTTTATCGTCGCTCTTTTTAATGGCATCACATTCTATGTTTTTGTCAGGTACTGCCGGGCGAACGTTATTTTTTCATTTGCCATTTATTTTTGCTGGGTATATCTGTTGGTTCAGATGGGGATTGCCAGGCAGTCGATCGCACTGTCATTCATCATGCTGGCGCTCATCAGGTTCGACAAATCAACGTATTTTTCTACACTAGTACTGTTCCTGATTGGGGTGTGTTTTCAGTATTCCAGCGTAATGCTAGCCCCGATATTTCTCACTTTTGGCTATAAAAAAATCATTGAATTCAAAATTCCAATTTTGCTGGGTCTGGCAGCCTTTTTCTTTTCCGGATTTGGTTTGTTCGATGCTTTGGGAAAAATAACTGAGCATATTCATTTCAGCTTTATCGCAAAAAAACTTCAGGACTATCAGAGCATCGGACCTGCTCCCAAAAGCTTGGGTGCAACAGTATATTTTCTGGTTAATATTTTTACTTTTTTTTATTTTTCAAAAATTGTCGATGTCAATTCTCGCCTAGAAAAATCACTGATGCTTTCGTTGCTTTTGATGATCATTGTAGAAGCGGTTTTCTGGCAATTTCCCCTGCTTTGGAATCGAACCCAATATTTTGTGGTAGTAGCTCAAGGAATCTTGTTATACAAGACATGGGAAACCATAGGGCCATTACATAAAACCATTCAAATCGCGGTTGTTTTCGCACTGAGTATCGCTGCACTGATAAAGCCGCTGCTGAATGAGTCAGCCCGCCCATATCTGCCATATCAATCAAGTATGCGTTTTATCTATACGACTGATTCAGGCGATGGACGTAAGAGATTGGAAGACTACAACGTTATGATTGATAAAAAGGTCTGCCCTAAATCGAGATGTCATCCCGCTATTCGGTATCAATGAGTGTGCCAAACCTGGCTTGCGTCCCTCAAATCACGTCTTTTATTCAGAACAGGCGACAGATATGTATTGTTCGAATGGCTTGCATGTGGACGGAGTGGCTAATTTTGTCATTTTGACGGCACCTGTTCCGCGGTGTATGTAGATACCGTCAAAAAGATCAAATGCAAATCGACGATGCCGGACGTCATGCAACAAAAAACCCGCATCAGCACAAGGCTAAAGGCGGGTTTTTGTACGTTGCCGGACTTCTTGAAACGTGTTCTTGGTGGTGATAGGTGGACTTGAACCACCGACCCCAGCATTATGAGTGCTGTGCTCTAACCAACTGAGCTATATCACCAATGAAGCCCTAAATTATGAAGCATTTCTCCAAATGCTGTCAAGAAAAACAGGTTCAGGACGCTTCCCAAGGGCAATTTCGTAGCGTTATCGCTGCTTGAGGGCTGTTGTTACAGTCTCCAGCGCCGTATCGGCAACATGGTCGCCAATGCAGTCGATCACGATCCGTTCCGGCATGGAGCGCAGCCAGGTCAGCTGGCGCTTGGCCAGCTGGCGGGTGGCGGCGATGCCTTTTTCGCGCAGTTCCTGGTAGCCATACAGTCCGTCCAGGTATTCCCAGGTCTGGCGGTAGCCGACGCAGCGCATGGACGGCAGGCCGAGGTGCAGGTCGCCGCGGGCGCGCAGGGTTTTGACTTCGCCGACCAGGCCGCCGCTTTGCGGATCCAGCATCAGGTCGAAGCGGCGTGCGATACGCTCGTGCAGCACGCTGCGGTCTGACGGTTCCAAGGCGATCGGAAAAATGTCGAAGGGCAGATCCGGCGCCGGCCGGTCGGTCAGCAGCGAGGACATGGTCTGGCCGCTCAGTTCGATGATTTCCAGGGCGCGCTGGATGCGCTGGCTGTCGTTGGGTTTCAGGCGGGCGGCGGTCACGGGGTCCAGCTGCGCCAGCTTGGCGTGCATGCCGGGCACCCCGATCAAGGCGGCTTCTGCATCCAGCCTGGCGCGCAGTGCGGGATCGGCTTGCGGCAAGTCGTCAAGGCCGTCGCGCAAGGCCTTGAAATACAGCATGGTGCCGCCGACCATCAGCACCAGCTTGCCGCGTCCATGGATCTCGGCAGACAGGCGCAGCGCGTCGTCGCGGAACTGCATGGCTGAATAGGATTGCGTCGGCTCCATGATGTCGATCAGGTGGTGCGGCGCCGCCGCAAGTTCGTCGCGGCTGGGTTTGGCGGTGCCGATGTCCATGCCGCGGTACACCAGGGCTGAATCGACCGAGATGATTTCGGACGGGATATGTCTGGCGATTTTCAGTGCGGCGGCGGTCTTGCCGGAAGCCGTGGGGCCCATGATGGCGATTACCAGCGGCTTCGCTGTGGCCGAGGTTGATGTTGCGGGTTGAGAAGGCATACCGCTTATTGGCCGCGCAAGAATAATTTGTCCAGGTCCGACAGCGCCAGCTGGCTCCAGGTGGGGCGGCCGTGGTTGCACTGGTCGGCGCGTTCGGTGGCTTCCATCTGCCGCAGCAGGGCGTTCATTTCCGGCGCCGTCAAGCTGCGGTTAGCGCGTACCGCAGTATGGCAGGCGAGGGTGCCGAGCAGTTCGTTGCGGCGTTCGACCAGGACCCGCGAGCCGCCGAATTCGCGCACGTCGCGCAACACGTCGCGCGCCAGGGTCTGGGCGTCGGCATTTTTCAGCAGGGCCGGGACCGAGCGCACGGCCAATGTAGTGGGTGAGATCGCGGCGATGTCGAAGCCCAGCGCGTGCAGGGTTTCGCGGTTTTCTTCTGCGGTGCCGACTTCCACCGCATCGGCAAAGAAGGTGACCGGGATCAGCAGCGGCTGGACCTGCATCGCATCCTCGTCCAATGCGCCTTTCAGCTGCTCGTACAGGATGCGTTCATGGGCGGCGTGCATGTCGACCAGCACCAGGCCTTTGGTGTTTTGCGCAAGGATGTAAATGCCGTGCAGCTGGGCCAGCGCGAAACCCAGCGGGAAATCGTCGCTCGGCAGGGTCTGGCTGGCAAGTTGCGGCGTTGCCGGATAAACCGGGGCGCCGTCCGCGCTACGTTCATTGCCGGAAAACAGCGCGCCGTAATTGGCCGTGGTTTGCGCCACGCCATTGGCGGCTGGGACAAATTGCGGACCGAACGAGGTCTGCTGTTGAGGTACCTGAGCATTGGGTTGCAGGATCGCTTGCAGGTGTTCCTGCGAGCCGCGTATCCAAGGCATCGCGCCGCTGGGCGATGGCAGCGGCGCCGGCGTCGCGCCGAACGAGGTGGCGGAGGTTTGCGCCAGCGCACGGCTGACCGCGTGGAATACAAACTGGTGCACCGAGCGGCTGTCGCGGAAGCGCACTTCGATTTTCGAGGGATGGACATTGACGTCGACCAGCGCCGGGTCGAGGTCCAGCCCCAGCACATACGACGGGTAGCGGTCGCCGTGCAGCACGTCCTGGTAAGCGGCGCGCACGGCATGCACCAGCAGCTTGTCGCGCACGAAGCGGCCGTTGACGTAGAAGTACTGGGCGTCGGCGCGCGCCTTGGAGGCGGTCGGCAAGCCGACAAAACCGTGCAGGCGCAGCGGGCCGGCGCCTTCGTCCAGCGCCAGGCGGGCGTTGGCGAATTCGTTGCCGAGGATGCTGGCGCTGCGCTTGGCGATTTCAGTGATGTTCCAGTGGTCGACAGTCTTGCCGTTATGGGTCAGCGAAAACGATACATCAGGGCGCGCCAGTGCGATGCGTCGCACTACTTCGGCGCAGTGGCCGAATTCGGTCTGCTCAGATTTGAGGAATTTGCGCCTGGCCGGGGTATTGAAATACAGGTCCTGGACGTCGACCGTGGTGCCTTGGGCGCCGGAGGACGGCGTCACGGCCAGCGTGCTGCCGTCGATTTCCGAGGCGTGGGCGGCGTCGGCGGTGCGCGAGGTCAGGGTCAGCTGCGATACCGAGGCGATAGACGCCAGCGCTTCGCCGCGGAATCCCAGCGTGGCGACATTTTCCAGGTCGTGCAGCGAGCTGATTTTTGAAGTGGCATGGCGCGCCAGCGCCAGCGGCAGCTGTTCCGGTGCTATGCCGCGGCCATTGTCGGTGATGGCGATGCGTTTGACGCCGCCTTGTTCCAGCCGCACCGTGATTTGGCTGGCGCCGGCGTCGAGCGCGTTTTCCAGCAATTCCTTGACCACGGCGGACGGCCGTTCGACCACCTCGCCTGCCGCAATTTGCGAAATCAGGTTGTCGGGCAGCTGCTGGATGGCGCGGATAGGGGAGAGCGGTGGATTCATGCAGCGATTATACCGAAGCTGCAGCCGAAGCCGGGGCCGGCGGTTGCCTGCGCCTGTGCCGGCGCTGGCAATTGCCAAATCTCAGTTTGCGCTGTCTTCGGTAGTGTATTATTCCGGCGCACCCTGAGGAAAAGTGGTCCGGGTTTCCTGGCAGCGCTGCTGCCAAAGAGGTGAACTTTATTCAACAAAAGAAAGTCAGTGTGCATAAGACTTTCCAATCATAAAAGCGCTTAACTGAGGAACACGGACTATGGACTTTATGCAATTCGTCGACATCATCCTGCATGTCGACAAATCCCTTGGCTTCTTGATCAAGGAATATGGCAGCCTGATCTACATGGTCCTGTTCCTGATAGTTTTCTGCGAAACCGGCCTGGTGGTGCTGCCGTTCTTGCCTGGCGACACCCTGTTATTCATCGGCGGGGCGTTTTGCGCCAGCGGCGAGATGAACATCTGGGTGCTGATGGGGCTGCTGATCGTCGCCGCCACCACCGGCAACACGCTCAACTACTGGATAGGCAGCCTGATCGGGCATAAGGTCTACACCCACGATTATCGATGGCTGGACAAGAAGGCCCTGCAAAAAACCCACGCGTTCTATGAACACCACGGCGGCAAGACCATCATTCTGTCGCGTTTTGTGCCTATCGTGCGGACTTTTGCGCCGTTTGTGGCCGGCGTGTCGGAAATGACTTTCTCCAAATTCCAGTTCTTCAATATCACCGGCGCCCTGATCTGGGTGGTCGGCCTGGTTTCCGCCGGATACTTCTTCGGCAACATCCCGGTCATCCGCGATCACCTGAACACCATCGTGCTGATCGGCGTCGGCGCGGCGGTGGTGCCGGTGGCGCTGGGCGGCCTGTGGAAGTTTTACAAAAAAATGCGCGGCGTATAAACGCTGCCGACGCCGGATGAAGAAAGGGCGCGTTGCAAACTTGCAGCGCGCCCTTTTTTTGTCCCCGCCTGCCAGCTTAGGTCAGACGATTCCGCGCCAGCGGCGGATTGTGGGCAAAATACTTCTTGATGCCTTTCAGGACCGCATCGGCCATCTGGTCCTGGTAAGCATTGTCGGTCAGCCTGGCTTCTTCTTCCGGATTCGAAATGAAGGCGGTTTCAATCAGGATGCTCGGGATGTCAGGCGCTTTCAGCACCGCAAAACCGGCTTGTTCCACCGCGCCCTTATGCAGCTTGTTGATGCCGCCGATTTCGCTCAGCACAGCGCTGCCGAGCTTCATGCTGTCGTTGATCTGCGCCGTGGTCGACAGATCCAGCAGCACGCTGGCCAGCTGGCGGTCATGGCTCTTGATGTTGATGCCGCCGATCAGGTCGGCCGAGTTTTCCTTGTTGGCCAGCCAGCGCGCAGCGGTGGAGCTGGCGCCTTTTTCCGACAAGGCGAATACCGAGG
Organism: Collimonas fungivorans; assembly: GCF_001584145.1. Lineage (NCBI taxonomy): Bacteria > Pseudomonadati > Pseudomonadota > Betaproteobacteria > Burkholderiales > Oxalobacteraceae > Collimonas > Collimonas fungivorans. Next base: position 4,595,774 of record NZ_CP013232.1, on the reverse strand, counting down.
AGCCGCGCGCGGTCGGCGTGACAAAGGCGTCGGCATGGATGGAGACGAACAGGTCGGCCTGCACCTTGCGGGCCTTCTGCACCCGGACCCCGAGCGGCACGAAAAAATCGGCATCGCGCGTCAGCATCACCCGCATGTTCGGCTGCTGCTCGATCTTGGCCTTGAGCCGTTTGGCGATGGACAGCACCACGTCTTTTTCACGGTTGCCGCCGCGCCCGGTGGCGCCCGGATCTTCACCGCCATGGCCGGGATCAAGCGCGATCGTGATCATGCGCGTCAGGGTCGTGGTGCGATCTGGTTTCGGGTCAATGCGGGCGACCGGCGGCTGCTCGGGCTGCGGCTGCAACGGTGGCGTCGGTTTTTGCTCTGGCTTGGTCTGCGCCACCGGCGGCGCGATTTCACCCGGGTTGGCGGACGGCCATTCGCCTTTTTCTATCATCGCCTGGATCGGATCGGGCGGATTGACCGGATACAGGTCGAACACCAGCCGGTGCTGGTAACCGCCTACCGGCGCCAGGGTAAACACCTGCGGTTTGACTTCTTCCTTGAGGTCGAACACCAGCCGCACCACATTCGGGCGGTTCTGGCCGACCCGGACTTGCTTGATATAGGGGTCGTTAGGCTGGATCTTGGCGACTAGTTCTTTCAGGGTCGGATTGAGTTCGATGCCTTCGATGTCGACCACCATGCGATCCGGATTTTGCACCAGGAAATGGGTGGTTTTCAGTTCAGCGTCGTTTTCCAGCGTGACGCGGGTGTAGTCATCTGCCGGCCAGACCCGTACCGCGACAATCTGCGCGGCGCGCGCCGACAGCGGCGCCAGTACTGAAATGAGCAAAGTACTGCCGGCCTTGAGGATGGTGCGGCGGATTTTTGATTTTAGAGGTTTGGTGCAAATTTCAGTCGAGCGAGACATTGACTACCCTTATCAGATAACGCCTGCAATTCTACATCACGTCCCTTGCCGGAAACACCGGAAACACTGAGTAATACGCTGATGTCGGGCGGCGGCAACGCGGTGTCCGCTTTTTCCGGCCATTCGACGATACAGATGGTGTCGGGGTTGAAGTATTCACGGAAACCGGCTTCCAGGAATTCATCCGGGCTGGCCATCCGGTACAAATCGAAGTGCATCACCTCGACCGCCTGTTGGGCTATCTGGATCGTATAAGGTTCCACCAAGGTGTAAGTTGGGCTCTTGACGTGGCCCTGGTGGCCGGCGGCATGCAGCAGGGCGCGGGTCAGCGCGGTCTTGCCGGCGCCCAGGTCGCCGTGCAGGTGGATCGCCAGTCCGGGCAGCAAAGCCCTGGCCAAGGCGGCGCCCAGCGCGTTGGTTCCGGCCTCGTCATGCAGGTGGGTTGTAAAATGCGGCATCTCGTAACATAGTCCTTTGTATCTAGTCTTTCTGAAACACACCAGCCATGGCAGTAATCGACCAAAATCTAAGCGCGCTAGCTACTACCATCAAAGCCTGGGGGCGGGAGCTTGGTTTTGCCGATGTCCGCATCAGCGATGTCGACCTGGCGCAGCAGGAGGCTGGCTTCGAGGCATGGCTGGAGCTGGGTTATCACGGTGAGATGGATTATATGGCAGCGCACGGAATGAAGCGCGCCCGGCCTGCCGAACTGGTGCCCGGCGCGATCCGGGCGATAGCCGTGCGCATGGATTACCTGCCGCGCGCCTATCAGGACGATCAGGGCAACTGGCGGCCGCGCGAGCAGGCGCGGCTGGCGCCGGCCGCCGCCGCCAGCGCCACCGTCTCGCTGTATGCGCGCGGCCGCGATTATCACAAGGTGCTGCGTTCGCGTTTGCAGCAGCTGGCGGACCGCATCAAGGGCGAAATCGGCGAATTCGGCTATCGGGTGTTTACCGATTCGGCGCCGGTGATGGAGGTAGCCTTGGCACAGAAGGCTGGCCTGGGCTGGCGCGGCAAGCACACCTTGCTGCTGAATCGCGAGGCCGGTTCGTTTTTCTTCCTTGGCGAAATCCTGACCGACCTGCCGTTGCCTGTCGACCAAGCCATCAGTTCGCATTGCGGGCAATGCAGCGCCTGCATCGATGTCTGCCCGACCCAGGCGATCGTCGGCCCATACCGGCTCGACGCCCGCCGTTGCATCTCGTACCTGACGATCGAGCTGAAAGGCAGCATCCCGGTGGAATTGCGGCCGCTGATCGGCAACCGCGTCTACGGCTGCGACGATTGCCAGCTGTTCTGTCCATGGAACAAGTTTGCGCAGCCATCGGCGCTGGGCGATTTCGATGTCCGCAACGGCCTCGACCAGGCTACGCTGGTGGAGCTGTTCGGCTGGAGCGAGGAGCAGTTCAACAGTCGCATGGAAGGCAGTCCGATCCGCCGCATCGGTTACCTGCGTTGGCTGCGCAACATAGCGGTCGGCCTTGGCAATACCGCAGCGGCGGGCGCCGGCTCGCCAGAGATCATTGCCGCCTTGCAGCAGCGCAGCGACTATCCGTCCGAGCTGGTGCGCGAGCATGTAGCGTGGGCGTTGCAGCAGCATGGTATCGATTAGTGCTGCAGCACCCACAGCCAGAACGGCAAGGTCAGCGCCGACAGCATGGTGCCGGCGGAAATCATGAACGCCACCAGCGGGCCATTGCCGCCCATCCGGGCCGCCAGGATGTAAGCGCTGGAGGCGGTAGGCAGGGCGCAGAACAGCACCACCAGCTGCAATTGCGACGGCGCCAGTCCCAGCCATTGCCCCAGCAGCCAGGCCATGGCCGGCAGCGCCAGCAGCTTGACCGCCAGGAAATACCCTGCCAGCGCCTTGGCCCGTTGTACGCCGCTCAGGCGCAAGCCCGCTCCCACCAGCAGCAAGCCCAGCGCCAGTGCGGCGTTGCCGAGCCGCGACAAGACCGCGCCCGCGACTTCCGGCAGCGGCAATCCAGACAAGTTGTACAAGAGCCCGCAAGCGGTAGCGATCAGCAGCGGATTGCGCGCCAGTTCCTTGAGCAGGCCGCCGCTTTTGTGCGCCAGGGCATGGACTGCGGCCAGGTTGCACAAGGGCACGCCAAAGCCGATCAGCATCGCCATCATGCCGGTGGCCTGCTCGCCACCCAGCCTGGCCGCCAGGGCCAGCGCCATGTAGGAATTGAAACGGTAGCCGGTTTGCATGCCGGATTCATAGTCCATGGGCGCGGCCTTGATCCACGGCTTGCCCAGCCAGGTAAGGACGATGGCGCCGAGCAGCGCGGCCATGCCGACCATCAGCATCTTGCCGCTGGTGTCGAAGCTGAGCGGGGTGCGGGCGGTGGAATAAAACAGCAGGGCGGGGAAGAGCAGGAAATACACCAGCTTTTCCGCCCCGGTCCAGAACTCGGCGCCCCAGTTGCTGATGCGGTGCAAGACCGCTCCCAGCAGGATCAGCGAAAAATCAGGAAACAACAGGTTGACGATATACATGGAGTGGCGGATATTGTTAGAAAGCGGGCCCGATTGTCGACACGCCAGGCCTTCCTGAGTAATTCCCGGGGCTAGGCGCTAAAGTTTGTTTCCGTATGGAAATTTGGTGAAAATTGATGAGTATTAGTTTGATAAGGGTTTAGTGTAAACCTATGTTGTTTAGTCAAAATGATTCATATAAATTATTTGTTAAATCCGGGTAACACCTGTTACAGTGCGACCACACTAGAGATTGCAGCTTGTAAAAGCGGCAATTCGGCAAGCAGCTAGTTGAACCGGATTGCGGTTTCCGGCAGGTGGTTTTATGTGGCACGGAATTCAGATTTTTTAAGCGTCCGGCAAAGGGATTTGCCAGCGCGGTTGAATAAACAGGATTGTAGGTGGTGGTGCATAAGAACGGTAATTGATACCGGGGATACTGAGGAGACCGTGCATTCCAAATGAAGCTGTCTAAACAGCCGGGAGTGCATAACGAAGTAATTTGAGGCGCATCGACAGATGCGCCTTTTTTATTTTATGCTTACAAGATCCTAGATTCGGCAGTTGACCGCTCTGTTATATCTGGAAAGCTTGATGCACACTATCTTTCTTTGGTTTAATGAGGTATCTCCAGCGAGTGAGAGCGCTACAGGCGCGATCGCACACTTTTCCGGCCCTCTGGCGGTGGAGCAGGGAATTCAGGTGACATGTCGCCTGCCTGCGCAACAGCATTCCCTTGCAAGGGAATGCTCTCGCCCTATAGGGCTACAGGCGTTGCTCCTCCTAGCGGAATGACTTCCGCGTCGTCGTCGCGCCTAGCCAGAGAACCGGAAAAATGCACGCTCGCACCTGTTCAACTACCGAATCTAGGATCATGAATATAATTTCAGATAGTCCGCTCAAGCGCGACGGCCAGCTTCCTGCGCAGCACTTCACTGCGGTAATCGCCGCGCCGTTCGGCGCGATGGGGATACGCACTGAAGCGGGCCTGGTCTACGAACTGGTCTATCTGCCCCCCTCCTTCCACGAAAAAGACGCCACCGACGCCCTGGCCGAGCGCGCCGTAAAACAGATCGGCCGTTACCTGGAGCAGCCGGATTTTCGTTTTGACCTGCCCCTGGCGCCGTTGGGCACCGTTTTCCAGCACAAGGTCTGGAAAACGATTGCAGCGATACCGCGCGGGGAAGTGCTCACTTACGGCCAGGTCGCCAAGCTGATAGGATCTGCCCCGCGCGCGGTGGGCCAGGCTTGCGGCGCCAACTGGTTTCCGCTGGTGATTCCCTGCCATCGCGTGACTGCTGCCGGCGGCATCGGCGGTTTTTCCCATCACGACGAGGCGGATGGCTTCCATTTGCGGGTCAAGCGCTGGCTGCTGGAGCACGAAGGCGTGGCCGGTCTGTGAGAAGGTCCAAGGCACAGAACGAAGCCAAACCGGCGCTGAGCGCGGAACATCAAACCGCGATTGACGAATTTTGCGATAACTTGTGGCTGGAAGACGGCCTCGCCAAGAATTCGCTGGAGGCATACCGGCGCGACATGACCCTGTTTGCGTTATGGCTGCAGGAACAGCCGGACGGCAAATCCCTGTTTGCAGTCCATGCCGGCGACCTGAATGCCTATTTCCTGGCCAGGCACGACAGCAGCAAGGCTACTTCCTCGAACCGCCGGCTGGCGGTGCTGAAGCGCTTCTACCTGCTGGCCTTGCGGCAAAACCGCATCGGCGCCGATCCTTGCCTGCACCTGCGTTCGGCCAAACAGGCGCCGCGCTTTCCCAAGATACTGTCCGAAGTCCAGGTGGAAGCACTGCTGGCTGCGCCCGACGTCGCCACGCCGCTAGGCTTGCGCGACCGCACCATGCTGGAGCTGATGTATGCCAGCGGTTTGCGGGTGTCCGAGCTGGTGCTGCTGAAATCGCTGGAGGTCGGCATGAACGAAGGCGTGCTGCGGATTACCGGCAAAGGCAGCAAGACCCGCCTGCTGCCGTTCGGCGAGGAGGCGCGCAACTGGATCGTGCGCTACCTGAAAGATGCGCGCGGCCAGATCATGAACGGACAGATGGACGATGCCCTGTTCGTGACCGCACGCGGCGGCGCCATGACGCGCCAGATGTTCTGGACCCTGATCAAGAAATACGCCGCCAAGGCCGCCATCAACGCACCCTTGTCGCCGCATACCCTTCGCCATGCATTCGCCACCCATCTGCTCAATCACGGCGCCGACCTGCGTGTAGTCCAGCTGCTGCTGGGACATGCGGATATCTCGACTACCCAGATTTATACCCATGTGGCGCGCGAACGCCTGAAGGCGCTGCATGCAGCACATCATCCGCGTGGCTGAAACGCGGTTGAAACTGCTGGGGGAGGATGATTTTATTGGTAATATGCAACTTTTTTTGGAGTTGAATTCTGCATCCTCCCAATTATTCTCCTGTATCCTGTAGTACATCATTCAAGAGTCTATTTAGGGGGCGCAATTGGCAAAAACGAATTTTCAGTATGAAAAACGGCAAAAAGAATTAGAAAAGAAAAAAAAGAAGGAAGAAAAGCTGAAGCGCAAGCTGGAGAAGGGTTCTTCCACCGAAGTTGAAACAGAGGACGGGGCCGAATCCGAACTGCCTGCGAGCGGCGAACCTGCTTCCGATGAGCCGAAGCAGCCCTAAGCGCTGCCAGTCCGGCCAGCGCAGATCAGCGGCAGGGATTGTCGCTGCATCGGGTCTGGCGACAGCATGATTTGCCGGCAGACGCTGCAGTCTGCTGCCCTCAAGTAACCCGGTATGACAAAACATATTTCAGAGACCCCGGCGACGCAATTCTTGCGCAAGCACGGCGCGGTCTTTTCAGAACATCCCTACGCATATGAAGAACACGGCGGCACCACGGTGTCGGCGCGCGCGCTGGGCGTGGACGAACACCATGTGGTGAAGACGCTGGTGATGCAGGACGAGGCGGCCAAGCCCCTGATCATCCTGATGCACGGCGACCGCAAGGTGTCGACCAAGAACCTGGCGCGGCAGATCGGCTGCAAGTCGGTGGAACCCTGCAAGCCGGAAGTGGCGAACCGCCATTCCGGCTACCTGATCGGCGGCACCTCGCCGTTCGCTACCCGCAAGGCGCTGCCGGTATACATCGAAGAGAGCATCCTGGCCTTGCAGAAGATATATATTAACGGTGGCCGGCGCGGCTACCTGATCGGCATGGCGCCGCACAATGTGGCTGAGCTGCTGCAGGCAAAGGCGGTCCAGTGCGCGCTGGACGAGTAGGCCCTGAACCAACCAAATACAAAAGAAAGAGACACGCATGTACATATTGTTATTCGCGATTGCCGCCTACCTGATCGGCTCGGTGTCGTTCGGCATCATCACCAGCAAACTGTTCGGGCTGGGAGATCCGCGCACCTACGGTTCGAATAACCCCGGCGCCACCAACGTCCTGCGCAGCGGCAACAAGACCGCGGCAGCCCTGACCCTGATAGGCGACGGTTTCAAGGGCTGGCTGGCAGTCTGGCTGACGCAACGATACGGGCCGCAATTCGGCCTTGGCGATGGTGCGGTGGCGCTGGTTGCAGTGGCTGTTTTCCTGGGACACCTGTGGCCTGTATTCTTCCGTTTCGCCGGCGGCAAGGGCGTGGCGACCTTGTTCGGCATCCTGATCGGCATCAGCCTCTGGCTGGGCCTGGCGACTATCGCGACCTGGTTGATCGTGGCTTATGCATTCCGCTATTCCTCGCTGGCTGCCCTGGTCGCCAGCGTCTTTGCGCCTTTCTTCTATGCCCTGATGGAAGGGCCGGACATGATCTTGCTGGCGATAGTGGTGATGAGCGCCTTGCTGATCTATCGCCACGCCAAGAACATCGGCAATCTGCTGGCCGGCAAGGAAAGCCGCATCGGCGCCAAGAAAAAGGGCGGCAAGGCGGCATGACAACAGCCGGAATCCGAATGTCCGGCGGCTGTTAATCTAAATTATTAATCCAAAGGGAAAAAATGAAAAAAACGATTTTGATGGCGGCCGCGATCGCCGGCATGTTGTTGAGCGCAGTACCTGCGCTGGCGGCTGACCGCACATTGATGTTGCCGGTGGCAGGAGCGCTGGCGGATAACGACGCCAAGGGCCGCCTGGGCGACAGCGTCAGGTTTTACTTTGGCAATCAGCCGACGCCAAAGGTACTGACGACGCTTGATAGCGAAAAGACCAGCCAGAAGACCAGTGCATTTGGCAAAACCGATGAGAAAGCCTGCAATTGGGTATTTCTGTCGGCGATGCTGCGTTTGCAGAAACACGCGCAGGATGTGGGGGCGAATGCGGTGGTCAATATTGTCAGCAACTACAACAATATAGAGCATGCAAGCGCCACCGAATTCGAATGCCATGCCGGTGCGATCATGGCTGGCGTGGCCTTGAAGGGCGAATTTGTCAAAATCGCCGAATAAAGCCGGCTAAAGACAGCCCTTAATCAGGCTAACAAGCGACATTGCATCCCGCCGAAGTCGTTTCCCGGACAAATAAAAAAGCGCTAGCCACCTCGGGTTTAGCGCTTTTTTACTTAGATTTCCTGTAGTTGTTATATCGAATTAGCTATAAGTGGGATTTTTATGATGTCCATATGCAATTATTGTTGCAATGCGCCATGAGAAATGTGTCCGAGATTTGGCTTTTCAATCCCATGAAGTTGGAAAGGGATAGGCGTCGTTTTATGTAAGTTCGTCTTGCTATGCAGCATATTTTCATATTGTGAAATCGAATATCGCTATTTGGAAATCAAAAAAACTCCTGTTAGAATTTGGCACCCGTCTACATAGTGACGTAGATGCTTGCGACCCAACCCGCCAGTCCGGTGCCAGATCGGACAAGCGCACATATTCAGGAGACTCAGCATGTCAGCCCAGCTCGACCAGGTTTTGGCCCAGGCCGCCAACGATCCAGATGTCATTGAAACCCAAGAGTGGCTGGATGCGCTCGAAGCTGTCATTGAAACCGAGGGCCCTGAACGCGCCCATTACCTGATGGAAAGAATGGTCGACCTGGCCCGCCGCCGCGGCGCCCAGATCCCGTTTTCCAGCAATACTGCCTACGTCAACACCATCCCTGCCCACATGGGCGAGCATTGTCCGGGCGACCTCGAGATCGAAGAGCGCCTGCGCTCATGGATGCGCTGGAATGCGATGGCGATGGTGGTCAAGGCCAACCGTCTCGACGGCGACCTCGGCGGCCATCTGTCCAGCTTTGCCTCGCTGGCCAACATGCTGGGCATCGGCTTCAACCATTTCTGGCATGCTCCTTCCGAAAACCACGGCGGCGACCTGCTGTACATCCAGGGTCACTCCTCGCCCGGCATTTACGCCCGCGCTTTCCTCGAAGGCCGCCTGACCGAAGAGCAGCTGCTGCATTTCCGCCGCGAAGTCGACGGCAACGGCCTGTCTTCCTACCCGCATCCGAAGCTGATGCCGGATTTCTGGCAATTCCCTACCGTATCGATGGGCCTGGGCCCGCTGATGGCGATCTACCAGGCGCGCTTCCTCAAGTACCTGCATGCACGCAGCATCGCCGACACCGCCAACCGCAAGGTCTGGGCCTTCTGCGGCGACGGCGAGATGGACGAACCGGAATCGATGGGCGCGATCGGCATGGCCGGCCGCGAACGCCTGGACAACCTGGTGATCGTGGTCAACTGTAACTTGCAGCGCCTGGACGGTCCGGTGCGCGGCAACGGCAAGATCATCCAGGAATTGGAAAGCGATTTCCGCGGCGCCGGCTGGAACGTGGTCAAGGTGATCTGGGCGCAGGCTGGGACGACCTGCTGGCGCGCGACAAGGAAGGCATCCTGCAGCGCGTGATGATGGAAACCGTCGACGGCGAATACCAGAACTACAAGGCCAAGGATGGCGCGTTCGTACGCAAGCACTTCTTCGGCAAGCATCCGAAATTGCTGGAACTGGTCAGCAAGATGTCCGACGACGACATCTGGCACCTGACCCGCGGCGGCCACGACCCACACAAGATTTACGCTGCTTTCAAGGTAGCGCAAGAACACAAGGGCCAGCCGACTGTGTTGCTGGTCAAGAGCATCAAGGGCTACGGCTTCGGCAAATCGGGCGAAGCGCGCAACACCGCGCACAACACCAAGAAGCTGGACGACGAAGCCATCAAGGCCATGCGCGACCGCTTCCAGCTGCCGATCTCCGACGAGCAGCTGCCGAACGTGCCGTTCTTCAAGCCGTCCGACGACACCCCGGAAATGCAATACCTGCACGCCCGCCGCAAAGCGTTGGGCGGCTACTTGCCGCAACGCCGCCAGAAGGCCGACGAAGAGCTGATAGTGCCGGAACTGTCGGCATTCAAGGGCGCGCTGGAACCGACTGCCGAAGGGCGCGAGATTTCCACCACCCAGGCTTACGTGCGTATCCTGAACACGTTGCTGCGCGACCCGAGCCTGGGCCAGCGCGTAGTGCCTATCATGGTCGACGAGTCGCGCACTTTCGGCATGGAAGGCCTGTTCCGCCAGATCGGCATTTTCAGCCAGGTCGGCCAGCTGTACGAGCCGGTCGATAAAGACCAGGTGATGTACTACCGTGAAGACAAGGCTGGCCAGATCCTGCAGGAAGGCATCAACGAAGCCGGCGGCATGAGTTCGTGGATTGCCGCCGCAACCTCGTATTCGACCAACAACCGGGTCATGATCCCGTTCTACACCTACTACTCGATGTTCGGCCTGCAGCGTATCGGCGACCTGGCGTGGGCAGCCGGCGACATGCGCGCCCGCGGCTTCCTGCTGGGCGGCACTGCCGGCCGCACGACATTGAACGGCGAAGGCCTGCAGCATGAAGACGGCCACAGCCATGTGCTGGCGTCGACCATCCCGAACTGCGTGCCTTACGATCCGACCTTCTCGCACGAAGTGGCAGTCATCATGCATGACGGCCTGCGCCGCATGGTCACCAACCAGGAAGACGTGTTCTACTACCTGACCCTGATGAACGAGAATTACAGCCATCCAGGCCTGAAGGAAGGCCAGGAAGAGGGCATCATCAAGGGCCTCTACCTGCTGCAGGAAGGCGGCAAGAAGAGCAAGCTGCGCGTGCAGCTGATGGGTTCCGGCACCATCCTGCGTGAAGTCATCGAAGGCGCGGCCTTGCTGGCCAGCGACTGGGGCGTCGATGCCGATGTCTGGTCGGCGCCGTCGTTCACCTTGCTGGCCCGCGACGGCCAGGATGTCGAACGCTGGAACATGCTGCATCCGACCGAAACGCCACGCCTGGCGCATATCACCCAGTGCCTGAAAGACACTGCCGGTCCGATCATCGTTTCCACCGACTACATGCGTACTTTCGCTGAGCAGGCGCGTGCTTTCGTTCCAGCCGGCCGCACTTACAAGGTGCTGGGCACGGATGGCTTCGGCCGTTCCGATACCCGCGCCAAGCTGCGTGAATTCTTTGAGGTCAACCGTTATTATGTGGCGGTGGCGGCATTGAAGGCGCTGGCTGACGAAGGCAAGATCAAAGCCTCGGTTGTCGCCGATGCGATTACCAAGTATGGTATCAATCCGGAGAAACCGAATCCGGTCACGCAATAAGGTACTGGTCTTGATAACTGGGCAATAAGCAGGTACTAAGACAGTATTAAAATTTCCACGGCTGTGCAGCACGGGCCTGAATTTTCTGAAAGGAAACTCAGGCCCGCGTTATACAGCGGGCAGAATGAATGGAGCTAAGCGATGAGTATGGTGGAAGTCAAAGTCCCGGATATCGGCGACGTCAGTGAAGTTGAAGTCATTGAATTGATGGTCAAGGTCGGCGACACGGTAAAGGTTGACCAGTCGCTGATCACGGTCGAATCCGACAAGGCCAGCATGGAAATCCCGTCCAGCCATGCGGGCGTGATCAAGGAATTGAAAGTCAAGCTGGGCGACAAGGTCAAGGAAGGCACTTTAGTGCTGGTGCTGGAAGCCGATGCTGGTGCAGCGGCGCCGGCCGGCGCTGCGGCCGCCGCACCAGCCGCTCCGGCTCCTGCGCCAGTCGCGGAAAGCAAGCCGGCGCCAGCCGCTCCCGCGCCGGCACCAGCGCCGATAGCAGCCCCGGCGCCAGCCGGCGGCAGCATCCCGCATGCATCGCCATCGGTGCGCAAGTTTGCGCGCGAACTGGGCGTTGACCTGGGCAAAGTGGCCGGCACCGGCATCAAGGCCCGTATCACCCACGAAGATGTGCAGAATTACGTCAAGGGCGTGATCTCGGGCGCAGCCAGCGGCAGCGCTGCTGCTTCGGGCAGCAAGGGCGGCAGCGGCGTCGGACTGGACCTGCTGGCATGGCCGTCGCTGGACTTCAGCAAGCAGGGCCCGACCGAATTGCTGCCGCTGTCGCGCATCAAGAAGCTCAGCGGTCCGAACCTGCACCGCAACTGGGTCATGATCCCGCACGTCACGCAATTTGACGAAGCCGATATCACCGAACTGGAAGAATTCCGCAAGCAAGCCAACGACAGCTTCGCCAAGGCCAAGTCGCCGGTCAAGCTGACCATGCTGGCGTTCGTGATCAAGGCCAGCGTCGCCGCGCTGAAGAAATTCCCTGCGTTCAACGCCTCGCTGGATGGCAAGGGTGAGAACCTGATCCTCAAGCAGTACTACAACATCGGTTTTGCCGCCGATACGCCGAACGGCCTGGTAGTGCCGGTGATCAAGGATGCAGATAAAAAAGGCATCAGCCAGATCGCCCAGGAAATGGGTGAATTGTCTGCCCAGGCGCGCGACGGCAAGCTGAAGCCGGCCGACATGCAAGGTGCGACTTTCACGATTTCATCGCTGGGCGGCATCGGCGGTACGGCGTTTACGCCTATCATCAATGCCCCTGAAGTCGCCATCCTGGGTTTGTCGAAAGCTTCGATGAAACCGGTCTGGGACGGCAAGCAGTTCGTGCCGCGCCTGATGATGCCGACCTCCCTGTCCTACGACCACCGCGTGGTCGACGGCGCCATGGGTGCGCGCTTCAGCGTCTACCTGGCCGAAGTGCTGGCCGACATGCGCAAGACACTGTTGTAATGTAGGGTGGGCACTCCGTGCCCACGCGCTGTAACCGTAACACGCGCATCCGCGTGGGCACGGAGTGCCCACCCTACGGGTCAATTGGCATACAGATGGAGAGCAATTATGACTACCTGCGTTGTCGTCAAAAAAAATGGGCAGATCGCGATTGCATCGGACTCGCTGGTGACTTTCGGCGATACCCGTTTGTCGCATGCTTACGAAGTCAACAACAAGATTTTCCAGATCGGTGAATCGTACATCACGCTGGCCGGCACCGCCGCCCATTTCCCCGTGATGCGCAAGCTGCTGACGGCGATGGGCGAAGAGTGCAAGCTGAATAGCCGCGACGAGGTGTTTGACACCTTTTCCAAGGTGCACACCATCCTCAAGGACCAGTATTTCCTGAACACCAAAGAGGATGAGGACGACCCTTACGAATCGTCGCAGATCACCGCCCTGGTCGCCAATCCTTACGGCATCTTCGGCGTGTATTCCTATCGCGAGGTGTTCAGCTTCGATCGTTTCTGGGGCATAGGCAGCGGCCGCAATTTTGCCCTGGGCGCGATGTATGCAGTGTATGACAAGGACGTCAGCGCGCAGCACATCGCCGAGGTAGGGATTCATGCCGGCGTTGAATTCGATAAAAGTTCTGCCATGCCCTTGCGCATCCACAGTTTTGAAATGAAATCCCCGCCTAGCGCCCCGCCTGGCGCGTAAGCGGAACAGAGCAGCGGCACACAGCACATAACAATTTTTCCTCCCGACGGAGGAGCGAGCATGGAGCAAACGCTATGAGTATGGTTGAAGTCAAGGTCCCGGATATCGGCGACGTCAAGGATGTAGAAGTCATCGAACTGATGGTCAAGGTCGGCGATACCGTCAGGGTCGACCAGTCGCTGATCACGGTCGAGTCGGACAAGGCCAGCATGGAAATTCCATCGAGCCAGGCCGGCGTCATCAAGGAAATCAAGGTCAAGGTAGGCGACAAGGTCAGCGAAGGTTCGCTGGTGCTGGTGCTGGAAGCCGCCGGCGCCGCAGCCGCCGCGCCAGCTGCAGCACCGGCGGCGCCGGCTCCGGTTGCTGCCGCAGCAGCGCCTGCAGCCGCGGCACCTGCTGCGTCGGGCGCCGCCAGCATCGTCGAGATCAAGGTGCCAGATATCGGCGATGTCAAGGATGTCGATGTCATCGAGCTGATGGTCAAGGCCGGCGACAGCGTCAAGGTCGACCAGTCGCTGATCACGGTCGAATCGGACAAGGCAAGCATGGAAATTCCTTCCAGCCACGCCGGCGTGATCAAGGAAGTCAAGGTCAAGGTGGGTGACAAGGTCAGCGAAGGTTCGCTGATACTGGTGCTGGAAACTACCGGCGCTGCCGCGCCCGCAGCGGTGCCTTCTGCTCCGGCAGCTGCTCCTGCGGCGCCTGCCGTGGCCGCTCCCGCCGCCGTCAGTTTCGCCGGCAAGGTCGATATCGAATGCGACACCATGGTGCTGGGCGCCGGTCCCGGCGGTTATACCGCGGCCTTCCGCGCCGCCGACCTCGGCCAAAGCGTGGTGATGATCGAACGTTATCCCAGCCTCGGCGGGGTTTGCCTGAACGTCGGCTGTATCCCGTCCAAGGCATTGCTGCATGCCGCCAAGGTGATTACCGAAGCGGAGGAAATGGCGCATTTCGGCGTCAAGATGTCGGCGCCGGAAATCGATATCGACGCCTTGCGCGACTGGAAGGAAAGCGTCATCAAGAAACTGACCGGCGGTTTGTCTGGCCTGTCGAAGGCGCGCAAAGTGCAGGTACTGACCGGCAAGGGCGAATTCAGCTCGGCCAACACGATCACCGTCGCCACTGCCGACGGCCCGAAAGTGGTCGGCTTCAAGAACGCGATCATCGCCGCCGGTTCATCGGTGGCCCGCATTCCTGGCTTCCCTTACGACGATCCGCGCCTGATCGATTCCACCGGCGCGCTGGAACTGCGCCAGATCCCGAAGAAGCTGCTGGTCATCGGCGGCGGCATCATCGGCCTCGAAATGGCTTGCGTCTACGACGCGCTGGGTTCGAAGGTAACCGTGGTCGAATTTGCCGACGGCCTGATTCCGGCGGCCGACCGCGACGTCGTCAAGCCGCTGCAGAAGCGCATCGAGAAACGCTACGAAGCGATTTACCTGAAAACCAAGGTAACCAAGCTGGAAGCCCTGAAAGAAGGCCTGCGCGCAACGTTTGAAGGCGCCGACAGCAGCTCTCCCGCGGCGCCGGAACCGCAACTGTACGATATGGTGCTGGTGGCCGTGGGCCGTCGTCCTAACGGCAAGGAAATCGCCGCCGAAAAGGCTGGCGTGGTCGTCAACGAACGCGGTTTCATCCCGGCCAACAAGCAGCAGCGCACCAACGTTTCGCACATCTTCGCCATCGGCGATATCTGCGGCGATCCTATGCTGGCCCATAAAGCCACCAATGAAGCCAAGGTTGCCGCCGAAGTGATCGCCGGCCACAAGGTCGAGTTCGATGCCATGACGATTCCTTCGGTGGCTTACACCGATCCGGAAATCGCATGGATGGGTCTGACCGAAACCGAAGCCAAGGCCAAGGGCATTCCTTTTGAAAAAGCCAATTTCCCGTGGGCGGCAAGCGGCCGCGCACTGGCGATGGGCCGCGACGACGGCATGACCAAGCTGTTGTGGGATCCGAGCACCAAACGCATCATCGGTGCCGGCATTGTCGGCGTGAATGCCGGCGAGCTGCTGGCGGAAACTGTGCTGGCGATGGAAATGGGGGCCGACCTGGAAGACCTGGCGCTGACCATCCATGCCCATCCGACCTTGTCGGAGACGCCGATGTTTGCGGCCGAGATGGGGCTGGGTACGATTACCGACCTGTTCATTCCAAAGAAAAAATAAGCAGGTGGTAGGGTGGGCACTCCGTGCCCACGCGGATCGCAAATTTTGCCGGTGTCGCCTATCTCCATTCAGAGTGGGCAGGAAAACCTGCCCACCCTACAAAAAAACGCCGCGCCGATTTGCATCGGAGCGGCGTTTTTATTATTGCGTGTCAGACGGCGGCAAACAGCCGCGGTAGTTAGTCGAAGTATCTGCGGACCGCTTCAAAGCGCGCCGCATAATAACTGTTGTCGAGACGGTCGATGCGCACCTTGCCGTTGGTCGACGGTGCATTGATGAAGCGGCCATCGCCGATATAGATGCCAACATGCGAAAATGCGCGATGCATGGTGTTGAAGAACACCAGGTCGCCCGGCCGCAGTTCGGCCTTGGTGATGGAGCGGCCCTGGCGCGCTATGTCGGCCGCGCTGCCGGTGACCTTGAGGCCGGCCGCCTGGCGGTAGACATAACTGACCATGCCGCTGCAATCGAGCCCGGCTTCCGGATTCTTGCCGCCGAAGCGGTAGTTGGTGTCGATCAGGCCCAGCGAGTAGATGACGATATTGTTGCCCTTGTCGCTGATCGGCGTGTTGTCCTCAGAGCCGGGGCGGACCGAACCGGTGCCGCCGCAGGCTGCCAGCAACAAAGCCAGGCAACAGATAAAGAGATTTCTGATCGTCATCAAGCACTCACCTTTATTCAATCTTGTTTCTTGATCTGGCTGATCACGTCCGACAGCATCGCAATCATCTGGTCGATTTCCGCAATCGTCACATTCAGCGAAGGCATGAAACGCAGCAGGTTCGGCCGCGGCGAATTCAGCAACAGCCCGACTGGATTCAGGTCGCGCGCGATATCGACAATCTGCGGGCCGATGTCGCTGCCCAGTTTCAGCGCCCGCAGCAAGCCTTCGCCACGTTCGCCTTCGAGCCCGTGTTTCGCGGTAAGTTTCAACAATTCGCTGCTCAGGTAGGCGCCCTTGTCTTTCACTGACTGCAGGAACCCCGGTTCCAGCAAGGTCTTGATCACTGCAACGCCGACCGCCGTCATCAAAGGATTGCCGTTGTAAGTGCCGCCCTGGTCGCCGGCCTCGAAGCAGGCGATCTCTTCGCGCGCCAGCAGGGCCGCCAGCGGCACCCCGCCGCCTATGCCTTTGCCGAGGGTCATGATATCCGGCGTGATGCCCGACAGCTGGTAAGCGAACAGTTCGCCGGTGCGGCCCATGCCGGATTGCACTTCATCGACGATCAGCAGGATGCCGCGCTTCTTGGTCAGTTCGCGCAAGCCTTGCATGAATTCTCGGCTGGCCGGAATCACGCCGCTTTCACCTTGCACCGGCTCCAGCATGACCGCCACGGTCTTGTCGTTGATCAGGCTCTCGACGCTGGCCAGGTCGTTCAGCTCGGCTTTCGGGAAGCCCGGCACTTGCGGCGCAAAAATGGTGTCCCAGCCAGGTTTGCCGCTGGCCGACATGGTCGCCAGCGTGCGGCCGTGGAAGCTGTGGTTGAAAGTGATGATCTCGAAGCGGTGCTGCCCCGCCTGGTTCGGATTCTTCTTGCCCCACTTGCGCGCCAGCTTGATCGCGCCTTCGTTGGCTTCGGCGCCGCTGTTGGTGAAGAACACGCGGTCGAAACAGGAGTTGGCGGTCAGCAGGCCGGCCAGTTCGATCGAGGGTGCGTTGTAGAAAGCCGGCGAAGGATTGAGGATCTTCTTGGACTGGGCCAGCAGCGCATCCTGGATGCATTGCGGCGAATGGCCCAGGGCGTTGACGGCCCAGCCCTGCAAATAATCCAGGTAGCGCTTGCCGGTGTGATCCGTCATCCACATGCCGTCGCCTTCGGTAAACACCAGGGGCGGGCGGTTGGTGATGAACATCAGGTCGTTAACCGGGTATTCGCTGAATTCCACGCCATGTGCCATATGAGTACTCCTATCCTAAATAAGGGCAAAAAAAAACCACAGGCAGCGCCTGTGGCTTCGTGATCAATCGACGGTCACGCGCACGGCTTACCTGGCTGAGGTAATGGGTTACGGCGTCGCAACAATGTCCGGATCATGTTCATGACGCAAATATTAGGACTTTTTGTGTGGTGCGTCAAAAAAAATTTGCGCGGCTGTGGCCGGCCTTGCAGAGGGAGGGTTCGTCATCTGGCTGCGGCTGGCGAAATGATTAAAATAGTTCTCAAAAGGCAATTAAATCTGATATCTTTCATAATCATGCTTTTAAGCAATTCGATGCCGTAATGCTTGATGCCGAGACGGCAGGCGAAATCGCTACCGTTCTGACCACGCCCGAGGAGGTGCATTGTGTCATTTCCCCCTAGCAAATCATTTAAGCCGTCGCAACCGCTGGTAATGCATCACCTCATGCTGCTGCAAGGGGGCCAGCTTACCTGGATAGGCCGTTCCGCCTTCGCCCGCGAGCGCAATGTCTGGAGCGGCGAGCTGAAAGGAAGCCCGGCCGCATTGTCTGATCCTTTATCGGCAGCTGCCGATTTATTCGGACGTACGCCGCGCGGCCGCATAAAAATTGCCGACAAGCTGACCGTGCTGCTCGGTTATCCGTATGTGCGGCACACGGTGTTGCCGTGGCAAGCGGGGCTGACGCAGGCGGCAGACTGGCGCGATTATGCCAATGCCGTATTCGACGAACAGGATGGCAGCGCTTATCCCGGCCGCCAGGTGGTGGTCGATCCGGCACCGTCCGGCCAGCCGCGGCTGGCGGCGGCAACCGATGCCGCGCTGATACAGGGCTTGCAGGCGCTGGCCAAGATGCACAAGCTGCGGCTGGTCTCGTGCATGTCGTTGCTGACGGCCGCGGTACAGCGTCACTGGGAAGTGCTGGAAGACGATTGCGTGCTGAGTCTGCCGCAGCACGGCGCGCTTGAATGCCTGTTCAGGAAACAGGGAATATGGCAGGGTGTTTGCGGCATACCGGTGGCGCCGGGTGCTGCGCTGGCTGACAGCATCGCCGCTGCCGCGCAGTTGGCGCGGGCCGACAGCGACGGCGAAAATTCCCTCCCGGTGCTGGCGGTGACGCCATTTTTCAGCAGCCCGCGCCGGGCGCAAGACAATTCCTCCTTGGTACGCTGGCTGGCGGCGGCGCATCCCTGGCTGCAGGACAGCCACAACCATCCGGATGGCTTTGCCCGCACCCATGCTCGCGGCCCGGCGTTTGCTGCGCCCGTCGACAAGCCTGGCATGCCGCCTGCCCGCTATAAGTGGGGATACTGGGCCGCGGATAATCTGGTGGCGGAACAATCGGGGCGCTACGGCGCATGGGGCAAGCTGGCATGGCGCCAGCCCGTGGACTGTTCCGCCCAAGGCGCGGCTTATGCCAGGCCAGGTTTGCCATTCGGGCCATGGCAGGAGAGGCCGCAATGAGGGATTCGCGCCTGGGGATCAAGATGAGGTCGGCTGACGCCAGTCCGGAGCTGGATTTTGTGCGTCCGCAAACGCATTGCGGCGTGCCGTTGATGTTGTTGGGGATCCTGATGGCAGGGGTGCTTGGATTCTTGGGGCACCGCTACTCGCAGCAAACAGACGTCGCTGTGGCCACGCTGGAAAAGCCTGCGAAGATACTGGCCGCGAAAGATGCCGATACTCAGGAAAGCAAGCGTGCCCAGCCTGTCGTGGCCGATCGGGTAATTGAGGACAAGCCTGTCGTCGCTCGCATTTTGCCGGCACAAGATAACAAGGTCAAGGTTGTTTTAAAAACGCCGCCAAAGCAGCACCGGCCAGCGCCGCGTCTGCCGTCGCGAGTTGCGGCCGCAAATCTGAAAGAGCCCGTCGGTGCTGTCAGATCAGAGGGAGAGAGTGCGGAACGGCGCGATCCGGGACCGCAGCAGGTTGTCATGCATGAAGTGACGCTCACGCGCCATGTGCGCCTGACGGCCGGCTCTCTCAACTAGGATGTGGTGTTGAGAGAGCCGCGGTGCCTGCTCAGGAGGCCAGGTCCGCTTCCGAAGTAAACGAATCCGCATAAAACTCTTCGGCCGGCAATTTGCACAGGGCGACAAAATCGCGCTGCGCCGATTCCACCACGACCGGCGCGCCGCAGGCATACACCTGGTAAGCGGACAGGTCAGGCAAGTCATCGATCACCGCCTGGTGCACAAACCCGTTGCGGCCCTGCCATTGGTCTTCCGGCTGGGCATTCGAAATCACCGGTATGAAAGTAAAGTTCGGCAGCGTGGCGGCCCATTCTTCGCACAGCGCCATCATGTACAGGTCTTGCGGGCGGCGGCCGCCCCAGTACAAGGTGATCGGCCGCTGCGAACCGGTATGGGCGCATTGTTCGACCAGGGCCTTGATCGGCGCGAAGCCGGTGCCGGATGCCAGCAGCACCATCGGCTTATCCGAATCCTCGCGCAGGAAGAAGGTGCCGAGCGGGCCTTCCAGGCGCAGGATGTCGCGCTCTTTCATGGTGGTAAACACCTGGTCGGTGAACAGGCCGCCCGGCATGTGGCGGATGTGCAGCGTCAGGTACTCGTCCTTGTGCGGCGCGTTGGCCATACTATAACTGCGCCGTTTACCGTCGCGCAACATGAACTCGATATACTGGCCCGCCAGGAACTGTAGCCGTTCATTGGCTGGTAATTGCAATGACAGCACAACCACGTCGTCGGCCACCTTGTCGATCTTGGCGATACGGGTCGGCATCTTGCGAACCGGGAAATCGCCTATGCCAGCCACTTCGCGGACCTCGATGGTGACGTCGGAATGCGGAGTGGCGCAGCAGAATAAAGCGAAGCCCTGTTGTTCTTCCTTGACTGGCAGTGCTTTTTCCTGATGGGCGCCATGGCTGATTTCGCCATCCAGCAGCTTGCCCTTGCACGAACTGCAAGCTCCGTTTTTACAGCCGTAAGGCAGGCCGATGCCGGCGCGCACTGCGGCATTAAGAATGGTTTCACCTTCGTCGCAGCTGAATTGGCGACCGCTAGGCTGAACAGTTATCTGAAAACTCATACAATCCTGTAATGAAAAATATAAAACAAACCCCTGGCGACAAGTTGGGCAAGCCGCGCCTGCTCATCCTCGGCTGCGGCGACGTGGGATTACGCTTGCTGGCGCTGCTGAAACGGCGCTTTCGCGTGTTTGCGGTCACCAGCCAGCCGGCCCGCTGCGCCGAATTGCGCGCCGCCGGCGCAATTCCGTTGATTGCAGATCTTGACCAGCCGGCAACATTGGCGCGGCTGGCACGCCTGGCGCAGGTTATCGTCCACCTGGCGCCGCCGCAATCGGCCGGAGAAAAAGACCGGCGCACCCGTAACCTGGCCGCCATTTTACCCGAGCGTAGCACTCTTGTTTACATCAGTACCACCGGCGTCTATGGCGATTGCGGCGGCGCCCTGATAGACGAAACCCGGGCGCTGGCCCCGCACAACGGCCGCGCCAGGCGCCGCGTCGATGCCGAGCAGGTGTTGCGCGGCTGGGCCCGGCGCCGCAGCGGACGCCTGGCGATCCTGCGGGTGCCGGGGATTTATGCCGCCGACCGGTTGCCGCTGGCGCGTTTGCAGAAGGCGACGCCGGCCTTGATCGCGGACGACGACGTATATACCAATCACATCCATGCCGATGACCTGGCGCGCATCATCGTGGCGGCGGTTTTCAAGGCCGCGCCTTTGCGGATTTATCACGCGAGCGACGATTCGCAGCTGAAGATGGCGGAATACTTCGACCTGGTGGCCCAGGCGTTCGGCTTGCCGCCGTCGCCGCGGCTGCCGCGCGCCGAGCTGGAACAGGTGGTGTCGCCGATGCTGCTGTCGTTCATGTCGGAGTCGCGCCGTTTGCAGAACCGGCGCATCAAGCTGGAGCTGGGCGTGCGCTTGCGTTATGCGGACGTGCCGGCGGCTTTGCCTGCCATGGCTGCGGCCGCAGGGCCAACTGCTCAGCAATAATTCTATGACAAGCTTCTATATCTGTTTTTAGCATAAGCATAGAAGTTATAAGTTGTTGTAAGCCGGAAAGTTGATCGATAAAGTGGAAAATGAATAAAAAATCCACTTTATATGCGCTCGCCGACTTAGGCTTAGCGTTGCCGTACGACGCAAAGGCGCCAATTTCCCCATGAAGTTATCGTTCAAACATGTCAACAAGCAGTTCTCCGGCTTGCCGGTGATCGCCGATTTCAGCCGTGAAATCGAGGAGGGCGAACTGGTCGCCTTGGTCGGTCCGTCCGGCTGCGGCAAGTCGACCTTGCTGCATCTGGCGGCAGGTCTCGGCGCTGCCAGCAGCGGCGCGGTATTGGCCGACGGCCAGGCGATCAAGGGGCCGCATCCCGAACGCATGCTGATGTTCCAGGAAAACGCGCTGTATCCATGGCTGACGCTGGAGGCGAATGTGGCGCTGGCGCTGGAGCTGCAGAAAGTCGGCAAGGCTAGCGCTCGCCAGCAGGCGCGCGACTGGCTCTCCAAAGTCAGCCTGCAAGGTTTCGAAGCTTATTATCCGCACCAGGTCTCGGGCGGCATGCGGCAGCGCGCGGCGCTGGCGCGCGCTTTTATCACCAAGCCCAAAGTATTGCTGCTGGACGAACCGTTTGGCGCGTTGGATGCGCTGACCCGCATGACCCTGCAGGATTCCCTGCGCCAGCTGATCCGCGAAGAACGGCCGACCGTGCTGCTGGTGACGCACGATGTCGACGAAGCTTTGTTCCTGGCCGACCGCATCCTGGTGTTCAGTCCGCGCCCGGCCACGGTGCTGCGCGAATTCAACCTCAACCACCACGAGAAAACCCACGACCTATCCGAATTTGCCGCCATCCGGCGGGAAATTCTTTGCCTGCTCGGGATTCATGCAGAGCAAGACGCATTCGCAAAAAAACTTGAGGGAATCGCAGCATGATATTTAACGTCAAACTAAAACGGCTGTTCATCCTGCCGGCGCTTTTGCTGACGCTGGCTGGACACGCCGGCGCCGCCGAAAAATTCAAGATCGGCTATCTGCGCGTCATGGACGATGCGCAGGCGATTGCCGCCTTTGAAGGCGGCTTCTACAAGAAGCACGGCCTGGAAGTGGAACTGGTCGAGTTCAAGTCGGGCACCGACCTGATCAAGGCCATCGTCGGCGGCCAGCTCGATAGCGGCGTGCTGGGTTTCACCAATGCCGCGGCCTGGGCTTCCAAAGGCGCCGATCTCAAGGTAGTGGCCGGCGCCCAGCATGGCTATCACGCGATTGTGGTGCGTGAGGACAGCGGCATCAAGGATGTGGCCGGGCTGAAGGGACACACCCTGGCTTCGCAGGCCGAAGGCAGCACCGCCGACACCGTACTCAAAGGCGTGACGCTCAAGAACGTCGGCCTGAAAGCCGACGACGTCAACATCCTCGGCGTCAGTCCGCAGGTGGCGGTGCAATCGCTGGTTGGCAAACGGGTCGACGCTGCTTTCCTGTTCGAGCCGCAAGCCAGCATAGCCAAACTGGTGGCGCCGGTGAAGCAGATTTATGAAGTCGGCGAAGTCTGGCCTTTCCCCTGCATGGTGGTGATCACTTCCGGCGAAACGCTGGCGAAGCGCCGCGACGCGGTGTGGAAATCGCTGGATGCGCAGCGTGAGGCGATCGAACTCCTGCGGAAAGATCCGGCCGCGGCGTCGAAGCTGATCGCCAGCTATTTCATCGCCGATCCCACCCTGAAAACCCTGAAGCAGGGCGAGCTGCCGCGCGAAACCGTGATCCGCGACGCCATCAAGAGCCAGACCTTCAGCGCTGTGCTGACCGCCAAGGAGCTGGCGCGCATGCAGGAGCTGGCGAATATCCTGCAAGATCAGGGTTCGCTCAAGACGCGCGACGGCAAGCCGTTCGACGTGAATGCGATCATCGACCTCGACTGGCAAAAAAGCCGCAAGCTCTGATCGTCCCGCAGTCGGTTTTTTCAACGCACGAATTGTTTAGACTTATTTTTTACCTTATCTATGAGCACTCAAAGCCGGCTGGTCGGTTATCGCAAAAAACTCGCCATGCTGCTGGCTATCCTGCTGATTTTCCTGCTGTGGCAGATCGCCGCCTGGTCGCTGCCTGATTTCCTGATGCCGGGCGTGCTGCCGGTGCTGGGACGCTTGTGGCAGGAAGCGCTGACGCCGGAATTCCGCACCGCCTTGTGGGGCAGCCTGACCCGGCTCGGCGGCGGTTATGCGGCGGCGATGCTGTTCGGCATCGGTTTCGGCCTGGTCGGCGCGGTGCTGTTTTTCTTCCGCGAAGTGCTGAAGTCGGCCATCATCATCCTGCAATCGATCCCGTCGATCGCCTGGGTGCCCTTGTTCCTGATCCTGATGGGCTTCGGCAACCTGCCGATCATGGTGGTGGTGGCGATGGCGGCTTTTTTTCCGGCTGCGCTGAGCGTCATGAACGCCACCGAAAGCGTGCAGCAAGTGCACGTCTCGGCGGCGCGGGTGATGGGCGCCACGCGCTGGGACATGCTGAAACGGGTGTACCTGCCGGCAGTGATGCCGGAGCTGATCACCGGCGCCCAGCTGGCGTTCGGCAATGCCTGGCGCGCGCTGATTTCGGCGGAGATGCTGATCGGCTTCGGCAAGGGACTGGGGCGGACCCTGGCCTATGCCGGCGAAACCGCCGACATGGTCGGCGTGATGACCAACATCCTCGCCATCGCGATCCTGGCGGCGCTGATCGACCAGTTCATCCTGGAAAACCTGAAGCACAGGGTGCTGCGCTATCAGTACATATGAGCAGTACGTCTGATCGAGGATCATGAACCCGCCGTTTTTCTTCCGCCGATTTTTACTGTTGCTGCTGGCCTGCACGCTGCCGCTCAGCGCGGCGGCGGCCAGCTTGCAGCAAATCAGGCAGCGCGGCCAGCTGGTGGTCGGCGTCAGCTATGTCGCGCCGGCGCATGTAGCCGGCGTAAAATACCGGACTGCAGAAAGTTTCGACACAACCGTCGCCGCCGACCTGGCGCAACGCTTGGGCGTCAGGCTGCGCACGGTGAAAGTGACGGCGCGGGACCGGCAGCTGCTGCTGGCACAGGGCAAGGTCGACCTGTTGTTGTTGAACCTGAAGCAGGCCGACGCTGACACGCTCCGTGTCAGCGCAAGACTGCTGCCGACAGCCTACCAGGCGAACCCCAAGCTGATCATGCGCAGCGATACCGATATCAAACGTTTGGCGCAACTGCGCGGGCGCAGCGTCTGCCTGGCGCAGGGCGGCGCTTACATCGGCAGCATGGCGGCCGGTTATGGCGCCGTTGAAAAAATTTATAAAGCGCCGGCCGACGCCCTGCTGGCGCTCCGGACCGGGGCCTGCGACGCCGCCGTCCATGACGACGCGGTCCTGAACGGCATGCTGGATTTGCCCGAATGGAAAAAGTTTTCAGCCAGCTTGCCGCTGCCGGCCAGGCCGGCCACGCTGACTTTTGCGGTAAGGCCGGCCGATACCGGGCTAGGCGATTACCTGCAGCAGACGACCGGCGTATGGGATAGCAGCTACTGGGCCGGCAATCGGAAAAAATGGATCAGCAATGTCGCGTTCGAGGTCTACCTGGACCAGAACGTGCCCGATTGCCATTAGTGGACTGTAACAGCCAATTTATTTCCCTCTCTGCAGGATAGCAACTAAAATCCCTGCTGGATCAAGTCATTTTGCCATCGAATCTACGGAGAAGCCGCCGCATAAAAGAATTTAATGTGGCGGCGTCCCTGCTAGGATTCGATCTGCAAGAGACGTCCCCGGTTTCCCACGCCTGACGATGGGTTCCGATATTAAAAAAACACTATTATTATAGACAGACGAAAGGATACGCCATGTACGCACGGACCAAACTGATGATGGTTATGTTGGCTGCATTCCCAGCGCTCGTTATGGCGCAGGAGACACAAGTAGTAAAGATCGGTTTCAGCGGCCCGCTGACCGGCCCTCAGGCATCTGCCGGCCGCGACAACCAGGGCGGCCTGGCCATGGCGATCGACAAGCTCAATAGCCAGGGCATGGTAATCGGCGGCAAGAAAATCAAGTTCGAAGCGCAGATGGAAGACGACCAGGCCGATCCGCGCGCCGGTGTCGGCGTAGCGCAAAAGCTGGTCGACATGGGTGTCAAGGCAGTGGTCGGTCCTTACAATTCCGGCGTGACCATTCCTGCTTCGCGCGTCTATAACGACGCCGGCATCGTGATGGGCACCGTGGCTTCCAATCCGAAAGTGACCTTGCAAGGCTTCCACTCGGTATTCCGGGTAGCGGCCAGCGACAGCCAGCTGGGCGGCAAGATGGCGCTGTATGCAGCCAAGGAACTGAAGATCAAGACGGTAGCGATCATCGACGACCGCACCGCCTACGGCCAGGGCCTGGCGGAAGAGTTTTCGAAAGTCGCCAAGGCCAACGGCATCAAGGTGCTCGGCAATGACTTCACCAACGACAAGGCAACCGATTTCACCGCCATCCTGACCTCCATCAAGTCGAAGAAACCGGACGCGATTTTCTACGGCGGCTACTCGCCGCAGGGCGGGCCGATGATGCGCCAGATGAAGCAATTGGGCGTGAGCGCGAAGTTCCTCGGCGGCGACGGCATCTGCGCGCCGGAGATGGGTCGTCTGGGCGGCGATGCGATTACCGACCAGGTGTATTGCACCCAGGGCGGCGCCATGCTGGACAAGCTGGCTTCGGGCAAGACCTTTGCGGCCGACTACCAGAAGCGTTACAACCGTCCTGCGGAAACCTATGCTGCTTCGTTCTACGACGGCATGATGGTGATTGCGCAGGCGATGAAGGACGCCAACTCGGTAGAGCCAAAGCAATACGTATCGGCGCTGGAAAAGATTCACTACAAGGGCGTAGCCGGCTCTTATGAGTTCGACGCCAACCACGACCTGAAGCAATCGCCTGTAACCGTGTTCCGCTTCAAGGGCGGCGTGCCGGAAGCGCTGACCAGCTACTAAGCAACAGACGCGTGGGCACAGGTGCCCACCCTACCTCCAGGCAAGCGAAGTAGGGTGGGCAAGTTTTTTTGCCCACGTATCGCCTGCAGTTCTCTTCGTACAAAATCTCCCATGCTAAGTTACACACGAACTATCCATACGGTAGATGCACACACCGGCGGCGAGCCGCTGCGCATCGTTATTTCCGGTTTGCCGCCGGTGCCCGGCAACACCATCCTCGAGCGCCGCAGCTGGCTCAAGGCGCAGCGCGACGACCTGCGCCAGTTCCTGATGAACGAGCCGCGCGGCCATGCCGACATGTACGGCGCCTACCTGTTGCCGCCGGTTACGCCTGGCGCCGATTTCGGCGTGATCTTCATCCATAACGAAGGTTACAGCGACATGTGCGGCCATGGCATCATCGCGCTCGGCAAGGTGCTGGTGGAGCTCAACCATGTAGAACGCACCATGCCGCTGACCCGCATCGGCTTTGACACGCCGGCCGGTTTTATCGAAGCCCAGGTCGAGTGGGATGGCCAGCGCGCCGGCGCCGTCACCTTCCGCAACGTGCCGGCGTTCATCTACCAGCGCGATGTCGAAGTCGAGACGCCGAGCTTCGGCAAGGTGACTGGCGACATCGTGTTCGGCGGCGCTTTTTATTACTACATGAACGCCGACCAGGCCGGCGTCAAGATCAAGCCGGAGCAGGTGCGCAGCCTGATACAACTGGGCGCGGAAACCAAGCAGGCAGTCAAGGACAAGGTAAAAATCCAGCACCCGCTGGAGCCGGGCCTGGATACCCTGTACGGCACCATCGTCGACGGCGCGCCGAACGATCCCGGCGCCGACCAGGCCAATGTCTGCATCTTCGCCGACCGCGAAGTGGACCGATCGCCGACCGGCACCGGCACGTCGGGCCGCGCCGCGCAGCTGTTCCTGCGCCAGAAACTGGCGCTGAACCAGGTGCTGGTGAATGAAAGCATCGTTGGCAGCTGTTTCCGGGTGCGCGTGACCGGCACTACCAAGGTCGGCGAGTTCGATGCAGCGCTTACTGAAGTCACCGGCGATGCGCACATCATGGGTTTCAACCAGTGGGTGCTGGAAGACAGCGATCCGTTCCCGCAAGGTTTCTTCTTGCGCTGATTGCGCTGATTAATTTTGGATGGCTCGATATATGCAAATCCTCGACGCTGAAAGCACCGCCGCCGCCTTGCCTTATGCCGAACTGGTGCCGGCGCTGGTCAAGGTCGCGCAGCAGCTGCGCGAAGGCGAGATCAATGCGC
The DNA here is from genome assembly GCF_001584145.1 of Collimonas fungivorans. Lineage (NCBI taxonomy): Bacteria > Pseudomonadati > Pseudomonadota > Betaproteobacteria > Burkholderiales > Oxalobacteraceae > Collimonas > Collimonas fungivorans. The sequence goes on along the minus strand of NZ_CP013232.1, from coordinate 4,568,359 downwards.
CTGAACGCATGGTGGTGGAAATCGACAAGGCCAGCGTGCTGTTATGCATGCCGGCTGTCGCCGCCGACATCGGCATGACCAAGCTGATCACCGTGCACGCCAACAACGCCCAGTATCAGTTACCGGCGATCCAGGGTGAAGTGGTGGTGTTCGACGCCGCCAGCGGCCGCCGGCTGGCGCTGCTGCATGGCCCCACCGTTACCGCCAGGCGAACAGCTGCGGTAAGCCTGCTCGGTATTGAAGTTTTGCTGCCGTCAAAGCCAAAATCGGCATTGTTGATTGGCACCGGCGTGCAGGCCATTGCTCATGCCGATGGCCTGGTCGAGTATTTCGGCGTCACCGAATTCTGGGTCGCCGCGCGCGACCTGGAAAAAACGCAGGCATTTTGCGAAGCCTTGCAGCAGCGGCATCCGAAAATTGCCGTCAAGGCCATGGCCGCCGCGGCGTTAGCCACCGATTTGCCGCACACCGATGTCGTGATCGCCCTGACCACTTCGCGCACCGCCGTGATACCGGTCGGCATCGCCGCGACTACGCTGGCGATTGGCGTCGGCGCCTTCAAGCCGGATATGGTGGAATTTCCGGCCGAGCTTTTGCACAGCCGCACCGTGGTAGTCGATTGCCTGGCAGGCGCCAAGCATGAAGCCGGCGACCTGCTGCAGGCGCAGATCGACTGGAGCAAAGTGCGCGAACTGCCCGATGTGCTGGCCCACGGTTTTGTTCGGCAGGCCGTCCTGCCGGTATATAAAACCGTCGGCCAGGCCGCCTGGGACCTGGCGGCTGCGCGCGTTGCTATCGCCTCGCTGGCGCGCACGGAAGAGGCGCCATGATCCGCAACGCAGTGCAAGCCGACAGCATGAGCCTGACCGCGCTGTCGATCCAGGTCTGGCTGCATGCCTACGCTACCGAAGGCGTCAGCGATGACCTGGCGCGCGAGGTGCTGTCGACTTTCACGCCAGGGTATTTTCGCGAGATCATCGAGGATCCCGCTTACCGGCTGTTCGTCGAAGTGGATGGTGACTCCCTGCTGGGCTACATCCTGCTCGATCTGGAGTCGCCCTGCGCAGAAAAAGACTATGGCGGAGTCGAAGTCGACACGCTATACGTGCAGGAACATTTCCATGGCCGCGGCATCGGCCGCGCGCTGCTGGACCATGCACGCGGCAGCGCCGGCGACCGGCTCTGGCTCACGGCCTGGGCCGGCAATGCGCAGGCGCTGGGTTTCTATCGCACCTACGGTTTCACGGATATCGGCACTGCCTGGCACGAATTCGAAGACCAGAAATACGAGAACCGGATATTGGCCTACCAGGCAAAATGAATCAGGCGCCTTGGCGCGCCTGCCTGCAGGGCGCTTCGCTCAAGCCCCCAGCCAAGGTAAACCGGCCTTGCACCAGCCGTTGATGTTCTTGCGGTGCCCATTGTTGTCCTTGTCGCCCTCGAAACCTTCCAGAATATTGAAACAGTTGCTGTAACCGTTTTCGGTCGCCAGCTTGGCCGCGTGCTGCGAGCGCACGCCGGAACGGCACAGGAACAGCAGCGGCGTTCCTTTTTCAGCGATCTGAGCAAGTTGCGCCAGGAAATCGGGATTTTGCACGCCGCCGGGGTATTGCGACCATTGCACTGCCGCGTGCTGCGGATCGCGGATGGAGACCCGGCCAACCCAGTCGCGTTCGGCATTGGTGCGGACATCCACCAGGACCGCGGCGACTTCCGCCTGCAGCAAGGCAAACGCCTCGCTTGGGGTGACGGCGCCGGCATAGGGCAGGTGGTCATTCTGACCACGTTGGCGGGCGGTGGTCAGGAGTTCGTCGGTGGTGGGCATGGTGTATCTCCAAAAAATGGTATTTTTTAAACAAATGATGATCCGATACTGGTCGCACCGTTATGGTGCCGATCCTTGGTTTGCCAAGGTGATGGCACTAAAACGGTGCTTGTATTTATTAATGCACCATAATGGTGATTTGCGATAACCGGATCAACTCCGAAAAACCGCAATACAGCCTTCTAAACTAGCTAATTACCGGATCGAATAAGCGTGCCGCAATGAAAGGATGGTGGCATGGATTCTGCTATCATCCTGCACTGAGTTCTGGTCGTACTGAATTGCTGTCCGGTCATAGTTTGCTCAATACCTGTACATCATGATGTTACTGCGACGCTGAAAACTGCGCGCAACAGATCCTGAGCAGGGCGCACAATTTAAAAATTGCAGTACCTTTCATATTTAGGAGATTCACATGGCAATGACGGCCGCAGAAGTCTTGAAAATGGCAAAAGACAACGAAGTCAAATTCGTTGATTTTCGCTTCGCTGACACCAAAGGCAAGGAACAGCACGTAACTGTCCCTGTCTCTCATTTCGATATCGATAAATTTGAGTCGGGTCATGCATTTGACGGTTCTTCTATTGCTGGCTGGAAGGGTATTGAAGCTTCCGACATGTTGCTGATGCCGGATCCGAACACCGCGAACATCGATCCGTTCATGGAAGAAACCACCTTGTTCATGCAATGCGATGTGATCGAGCCATCCGACGGCAAGGGTTACGACCGCGACCCGCGTTCGATCGCCAAGCGCGCTGAAGCTTACCTGAAATCCTCCGGCCTGGGCGATACCGCCTATTTCGGTCCAGAACCGGAATTCTTCATTTTCGACGACGTCCGCTGGGGCGCCGACATGTCGGGCTGCTTCGTCAAGATCGGTTCGGAAGAAGCATCGTGGAGCACCGGCGCCAAGCTCGAAGGCGGCAACACAGGCCACCGTCCAACCGTCAAGGGCGGCTATTTCCCGGTGCCTCCGGTCGACAGTTTCCAGGACATGCGTTCGGAAATGTGCCTGATCCTGGAATCGCTGGGCATCCCGGTTGAAGTGCACCACCACGAAGTGGCCGGCGCCGGCCAGAATGAAATCGGCACCAAGTTCTCGACCTTGGTCGAGCGCGCCGACTGGACCCAGAACCTGAAATATGTGGTCTGGAATGTGGCCCATACCTACGGCAAGACTGCCACTTTCATGCCTAAGCCAATCGTTGGCGACAACGGCTCCGGCATGCACGTGCACCAGTCGGTCTGGAAAGACGGCAAGAACCTGTTCGCCGGCGACGGCTATGCCGGCCTGTCCGAATTCGCGCTGTTCTACATCGGCGGCATCATCAAGCACGCCAAGGCCCTGAACGCGATCACCAACCCAGGCACCAACTCGTACAAGCGACTGGTTCCAGGTTTCGAAGCACCGGTCAAGCTGGCTTATTCGGCGCGTAACCGTTCGGCTTCGATCCGCATTCCGCACGTGGCCAATCCAAAGGGCCGCCGCATCGAAACCCGTTTCCCGGATCCGCTGGCTAATCCGTACCTGTGCTTCGCAGCTTTGCTGATGGCCGGCCTGGACGGCGTGCAGAACAAGATCCATCCGGGCGAAGCAGCGTCGAAAGACCTGTACCATCTGCCGCCGGAAGAAGACGCACTGATCCCTACCGTTTGCGCATCGCTGGAAGAAGCACTGGAAGCGCTGGACAAGGATCGCGAGTTCCTGACCCGCGGCGGCGTATTCAGCGACACCATGATCGATGCTTACCTGGACTTGAAGAAGCAGGAAGTGCAGCGCTATCGCATGACGACTCACCCGATCGAATTCGACATGTACTATTCGCTCTAAGCTAGTTCGCAAGTCTGAAAAGATAAAGGACAGGGATTTCCCTGTCCTTTTGTTTTTTTGGCATACTTGTTTCAACCTTCCGCACATCGCTAACTATATTGTGCGGGATGGTTTGTCATTGGATGTTTCTTGACATAAACTAGCGACTCGATTGAATTGCACTTGCGAAGAAAGTCTATGAAGCGTCTTTTACCAGGATTTCTGCTATTGGCGGCTGTCAGCATCGCCGCAGGCACTGCTCACGCCCAAAGCGAGGTTTATCTGTGCGTGGACCAGAACGGCGTCAAGGAATACAAGAACACGGGCGACACCAAGGGCTGCAAGCGTGTCAGTTTGCCGCCGCTGACCGTGACTTCGTCCGGCAGCAAGCCGGCGCGCGAAGGTGCCGCCGCCAGCAAGCCGGCAGCTTCCACGCCGACCGACTTCCCGAAAGTGGACAACGGCACGCAAAAGACGCGCGATAACGATCGCCGCCAGATCCTGCAGGATGAATTGAAGAACGAACAGCAACGCCTGGCCGATCTCAAGAAAGACTACAACGACGGCACGCCGGAGCGCCAAGGCAATGAGAAAAACTACGCCAAGTACCAGGAACGGGTGGCGTCGATGAAAGAAGACATTTCCCGCAGCGAGAAGAATATCGATGCGCTCAACCGGGAACTGTCGAATCTCAAGTAGTCGCCAGCATGGTATCAACCTTGCTTAATGCATAAGGCCGCACACGCGGCCTTTATTTTTGCCTACCCGGTTTAAGATAGAGCAGAGCCGGACGCACCATAATGTGGCGATCCGGCATATTACCCACCGACATTGCTTACAAAGCTTGTTATGCTCGGAAAATGCACTATTTCAATCACACCGACAGTCTCGCCGGCACCCGCATTTTGTGCCGAGCTTTGCGCCGCGCTTTGCCTGGACCAGGCTGGTTAACAAGGATGCCAGGATGCCAATAAAAACCGCCGAACGGAACGCGCTCGCCAGCCTCGATCTGCTGGCCTCAGCGGTGCTGGTGCTGGACCAGCACGGACGCCTGGTGTTCGCCAACGCCGCTGCGGAAAACCTGCTGGAAAGTTCCAGCCGCCTGCTGCAGCAGCAGACGCTGTCCGACCTGTTCCTGAATCCGGACCAGTTGCTGGCGATCTTTGAACAGGCCCTGCAGCATCAGTTCGACGATTCGCGCCAGGACCTGATCCTGGAACGCGTGGGACGCGAGCCCTTGTGGGTCGACACCATCGTCACCGCGCTCGACAATCCCGACATGCCGGTGCTGATCGAGCTGCGCGAGAATGTGCAGCAGCTCAAGCTGGAGCGCGAGGAACGCTTGATCGACCAGAGCCAGGTCAACAAGGAGCTGATCCGCAACCTGGCGCATGAAATCAAGAATCCGCTGGGCGGCATCCGTGGCGCCGCCCAGCTGCTGGAGCTCGAACTGCCGGAGCGCCACGTCAAGGAATTGCGCGAATACACACAGGTCATCATCAAGGAAGCCGATCGCCTGCAGACCCTGGTGGATCGCCTGCTGGCGCCGCACCGGCTGGCGCAGATCGTGGGCGACGTCAATATCCACGAGGTATGCGAGCGGGTGCGCAGCCTGATCGTGGCCGAATTCCCGAGCGGCCTGAGCATCAAGCGCGATTACGACCTGTCGATCCCGCAATTCCGCGGCGACAAGGAGCAGCTGATACAGGCGATCCTGAACATCGCCCACAACGCCGCGCAGGCGTTGCAGGAGCGCATCAAGGCGGGCGACGCCGAACTGGTTTTCCAGAGCCGGGTAGTGCGCCAGGTGACGCTGGCCAAGGTGCGTTACCGGCTGGCACTAGACTTGCATATCATCGACAATGGACCTGGCATCCCGGCCGAGATTCAAGAACGCATTTTCTATCCGCTGGTATCGGGACGCGACGGCGGCAGCGGTTTGGGTTTGACGCTGGCGCAAACCTTTGTGCAGCAGCACATGGGCGTCATCGAATGTGAAAGCCGGCCGGGATATACAGATTTCAGGATTCTTATACCTCTGCCCTGATGCTTGCAGGCAGTAGGTAGGCCGTCATGGCGATGAGAAATGTAATCGACTACGAGTTTAACGGACTGCGCTTCTGGCGCAGCACAAAACACATGAAACCAATCTGGATTGTTGACGACGACGAATCGATTCGATGGGTGCTTGAAAAAGCGCTGGCCCGCGAAAACCTGAGCACCAAGAGTTTCTCCAATGCGCGCGACGCGATCGAAGCGCTGCAATCGAGCACGCCGCAAGTGCTGGTCTCCGATATCCGCATGCCGGGCGCTTCCGGCCTGGAGCTGCTGCAAACCGTCAAGGCCAAGTTTCCCGGCGTGCCGGTGATCATCATCACTGCTTTTTCCGATCTGGACTCAGCGGTTGCCGCGTTCCAGGGCGGGGCTTTCGAATACCTGGCCAAGCCGTTCGACGTCGACAAGGCGGTCGAACTGATACGGCGCGCGCTGGAAGAAAGCTTGCGCGAAGCGAATGTCGAGCAGGCATCCGCCGAGACCCCGGAAATCCTGGGACAGGCGCCGGCCATGCAAGACGTGTTCCGCGCCATCGGCCGCCTGTCGCAATCGAACGTGACGGTGCTGATCACCGGCGAATCTGGCACCGGCAAGGAACTGGTTGCACGTGCCCTGCACAAGCACAGCCCGCGCGCTTCGCAGCCGTTCATTGCGCTCAATACCGCGGCGATTCCGAAGGATCTGCTGGAGTCGGAACTGTTCGGCCATGAACGCGGCGCGTTCACCGGCGCCCAGGCCTCGCGCCGCGGCCGTTTTGAACAAGCCGAAGGCGGCACCCTGTTCCTCGATGAAATCGGCGACATGCCGTTCGATTTGCAGACCCGTTTGCTGCGGGTTTTGTCGGACGGCCATTTCTATCGCGTCGGCGGCCACCAGTCCTTGAAAGCCAACGTCCGTGTCATCGCCGCGACCCATCAGAACCTGGAAACCCGGGTCCGCGAAGGCTTGTTCCGGGAAGACTTGTACCACCGCCTGAACGTGATCCGGCTGCGCCTGCCGAGCTTGCGCGAACGGCGCGAAGACATCCCGATCCTGACCCGTTATTTCCTGAGCCAGAGCGCCAAGCAGCTGGGCGTGGAAAGCAAGCGTGTCTCCGACAACGCCATGCGTTTCATGAGCAGCCTCGACCTGCCAGGCAACGTGCGCCAGCTGGAAAACCTGTGCAACTGGATCACCGTGATGGCGCCCGGCCAGACCGTCGAGATCAAGGATCTGCCGCAAGACCTGGTCGGCGGCCGCGACCAGAGCATGCAGCTGGAAAGCCCGGCCAGCAGGCCGGTGGCGTTTGATCCGCACCTGGCGGCGCCGGCCGTCGCGCACTATCCCGAAATCCTGGCGCCTGCCGCGCAAGCCGCTGGCGCCGGCGAAAAGCAGAGCTGGATTGCCTTGCTGGAGGTTGAAGCGGCACACATGCTCAGTAATGGCGACGCTGACGTCATGGATGTGCTTGGACGGCAATTCGAATCGGCCTTGATCAAGATTGCATTGCGCCATACGCATGGACGCAAGAACGATGCCGCGGTACGCCTCGGCATCGGCCGCAATACCATCACCCGCAAGATCCAGGAACTAGGCATAGCCGGCGCCAAGGACGACTGACGCCTCCCGGCAGGACCGGGTTCTCCGGTCCTGTTATCCTCTCCATTTGCATCCCTGTCCGCGATTGCCCGCGCTTTTGGTGGGCGGTGCACATTGCCGAAAAAAAAGATTACAAGATTATTCGCGCATCGGCGAATCATGCGGGCCCAGAAGATTTAAAATTTGTCCCGATTGGCAAACGTAAATAGCGTCTGTATGCAAAATGGCAATACCGACGCAGGAGCGAGCCAATAGATGTTTCCATTGCACAAGCGAGGGAAACTATCCGCTTATTTAACGCCTTTGGGCCGGGACCATATGATCGCTTTTAATGCATTGAACACTTGCCGCATCGCTTCTGCCGTGACACTCGCCGCTTTGCTGGCCGCCTGCGGTTCCAGCGTGCCGCTGGCCGACACCAAGCCGCAGCCGACCTTGCCGAATCTTCTGAAGCTGGAGCCGACGCCGGCAGCCAGCCTGCTGACCGGTAATTTCTATTGCGAACTGGGGAACCGGGTCGACCTGGCCGGCGGCGCCGGCAGCGACGTCAAGCTGTCCTGGAAGGGCCGCAGCTACACCATGACCACGGTCAGCACCACCACCGGCGCGGTGCGCCTGGAAGACAAGGCCAGCGGCCTGGTGTGGATCCAGATCCCGGCCAAGTCGATGCTGCTCAATTCCAAGCTGGGGCAGCAGCTGGCCAACGAATGCAAGCTGCGCGGATGACTTGAGCAGGGCAGGCAGTTGGTTTTGGTCTCTCGGCTTCAATTGTTGGTTTGATTTTTCATCGTCAAGGAAAACAATGTCCGCTCATATCTCCAACGTCCGCCCGAAATACGACAAAGTACTGGTCGATATCGTCGACTACGTGACCAGGTACAAGATCACTTCCAAGGTTGCCTACGATACCGCCCGCAACTGCCTGATCGATACCCTGGGCTGCGGCCTGGAAGCGCTGGAATACCCGGCCTGCAAGAAGCTGATGGGGCCTGTCGTGGCGGGAACCGTGGTGCCTAACGGCGCCAGGGTGCCGGGCACGCAGTTCCAGCTCGATCCGGTCCAGGCTGCCTTCAACATCGGCGCCATGATCCGCTGGCTGGATTTCAACGATACCTGGCTGGCTGCGGAATGGGGCCATCCATCCGACAACCTGGGCGGCATCCTGGCCACAGCTGACTGGCTCTCGCGCAATGCCGTCGCCGCCGGCAAGAAGCCGCTGAAGATGAAAGACGTGCTGGCCGCGATGATCAAGGCGCACGAAATCCACGGCTGCATCGCACTGGAGAATTCCTTCAACGAGGTCGGCCTGGACCATGTGGTGCTGGTCAAGGTCGCTTCGACTGCGGTGGTTGCGGAAATGATGGATCTGAACCGCGAGGAAATACTCAATGCAGTGTCGCTGGCATGGGTCGACGGCCAGCCGCTGCGTACCTATCGCCATGCGCCGAACACCGGTTCGCGCAAATCCTGGGCCGCCGGCGACGCCACCTCGCGCGCGGTGCGCCTGGCCCTGATCGCCAAAAGCGGCGAAATGGGCTATCCATCGGTGCTGACCGCCAAGACCTGGGGTTTCTACGACGTGCTGTTCAAAGGCCAGCCATTCAAGTTTCAGCGCAAGTACGCATCGTATGTGATGGAAAACGTGCTGTTCAAGATTTCCTTCCCGGCCGAGTTCCATGCGCAGACCGCAGTGGAAGCGGCGATGAGCTTGCATGCGGAACTGGCCAAGTCCGGCAAGCCGGTGGCAGACATCAAGCAGATAACCATCCGCACCCACGAAGCCTGCATCCGCATCATCGACAAGAAGGGCCCGCTCAACAACCCGGCCGACCGCGACCACTGCATCCAGTACATGGTAGCCGTGCCGCTGATTTTCGGTCGCCTGACGGCCGGCGATTATGAAGACAAGATTGCCGCCGACAAGCGCATCGACGCCTTGCGCGGCAAGATCGTCTGCGTCGAAGACAAGGCTTTCACAAAGGATTACCACGATCCCAAGAAGCGTTCGATCGCCAATGCGCTGACGGTCGAATTCAAGGATGGCACGAAACTCAAGGAAATCGTGGTCGAATATCCGATCGGCCATGCACGTCGCCGCGAGGATGGCATCCCGCTGCTGGAAGCCAAGTTCAAGATCAACCTGGCGCGTCAGCTGTCGGTCAAACAGCAGCAGAGGATCCTGGAAGTTTCGCTGGACCAGAAAAAGCTGGAAGGCATGGCGGTCAACGAGTATGTTGACCTGTATGTGATCTAAAGAAACGGCGCCCGCCATGACGGGGTGCATTTGCGACAGCTGCCGGAAAACATGCCATAGAAGCATGCGCAGCCGGACCGGGAGTGTTTACGCCCTGCGGTTCTTTAAAAGAAACGAGGAGACAGCATGAGTTTTGCCACCTTTTACCAGCGCTCGGTCGACGATCCGTCCACTTTCTGGGCCGAACAAGCCAGGCGTATCGACTGGCACCACCCGTTTTCGCAAGTCCTCGACGGCAGCCGGCCGCCGTTCGCCAGGTGGTTTGTCGACGGCGCCACCAACCTGTGCCACAACGCGGTGGACCGCTGGGTGGCGACACGCGGCGACCAGGCCGCCCTGATCGCGGTGTCGACCGAAACCAATACCGAAAAAACCTATTCCTTCCGCGAGCTGCAGGCAGAGGTCAATCGCGCCGCCGCCGTCATGCAGGGACTGGGCGTGGGACGCGGCGACCGGGTCCTGATCTACATGCCGATGATCGCCGAGGCGGTGTTCGCCATGCTGGCTTGCGCTCGCATCGGCGCCATCCATTCGGTGGTGTTCGGCGGTTTCGCCTCGAACAGCCTGGCCAGCCGCATCGACGATGCAACGCCCAAGCTGATCGTTTCCGCCGACGCCGGTTCGCGCGCCGGCAAGATCTTGCCCTACAAGGGTTTGCTGGACGAGGCGATCAAGCTGGCGCGGCACAAACCGGCGCATGTCTTGATGGTCAATCGCGGCCTGGCCGCCATGGCAACGACCGCCGGCCGCGATGTGGATTATGCCGAACAGCGCCAGCTGCATATGGACGCCAAAGTGCCGGTGGTCTGGCTGGAGTCGAACGAAGCTTCTTATATCCTGTATACCTCCGGCACCACCGGCAAGCCCAAGGGCGTGCAGCGCGATGTCGGCGGTTATGCGGTGGCGCTGGCGACTTCCATGGACACCATCTTTTGCAGCAAGCCGGGGGGAACGTTTTTCTGTACCTCCGACATTGGCTGGGTGGTCGGACATTCATACATCGTTTACGGTCCGCTGATTGCCGGCATGGCGACGGTGCTGTACGAGGGGTTGCCGATCCGTCCGGACGCTGGCGTCTGGTGGGGCATCGCCGAAAAATACAAGGTGACACGCATGTTCTCGGCGCCGACTGCAATCCGGGTGCTGAAAAAACAGCCGCCTGAACTGATGCGGAAATATGATTTGTCTTCGCTGCAGGCGTTATACCTGGCCGGCGAGCCGCTGGACGAAACCACCTCCAGCTGGATTTCGTCGGCGCTCGGCGTGCCCGTCATCGACAATTACTGGCAGACCGAATCAGGTTGGCCGATCATGACCATCGCCAAGAATGTCGAGGCCAAGCCGAGCAAGCTTGGCAGCCCCGGCCTGCCGATGTACGGCTATAAGGTGCGGTTGCTGAACGAGACCACTGGCGAGCTGTGCGGCGCCAACGAAAAAGGCGTGGTGGTGATCGAATGGCCGTTGCCGCCAGGCTGCATGCAAACCATTTACGGCGACGACCAGCGCTGCATCGATACTTACTGGGCCACGCAAGTGCCCGGTTCCCGCAACCAGGCTTATTCAACTTTCGACTGGGGCATCCGCGACGACGACGGTTATTACTTCATCCTCGGGCGCACCGACGACGTCATCAATGTCGCCGGCCACCGGCTGGGCACGCGCGAAATAGAAGAGAGCATTTCCAGTCATCCGAACGTATCCGAGGTGGCCGTGGTCGGCATCGAAGACAAGCTGAAAGGGCAGGTAGCGGTGGCTTTTGTGATTCCCAGGCTGGCGGTCGATACGGCGCAGGCACGCGCCGCGCTGGAGGCCGAGATCATGGGCGTGGTCGACAAGCAGATCGGCAGCGTCGGCCGCCCGGCGCGCGTATATGTGGTCAGCCTGCTGCCTAAAACCCGCTCCGGCAAGCTGCTGCGCCGTTCGATCCAGGCGATCTGCGAGGGACGCGATCCGGGCGACCTGACCACCATCGAAGACCCGTCTTCCCTGCAGCAGGTCAAGGACGCCTTGCGCCTCTGATGCCGTCTATTTGGCGGTTGCCCTCTGGCATGGGCGAATGCACGGTATGATTGTACATTCGCCTGTTAAGCTGAGTTTTTTGCCATGACCCATATCATCCGCCCGGCAACCATCGACGATGCCGCCGCCATCTGCGACATCTATAATCCCTACATCCGCGACACCGTCATCAGTTTCGAAACGGAGCCCGTAACGCCGGAACAGATAAGACATCGCATCCTGGATATCACTGCCAGCTTCCCGTGGCTGGTATGTGCAGAGAACGAACAGATCCTCGGCTACGCGTATGCCACCAAATGGCGCACGCGCGCAGCCTACCAGCATGCTGTCGAGACTTCGGTGTACCTGTCGCCTGCCGCCGCCGGCAAGGGACTCGGCAGTGCGCTATATCGCGCCCTGATCGCCGAACTGCAGAAATTGCCGATACATGTGGCGATCGGCGGCATTGCCCTGCCGAACGCCGCCAGCATCGCCTTGCATGAAAAAATGGGCTATGAAAAAGTGGCCCACTTCTCCCAGGTCGGCAAGAAATTCGATCGCTGGATCGACGTCGGTTATTGGCAACGGATATTGTGATGGCGCATTCGCTGCCGGCGCCGTTGCCAGTTATCGATGGCGTTGCGCCAAGCTACCTGTGGCTGCCGGCGGGCGAATGGCCTGACCTGCTGAGTTTCCTGGAACAGCGGTTCCCGGCCATAACCAGCGCTACCTGGGAGGCGCGCATGGCGCGCGGCGAAGTGGTTGACGGCGACGGCGTGCGCTTGGCACCGGACAGTCCGTACCGGTGCGGCATGCGCATTTTTTATTACCGTGAATTGCCGGCCGAGACGCCGATTCCGTTTGCAGCTTCCATCCTGTACCAGGATGAACGGATACTGGTGGCCGACAAGCCGCATTTCCTGCCGGTGATCCCGAGCGGACGTTTCCTGCACGAGACCTTGCTGGTCCGCCTTAAGAAGGAAACCGGCCTGGCCGACCTGACGCCGATCCACCGGCTGGACCGGGAAACCGCCGGCGTGGTGATTTTTTCCCACGACATGGCCAGCCGTGGCGCCTACCAGTCGCTGTTCCAGCAACGGCTGGTCGACAAGACCTACGAGGCGCTGGCGCCGAGCGCGCCGGACCTGGTGCTGCCGCTGGTATATCGCAGCCGCATGGTGGAAGGTACGCCGTTTTTCCGCATGCAAGAGGTGGACGGCGAGCCGAACTCGGAGACCCGCATCGAACTGATCGAGCAGCGAGAAACCTGCAGCCGCTACCGGCTGCGGCCATTGACCGGCAAGAAACATCAGTTGCGCGTACATTTGGCAGCATTGGGGATACCGATCATCAACGATGCTTTTTATCCAGATGTACATCCTTGCAAGGGCGACGACTTGTCGGCGCCCTTGAAACTGCTGGCGCGGGAAATCGCTTTCGTCGATCCGCTGGACGGGCGGCGACGCCATTTTGCCAGCCAGCGCGAACTGTAAAAGATGAACGTTGGATAACAGACGAGGTAGGGTGGGCACCTGTGCCCACGTAGTGCCGTCGACATCCGCGTGGGCACGGGTGCCCACCCTACGAGAGCGATGGATAAACAAGAGTTTTCATGATTTAAGCAAGTATCAGTAGATACCAGGAGAATGCAATGAGATCAACCCGAGCCACAGCGGCGGTCGAACGTCTCAATGCCCGCAGCACCGATGTACGCTATTCGATGGTGAGGACCGCAGAGGAATTGTTTTACCTGACGCAGAACGCCGGTTTCGAGGCGCCGATCCGCTTGAGCGAAGCGCTGGAGCTGGACGCCTTCGTCCGCTTCGTCAACGCCTACGGCCCGCAAAAGCCGAAGCGCATCAGCAAGCTGGATGTGGCTTTTGAAAAGCAGCTGCAGAAAAAAGAATAACCCTGCCAATGAGCGCCCATCCGGACGGTAGTGCAGGCGTACACGTCATCCTGGTGCATGGCATGGGCCGTACGCCGGTGTCGATGTTGCTGCTTGCCAGGCGCTTGCGTGCGGCAGGCATGATTACCCACCTGTTTGCCTATTCGGCTGCGTTTGAACGCTGGCTGCCCTGCGTCGAGCGCTTGCGCAAATTCGTTGCCGCACGCGCCGGCGACCAGCGTTTCATCGTCGTCGGCCATTCGCTGGGCTGCGTGCTGACGCGTGCCGTATTGCCAAGCCTGGCGCGGGCGCCCGAGCTCGGCGTGTTCCTGGCGCCGCCGACCATGGCTTCAAGTTATGCCATCAAGCTGGCGCAGTGGCGTTTGTTCCGCTTGCTGACCGGAGAGATGGGACAGCTGCTGGCGCGCCAGGAATTCATGGATAGCTTGCCGGTCCCGGATATCCCGTTGCGCGTGTATGCCGGCATCAAAGGGCCGCGCGGCAGCTGGATGCCGTTCGGCGACGAACCGAACGACGGCATCCTGTCGGTCAAGGAAGTGCAGCTGGGAGAAATACCGGTGCAGCTGCTGCCTACCATCCACACCGTCATCATGAATTCACGCCAGGTGGCCAGCGATATCATGGCCAGCGTCAGCTCATGAACTGTAGTGGAGTGTTTCGCAAATGTTGAAACCCCATAAGCACTGCTTTTTTGCGCCATGCGTCGTTGCAAATCCTCGCGATAGTCCGACTATCGCTCCGGTTTGCGCCTAGCCTGGCACAAAAATTCAGCACTTCTGGGGCTCCCCCATTTACGAAGCACTCCACTAGCGATTCGGTACCGGAACCGCCGGTATCAGGTCGCCGCCGGCATGGTGGCCCTTGATCCGCAACACCATCACCGCAGCCACGATGCAAGCTGCCCCCATCAATACCGACGACAGGGTGTAGCTGCCCAGGCTGTTGCGCAGCGAGCCGGCCAGCATGGTGGCGCTGGCGGCGCCCAGCTGGTGGCCGGCGACGATCCAGCCGAATACGATAGGCGCGGCCAGCCGGCCGAACACATCGTTGGCCAGGCGCACGGTAGGCGGCACGGTGGCGATCCAGTCGAGGCCATAGAACAGGGCGAACACCGGCAAGCCGAAATAGCTGAGGCCGAAAGCATGCGGCAGGAAAATCAGCGCAATGCCGCGCAAGCCGTAGTACCAGAACAGCAGAACCCGGGCATTGAAGCGGTCCGACAACCAGCCTGACATGGTGGTGCCGAACAGGTCGAGCAAGCCCATGGTGGCAAGGATGCTGGCGCCGCCGACGGCGGAAATGCCGTAGTCGCCGCACATCGCAATGAAATGCGAGCCGATGTAGCCGTTGGTGCTCATGCCGCAAATGAAGAAGCTGAAGAACAGCAGCCAGAAATCGCGGATCTTGACCGCCTTGCCCAAGGCCTCGAAAGCAATGGACAAAGGATTTTTGGATTTGCTGACCGCTTCCGGCGGCAGGTCTTCGAACTGGCCGTAGCGTTTCATGCCGATGTCTTGCGGCCGCTCCGGCAGGAAAATCGCCACCAGCGGGATCGCCAGTGCCGCCACACTAGCCACCAGTATCGCCACCGAGCGCCAGCCGTAGTGTTCGACCATGTAGGCCATCAGCGGCAGGAACACCATCTGGCCGGTGGCCGAGCTGGCCGTCAGCAGGCCCATGGCCAGTCCGCGCCGGGTCTCGAACCAGCGGCTGACGATAGTAGCCGCCAGCGTGTTGGCGGCGACGCCGCTGCCCGATCCCACCAGGATGCCCCAGGCCAGCACCATGTGCCATGGCATGGTCATGAAGGTACTGACGAAAGTGCCGACCGCCAGCAGCACCAGCGCTCCCAGCACGATGGGGCGGATGCCGTAGCGCTGCATGGCGGCTGCCGAAAACGGCCCGATCAGGCCGTACAGCGCGATGTTGACCGAAATGACGAAGGAGATGGTGGTGACGCTCCAGCCGAATTCATGCTCCAGCGGCAGGATCATCACCGAGGGCGTGGCGCGGATGCCGGCAGCGGCCAGCAGTACCAGGAAAGTGATGCCGACGATGATCCACACGTAGCTGAAACGTGTGCGCGACATGATGGCGTGTATGGTCTGGTTCATAAAGTGGCGTTTTCGTTTTGTTCGAATTTCACATTTGCATCATCGACCAGGCTCATCAAGGCATGATGCGTCTGGTCGCCCAATATCGTGTTGATGACGTCTTGCGCCTTGCGCCAGTTAGGTTTGGACTGTTTCCATTTACGCTCCCCTTCGGCACTCAGGCGGACACCGAAGGAACGCTTGTCGGTCAGCATTTCCAGCGGCAGGTCGACGGTTTCGATCCAGCCCGCGCCGATCAGGGGCTTGAGCGTGCGGCTCATGGTGCTGCGGTCCATGCCCATGTTGTTCGCCAGCGGGATCACGCCGATCGGGCCGTATTTGCCTATCCTTGCCAGCAAGGAGTACTGGCTGATGGTGAGTTCGTCGGCGGCCAGGTAGTGGTCGTAGATATTCGTCATCTTGCGCGTCAGCTGGCGCAGGGTGGTGCAACTACATTCGTTTTTCATCATAAACAATCCTTTTCATGCATATACATCCATGTATATGCATACTAATGGCGATGACAGGACGATGTCAACAGGCTTGTTGTTATTTGTGCGCGGAGAGGAAAGGGGGCGGCCGCAGCCGCCCGTGCGGCTTATCGTTCAGGCAAGAGCGGCATGCCCGGCCAACTGCAATAGCCCGCTAGAGCTTGAAAAGGCACAAGCACGATGATGAATTTGAATTGCTGCTGCCGAACAAGCTGCTGACTTGTGCATCGGGGGTCACTTTGCGGATCAGGTTGTTGCTGGTGTCGGCGACGTAGATATTGTTCGCGGCATCGGCAGCGATACCTTGGGGCTGGTTGAAGCGGGCCTTGTTGCCGCTGCCGTCGGTGCTGCCCGCGGTTCCGGCAGCGCCGGCCAGGGTGCTGACTACCCCGGTCAGGGACACGGTGCGGATCAGCTGGTTGCCGCTGTCGCTGACGCGGATATTGCCCGCGCTGTCCAGCGCAATGCCGTACGGCTGGTTGAAACGGGCGCGCTGGCCGCTGCCGTCATCGCTGCCGGAGTTGCCTGCCGTCCCCGCCAGCGTGCTGACATTGCCATTCTGGTCAAGCTTGCGGATGGTGTTGTTGTTGCTGTCGGCAATATAGATATTCACAGCGAGATTCACTGCGGTGCCCGTGAGATTGCCGGCGTTGTCGAGCGTGATGCCGCGCGGCAGGTTGAATTGCGCGCGGGTGCCGGTGCCGTCCGAGCTGCCCTGGCTGCCGGCGGTGCCCGCCAGCGTCGTCACTACCCCGGCTGTGGTGATCTTGCGCACGGTAGCGTTGCCGGTATCGGTGACATACAGGTTGCCGGCGCCGTCGCGCGCCACGCCCCAAGGCTGGTTAAAGCGCGCATCGCCGGCCGTGCCGTCATTCTGCCCGGCCTGGCCGGCGCTGCCGGCGATGGTCGTCACCACACCGGCGCTGGTGACCATGCGGATCGTATGATTCTGGGTATCGGCCAGATACAGGTTGCCGGCCGCGTCGACCGCGATGCCGCCCGGCTGGTTGAAGCGCGCCCGGCTGCCGCTGCCGTCGCTGCTGCCGGAATTGCCGGCGCTGCCGGCCAGGGTGCTGGTTTCACCGGCGGCAGTGATTTTGCGGATGGTATTGTTGGCGGTATCGGCCACGAACAGGTTGCCGCCGGCATCGACCGCGATGGCGCCGGGCTGGCTGAACCTGACATTGCTGCCGCTGCCGTCGCTACTGCCGGCTTCTGTATTCGGCGTGCTTGCATTGCAGCTGGCCTGGTCGCTGGTTTGGTCGTTTCTGCAGCAGGCCGCCAGGATCAGGGCCAGCAAGCAGAGGGAAAGCCTGGCAGGTAGTTTTACAACTCGCATGTGGTCTCTGGTAGGTTAACTCTGATATGCCTGATGACAAATCGATACGAGAATATTACCGGATTCCAGGGCTTTCTTGGGAGCAAAGTTGGCGCGGCCGAAATTGAGGCGCCGCGCCGCCAGCCGATTCGACTCCTTTGCGGTTGAAGCTCAGTTTTTCGATGCAGCCTCGCTGTCCAGGCGGGTCAATATCCGGTATGCCGCGGTGACTCGCTGGTCGATGGGATAGGATTTGTTCGCCAGGATCACGATGCCGATTTTTTTGGCCGGCACAAAAGCCGCGTAGCTTGAAAAACCGTTGGTAGAACCGGTTTTGTTGATCAGCACGTCCGCTTGCGGAGGCAGCGCAGGGCTTAGCCTGGCGGCTGGCAATTCGTCGTAGAGGGATGTGGTAGCGTTGCCTGCCAACAGCTGTTTCAGTTCTAGCGGATAGGGGTATTGTTCCCAGATCAGGTCCTGCGTAAACTCTCCCGAGCCGAAATATCCTGTATGCGTATCAGTGATTGCGCGCTGCAATCTCGCTTCAAGCTTGATTACCTGCAGGTTCGCGCCGATGAAACGGATCAAGTCGGCCGAACCGGATTTCACTCCATAGGCTTCAGACGCCAGCACGCCGGGATTGACCCTGACCGGGACATCTTTTGTGGTGTAGCCTTGCGCGTAATCTTTCATCTGGCCAGCTGGTACGTTGATGTAACTGTGCGTCATTCCCAATTCGGGGAAAAGCTTCTTTTCGACAGCGTCCTCAAAAGACATATCCATGCTCTTGGCGGCAATCATGCCGAGCAAGCCGATGCTTGGATTTGAGTATTTTCTGTATGTGCCGGCGGCATGGGCCGGCTGCCAATGCTTGAAATAATCCATCAGCTGTTCGGTATTGCCGATATCGTCGGGGACTTGCAGCGGCAGGCCGCCGGCGGTGTGCGTCCCCAGGTTCAGCAGGCTGACATTGTCAAAGCTGCTGCCGCGCAGGGACGGCAGGTATTTGCTGGCGCTGTCGCTCAATGAGAGCTTGCCGTCGAGCTGGGCATAAGAAGCCAGCGTCGCCGTGAATGTCTTGCTGAGCGAGCCGATTTCAAAGAGCGTCCTGTTTGTAACGGGTTGCCGAGTTTCCTTCGACGCCACGCCATAGTTAAAGAAATGGTTCTTGCCATCGATGGTGACGGCGACCGCCATGCCGGGGATAGCGTAGCTTTGCATCAGCGGCTCGATGGCGCTGTCTACGGCGGTTTTGATGCTGGACTGGTCGAGGCCGGTGCCGGCGCCGGCACAGCTGCCGGCGGCGAGAAAACAGGCTGAAAAGGACAGTACTTTCAATATGCTCATGGTTTTTTGCGGATATCGCTTAAAGTCTTGTAAAGACGGAAATATCCTCCCTTGGTGAATTGTCCGCAAGCGAGAATAATTTCGGTAAGACTAAAGAAAATCTTATGACTCTACTTTGATGCGCTCTACTTCAATGCGCGCTTGCGGTAACATCGCCACATATCAAATAAGGATTTGGAACAAATGCAAAAGATCGCGACATGGAACGTCAATTCCCTGAAAGTCCGCCTGCCGCAGGTGCTGCAATGGCTGGCCGATAACCCGGTCGACGTGCTGGCCCTGCAGGAAACCAAGCTGACCGACGACAAATTCCCGGCGGCGGAAATCGAGGCGGCCGGTTACCACGTGGCGTTCAGCGGCCAGAAGACCTATAACGGCGTCGCCATCCTGTCGCGCCATGCGATCACCGACGTGGTCAAGAACAATCCGCGCTATGAAGACCTGCAACAGCGCATCATCGCCGCTACCATAGACGGCATGCGGATTGTCTGCGCCTATATTCCCAACGGCCAGTCGCTCGAATCGGAGAAATACCAGTACAAGCTGAAATGGCTGGACGCCTTGCACGACTGGCTGCAGGACGAGTGCAAGCAGCATCCGAAGCTGGCCTTGATGGGCGACTACAATATCGCGCCGGAAGACCGCGATGTCCACGATCCTGCCGCCTGGGTGGGGCAGAACCTGGTGTCGCCGGCCGAGCGCGCCGCTTTTGTCCGCCTGCAAGGGCTGGAACTGAGCGACGCCTTCCGCATGTTCGAGCAGCCGGAGAAGCTGTATAGCTGGTGGGATTACCGGCAGATGGGATTCCGCCTCAACCGCGGCATGCGGATCGACCATATCCTGCTGTCGCCGCCTTTGGCGGCGCAGTGCACGGCTTGCGTGATCGACAGGGTGCCGCGCAAATGGGAGCAGCCGTCGGACCATGCGCCGGTGATAGCGACGCTGGGCTAAACAAAGGGCAAATAAAAACGGGGCGCCGGCATTGCTGCCGGCGCCCCGTTTGCCATCTGATTACCGATTACTTGGCTGCTGCTGCGCGATTCATCAGGAAAGTGGTCAGCAGGGCTACCGGCCGTCCGGTTGCACCCTTGGCTGCGCCGCTTTTCCATGCCGTGCCGGCGATGTCCAGGTGAGCCCAGGTGTATTTCTTGGTGTAGCGCTCCAGGAAACAGGCTGCGGTGATGCTGCCACCGGCCGGGCCGCCGATATTCGCCATGTCGGCGAAATTCGACTTCAGCTGTTCCTGGTAGCTGTCTTCGATCGGCATGCGCCATGCGGTATCGCCGGTAGCCTTGCCGGCGCTGAGCAACTCGTTGGCCAGGGCGTCATGCGCGCTGTCGTGACGGGTGAACAGTCCGGAATTGTGGTGGCCGAGCGAAGTGACGCAAGCACCGGTCAATGTCGCGATGTCGACCACGGCAGCCGGCTTGAAACGCTCCACGTAGGTCAGGGCGTCGCACAGCACCAGGCGGCCTTCGGCGTCGGTGTTCAAGACTTCGATGGTCTGGCCCGACATCGAAGTGACGATGTCGCCCGGCTTGGTGGCGGTGCCGGACGGCATGTTCTCGGTGGCAGGGATGACGCCGATCACGTTCAGCTTCAGCTTCAGTTCGGCGATGGCGCGGATCGTGCCCAGCACCGAACCGGCGCCGCACATATCGTATTTCATCTCGTCCATGCCGGCGCCGCCCTTGAGCGAGATGCCGCCGGTGTCGAAAGTGATGCCCTTACCGACCAGTACTGTCGGCGCATCCTTGGCTTTGCCGCCGAGGTGCTTGATGATGATGAACTTCGGCGCTTCGCCGCCGCCGCGCGCCACCGACAGGAAACTGCCCATTTTCAGGGCTTCCAGCTGCTTGCGGTCCAGGACTTCGACTGACAGCTTGAATTCCTTGGCCAGTTTCTTGGCGGTGTTGGCGAGATAGGTCGGGGTGCAGACATTGCCAGGCAGGTTGCCCAGTTCCTTGGTCAGGTCGATGCCGTTGGCCAGGGCCAGGCCTTGCGCCACGGCTTCCTTGGCGACAGCTGCCTTGGCGGCGGCGACCAGGAAGGCGACCTTCTTGATGCCAGACAATGTTGTCTCTTTCTTACTTTTCAGGGTATCCGAGCGATAGCTGTTCTCGCGCAGCACCAGGATGCTGTTGCGGATGGCCCATGCCAGGTCGCGATCCTTGATGGTGTCGAACGGCAGCGCCAGCACGGCGTCGTTGCCGCCCAGGGTCGCTATCACGCGCGCCACGCACAGGGCGGCCATGGACATGACCTTGTCGCTCAGTTCGCCGTCGGCGCCAAGGCCGATCAGCAGCACGCGTTCGGCGGCGACGCCGGCGATTTTGCGCAACAGCAGGGTGGAGCCTGGTTTACCGGAAATATCTCCGGACTTTAGTGCAGCAGTGATTTCACCAGATTTGTCAAGAGCCTGCGCTTGTGGCGAGAGTTTCTTGTTTTCATAGATCCCGACTGCGATACAGCCGGCTTTCAGAGAGGCAATTGAGGTTTTTGCGTCAATGGTTTTTATGCTAAAGTCCATCACTTACTCCTTTTTTTGATCCGCAATTATATTCCCCAATGATCTTTCAGCGCGCACTCCGACGCGAATTAATTAGCACCGCTGGTGCAGTTTTTACTACGCTCTTCACAATTATCATCACGGTGATGCTGATCAAGATTCTGGGACAAGCAGCCGGAGGACAGATTGCGTCCCAGGACGTGGTCGCGCTGATCGGTTTCCAATCCTTGAATTACATGCCGATCCTGCTGATCCTGACCGGCTACATTTCGGTGCTGCTGGTGGTCACGCGCAGCTACCAGGATTCGGAAATGGTGGTCTGGTTCGCTTCCGGCCAGAGCCTGGTGCGCTGGATCCAGCCGGTGCTATGGTTCGGCCTGCCGCTCATCATCCTGACCACTTTCCTCAGCTTCGTGGCGACGCCCTGGGCCAACAGCCAGAGCGCGCAGTACCGCGAGCGCTTCGAAAAGCGCGAAGACATCTCCCGGGTATCGCCCGGCAAGTTCCAGGAATCGGCCTCGGCCAACCGCATCTATTTCGTCGAAGGGCTGGCCGGCGACGCCAGCAAGGTCAAGAACGTCTTCGTCAATACCCAGCAGGACGGCCGGAACAGCATCGTGGTGGCGAAGGAAGGCAATATCGAGCTGGACAAGAACGGCGACAAATTCCTGATCCTGTCGAAAGGGCGGCGCTATGACGTCCTTTCCAGCCAGAACGAGTTCCGGATCATGGAATTCGAGCGCTACGGCGTGCTGGTGGCCAGCAATTCGCAGGCGGTGAACGGCGACAAATCGGCGCGCGCCCTGCCTACCGGCGACCTGCTGAAAGACCGCAACGGCTTCAACATGGGCGAGCTGCTGTGGCGCCTGTCGCTGCCGCTGATGGCGCTGTGCCTGATGCTGTTGGCGATACCGCTGAGTTTCGTCAATCCGCGCGTCGGGCGTTCGGCCAGCCTGCTGATCGCGCTGCTGCTGTTCATTACCTACAGCAACGTGACCAATATCTTCCAGGCCTCGGTGGTGCAGGGACGGCTGTCGTTCGGCATCGCCTGGTGGCCTATGCATCTGGTGGTGCTGATCATCATCGGTTTGCTGTTCATGTGGCGGCTCAACGTCAACAGCCGCTGTCACCCCCTGGTCATGTGGTCGGCTGTCAAGCACGCGCGCCTGATTAAAAATAAAAATTCGAACAAAAAAACGATTAAAAAAACGGCGGCAACATGAAGGTCCTGCAGCGTTATTTTACCTCCGAGATAGTCCGTTCCGTCCTGTTCACGCTGGCGGCGTTCCTGGCGCTGTTCGCCTTCTTCGACCTGATGAACGAACTGCCGTCGGTCGGCCGCGGCGGCTACAAGCTGCAGCACGCCTTCTTTTTCGTCTTGCTGGGCCTGCCGAGCTACGCCTATGAGCTGATGCCGATTGCGGCCCTGATCGGCACCATCTACACCTTGTCGCAATTCGCCGCGCGCTCCGAATTCACCATCATGCGCGTCTCCAGCATGTCGACCATGATGACCGCCAAGATACTGGTCAAGATCGGCCTGCTGTTTGTGATCGCCACGGTGCTGATCGGGGAATTCGTTTCTCCCAAGAGCGCCGAGTTTGCCGAGAAAGTGAAGCTGGAAGCCAAGGGCTCGTCGATTTCGCAGAAATTCAAGACTGGCCTGTGGAGCAAGGATGTCATACGGAGCGGGGCCGACGGCGCCAGCGGCGAAATCGTCGGTTCACGCTTTATCAATATCGGTGAAATCCGCCCGGACGGCCAGCTGGTCGGCGTCAAGCTGTACGAATTCGACCGCAACCTGCACATGACGGCCCTGATCCTGGCCGGCCATGCCGAGTACAAGGGCAAGCACACCTGGAACCTGGAAGATGTGGTGCAGACCGATTTTGTCAACGGCACGTCGACCGAAGACATCACCACCGCGATCGCCACCAAGAAATTCCCGAACAAGGACCTGGTGTCGGAGATCACGCCTGAGATCCTGTCGGTCCTGTTTGCCGACCCGGACCATATGTCGGCCTACAATTTGTGGTCTTATTCCCAGCATCTGGCGGAAAACAACCAGCATACCGAGCGCTACGACATCGCGTTCTGGAAAAAACTGGTGTACCCGCTGTCGGTATTCGTGATGATGGCGCTGGCCTTGCCGTTCGCCTACCTGCATTTCCGTACCGGCGGCGTGAGCCTGAAGATCTTTACCGGGATCATGATCGGTGTAAGCTTCCAGCTGGTGAATACGCTGTTCTCGCACCTCGGCTTGCTCAATACCTGGCCGCCCTTTTTCACAGCGGCCTTGCCGAGCACCATCTTCCTGCTGATCGCCATCGGCGCCTTGTGGAAGATCGAGCGAAGCTAGTGTAGTGTTTGAAGATCGGGTGATCCATGTCTGAATCTCTGTCCGCGTCTCAATCCGCGTCTCAATCTGTATCTCAGTCGATACCGCAGCAAGCACTCATCCTGTTCGCCCACGGCGCGCGCGACCCGGCCTGGGCGGCGCCTTTCGAGTCCTTGCAGCAGCTGATCCAGCGCCAGCGGCCGCAACTGCTGGTCAGGCTGGCTTTCCTTGAACTGATGCAGCCCGATTTGCCGCAGTTGCTGCAGCAGCTGGTTGCCGCCGGCGTCAGCGAAGCCAGCGTGGTGCCGGTATTCCTGGGGCAGGGCGGCCATGTCAGGCGCGACCTGCCGGCATTGATCGCACAGGCCCGGCAACAGCATCCGCAACTGACTATCACGGTGGCGCAGGCGGCCGGCGAGCAGCCGGACGTGCAGAATGCCATCGCCCAATACTGCATTTCTACTTTGCCGCAGCGGTGATGCTGGTGGATGTCTGCTTTCCCATCAATTGCAGCCACGCGATAAAGTTTGCCAGTTGCGGATCCTGGTGACTCGGGCGGTACAACAGATGAAATCCCTTGTCTCGCAGCAGCAAGCCTGGAAACAGCGGCAACAAGCTGCCATGCGCCAAGTCTTCCTCGATCATGGCCAGCGATCCCAATGCCACCCCGAGATCGGTGAGCGCGGCTTGTAAGCTCAAGAAAAAATGCTCATAGATCTGGCCGGATAGCTGGCCTTTGACCGGCACGCCTACTTCACTGAACCAGCGCGTCCAGCTTTCCGACCGGGTCGATAAATGGAGCAAGGAAGCTTGCAGCAAATCGGCCGGGGTCTTGCATGGGTGTTGCTGCAGGTAACGCGGCGACGCCACCGGCGTCAGCACATCGTCCAGGAATCGTATGCATTCATACTCGGCGCGATGCATCGGGCTGCGCCGTATCAGTACATCGAACGGTTCCTTGAGGGCGTCGACCGCAACGGTTGATGTCGTGACGCGGATCTCGACCCGCGGATTTTCTATCTGAAACGACGACAGCCGCGGAATCAGCCAGCGCATCGCCATCGACGGCGTGCAGCTGACGCGGATGATGCGCACTTTTCCCGTATTGAGCAGTTGCTCGGCCGCCAGCGAAATACGGTCCAGGCCGGCTTTGACGTCGGCAAAAAATATCCGCGCCGCCGCCGTCGGCTCGACTCCGCGCTGTCCCCTGACAAACAAGGTCTGGTCGAAATGCTGCTCCAGCAGCTTGATCTGCTGGCTTACCGCGCTGTGCGTCAGGTGCAGTTCGGCGGCAGCCAGCGTCAAGCTGCCGGTACGCACCACGGCTTCGAATACGCGCAGCGGCTTGAGCGGTGGCAAACGTGTTTTCATGTTAAAAAAACTTATATTGAGGATAGATAATACGGCTTTTAGGAAAAACCGGATCGGCCTATTCTACATCCATGGCAGCCAGATGCCATGCCATCGATTTTTATATCCACCGCTTGGAGTTTGATATGTCGCTTTCCAATATATTTTCTAATAGTAAATTGCAGGACTGGATGAAAAAACTGGCACAGGCAAGCAGCGCGCCGGATGCCGAGCAGGCTTATCTCGCCGCTGCCCAGGATCACCAGGACCTGGAGCGGCGCTTGCGCGTGCTGGATTGCCGGCACGGATCGCTCCTGCATACTTTGCGGGTCATGAAAGTCCGTTCTTATTGATTCTGCCGAACGCCGGCCGTTATTGGTGAGACGGTATGGCGTGACGACCCGGCGATACATATTTTGTGCTGAAAGTAAAGGGTTTTTACTTGACAGAATGGCTAGCCGGAAATATAATCCTCGGCATTGCATCACATGGAGGTCCATATCTTGGACAGTTGTTCTAGTAGTAAGCGTGGATGGGTCCTCAGCCCGGCACATAGCGCATAATCTTTAGCAGACCTCCCTCCGCTACAGCTTGTGCTTATTCCGAGCTGTAGTGTCATAGTAAGCCTGTCGTAGCAGACAGGCCGCAGCGATACTCCCATCCGTTTTTTTGCAAGACCGTTTTTCGTGCTGCCATCCGGCGGATTGCGTACGGCTGTGTCCGGCCATGTGTTTGCCTCAGGCGCACAGGCTCGGCGCTGGCCGCGGCAATACGCCATCCGGCATCCCGGCTGACGGAAGTAGGAAGGAGATCGCCATGCCATTCGCTAAATTGCATGCATTTTTCAACAAGCGCCGTTTTGCTGCGTCCGACGACAGCCGCGAGACAGCTTTGCCTTACCGCATCGTGACCACTTGCCGCAGTTCGGAAGTGGCCAAGCTCGAAGAGTTGATGCGGCGGCTGTTGTCGACTTACGACGTGACTTACCAGGGCAGCGAAGCCGCGGTACAGGCGCATCTGACCAGCATCACGGTAGAAGTGATGTGTTCGGTGCGCGAGCGTGGCGGACTGGTGCAATTGGTCACCCGCCTGGCGCAGGAAATCAGCGTGCGCAGCGTACGCTGGGAAAGCATTCCCCAACGTTCGGCACGTCCTGTCCAGGAGCGGACGGCGTCCCGTGCCGGGCACGCTGCCGCGCAGCCGGCATAACCAGGAGTTAGTGAAATGGACTGTTCCAGTTGTCCGCGCTATCGGACTGAAAAACTAGCAACAGAAAATAGTAAAGCAGGCGCGCGTTTGCCTGTCCCCGTCTAGCCGTCCGCACCTTTCCGGTGTCGATTGGCCAGGCGGGACAGCTTGCAATCGACGACGGAATGTCTTCGTCGCAGTCGTCCGTGCCATTGGCGGCAAGGACCTGACCCGCGCCACGCTTTACATGCTGACCTTGCTTCCGGAACGGAAGCAGCACATGAAAAGGTGAAATCATGACTATCAAAACCCTGCTGGGCATGGCGCCCAACAATCGCAATAACGGCGGCAGCAGCTGGACTTTCGGCTGGACCCCAAGCCAGGCATCTACGCTTTCCGGCAATACAAAAAGCGGGACCAAGCGTGAAGCCGGCCAGGTCGAACGCCAGGTCGGCGTCTACGGCGTGCTGGCGACGCGCAATCACAACGGGCGCTGAGCGCCGTTTGCAGAGAGATGTTTGAAAGCCGTCCTGCCCCGGCAGGACGGCTTGTTATTTGAATGCGGCAGTTTCCTGGCGTTGCGGCAACGCAGGGCCGGCGCCGCAGGTAAGGAGTAATAAATGAAATGGGAATTTTTGAATAAGAGAGCTGCAGTATTTCTGGTGCTGACCGTAGCCGCCGCCGGCCTGGTCAGCTGGATCAATGTTTTGTCGCCCGAAGACCGTGCGGATCAATCCGGCCGGGTCCTGCAAAAAGCACTGGCCTCGACGGCGCCCGCCAAGCCGCTGCCGCGCTGAGCGCGCGCGGGGTGAAACTGGATTTCAGGCTGCGTTCTGCTCGTCTTGCCCGTCGGCTGTTATCAGCGTTTGTTGCGGGCGGCTGGCCAAAGCCTCGCCTATCATCACCAGCACCGGTCCTTCGCACAGCTGCAAGCCTGACTCAAGCCGGTCCAGGCGCAAGCGCTGGATGCGCTGGTTGTCGCGGCTGCAGTTTTCCACCACCACCACCGGCGTCGAGGCAGCGCGGCCCTGCGCCAGCAGGCGCTGCGCGGTTGCCGCCGCTTCGCGTCCGCCCATGTACTGCACCAGCGTGTCGCAAGAAGGAATATTGACCTGGTCCGATTCGCCGGGGGCCGTGCTCGAGGTGAAGAAGGCGACGCTGCGCGCCACGCCGCGCTTGGTCAAGGGCTGCTGGGTGGTCGCGGCGGCCGCTAGTGCGGCGCTGATGCCTGGCACCACTTCCGCTGCGATGCCATGCTGCTCCAGCGCCCGCAATTCTTCGTCGGCGCGGCCGAACAGCATCGGGTCGCCGCCTTTCAGGCGCACCACCAGCGCGTACTTGCGCGCACTGTCGATCATCTGCTTGTTGATGAACTGCTGGGCGGTAGACAGCTTGCCGCAGCGTTTTCCCACCGGGATTTTCACAGCCTGCGGGCACAGCGCCAGCATTTCCTCGGTGACCAGCGCGTCATGCAAGACCACGTCGGCCTGCGCCAGCAACCTGGCGCCGCGTACGGTAATCAGGTCGGCCGCGCCGGGGCCGGCGCCGATCAGGTAAACCTTGCCGTAGGCAGGTTTGCGGGAGGAGTGAGTAGCTTGCATGGCTTGCCTGTCCAATTTGTTGCTGTCGGTTAGTCGAGCCCGGGTTATAGCCGGGTTATAGTCTAATCATGCCGGCCGCGACCGTCTGGTGCGTAACTTCGTCAATCAGGATGAAGGCGCCGGTAGCGCGGATCGCGTCGTAGGAATCGGCAGCGATGGCTTGCTGCAGGTTGAGCGATACGCGGGCGATGTCGTTCAGCTTGAGCGACTCGGCCGGGCGCCGTTCCTGGGTATTGATGTCGAGCAGCGTATCGACCTTGGCGATGCGTGCCGCGACTTGTTTGGTGCTGTGCTTCAGCCAGTATTTGCGGCGCAGGTCGAGCGTGTCTTCCGACAGCCAGCAAAGGTCGGCGCTGACGGTTTTCAGCAAGGCCGGCGCGCGCTCTACCGAAGTCAGCATGTCGCCGCGCGAGATATCCAGGTATTCGTCCAGCAGCAAGGTCACGGACTGGCCGACCACCGCCGACGGCAGCGAACCTTCCAGCACCAGGATGTCTTTCACCGTGGCGCTCTGGCCGCTAGGCTGCACCACCAGCTTGTCGCCCTTGTGCACCTTGCCGGCTTCGATGCGGCCCATGTAGCCGCGGAAATCGTTCGCTTCGTGGCCGTTGTGGCGCGCCACCAGCTGCACCGGGAAGCGGAACGGTTCGTCATGCGATTCATCGTAGACGCTGAGTGATTCCAGCAACTCGATCAGGGTCGGGCCCTGGTTCCACGGCATGTTGTCGCCGGCCGTCACCACATTGTCGCCGGCCAGCGCCGACAGCGGGATCGGACGGACGTCGCGCAAGCCCAGCTGGGTGGCGAATTCCTGGTAGGCGGCGACGATGCGGTCGTACACGGCCTGGTCGTAGTTCACCAGGTCCATCTTGTTGACTGCAACGATCACGTGCTCGATCTGCAGCAGGTGGGCGATCGTCGAATGGCGCTTGGTCTGGGTCAGCAACTCGACGCTGCCATCGTCGCCCAGCTTCACCTTGGAGACGTCGATCAGGATGATGACTGCATCCGCGGTGGATGCGCCAGTCACCATGTTGCGTGTGTACTGTTCGTGGCCCGGGGTATCGGCGATGATGAATTTGCGTTTCGGCGTGGCGAAATAGCGATAGGCGACGTCGATCGTGATGCCTTGTTCGCGTTCGGCTTCCAGGCCGTCGGTCAGCAGCGACAGGTCGATGGTGTCGCCCACAGTGCGTTTGTGCTTGGCGCGCGAGATGGCGTCCAGCTGGTCGGCGAAAATGCCCTTGCTGTCGAACAGCAGGCGGCCGATCAGCGTGCTCTTGCCGTCATCTACCGAACCGGCGGTGATGAAACGCAGCAGGCCGCGTTCCAGCGGCGCGTTATCGGCAGTGACGGTATTGGCAACGGTGTTTACAACGGCGTTCATCAGAAATATCCTTCTTTTTTGCGTTTTTCCATCGAGGCTTCCGACGTCTGGTCGTCCATCCGGGTAGCGCCGCGTTCCGTGATTTGCGTCACCGCGGTTTCGGCGATGATGGCTTCCACGGTAGCCGCATCGGAGGCGACCGGGCAGGTGCAGGAAATATCGCCGACGGTGCGGAAGCGGACTTCGCGCAGTTCCGGGGTTTCGCCTTCCCTGGCCGGCGTCAGGTCGGTCAGCGGCACCAGCAGGCCGTTGCGCGGGATTACCTGGCGCTGGTGGGCAAAATAGATGGGCGGCAGTTCCAGTTTTTCGCGCGCGATGTATTGCCAGACATCCAGCTCGGTCCAGTTCGAAATCGGGAATACCCGCATGTTTTCGCCCGGATGGACGCGTGTGTTGTACAGGTCCCAGAGCTCAGGGCGCTGCGCTTTCGGGTTCCATTGGCCGAATTCGTCGCGGAAGGAAAAGATGCGTTCCTTGGCGCGCGCTTTTTCTTCGTCGCGGCGGGCGCCGCCGATGCAGGCATCGAACTTGTGCTCTGCAATGGTTTCCAGCAAGGTCACGGCTTGGGCGGCGTTGCGCGAATCGGTCTGCGGATTGCGCAAGCGCACGGTGCCGCGCTTGATCGAATCCTCGACCGAGCCGACGATCAGGCGTTCGCCCAGTTCGGCCACGCGCTTGTCGCGGAAGGTGATGACTTCTTCAAAGTTGTGGCCGGTATCGATGTGCACCAGCGGGAAAGGGAATTTGCCTGGACGGAAAGCTTTCTCCGCAATCCGCAGCAGCACGACGGAATCCTTGCCGCCCGAGAACAGCAATGCAGGATTGCTGCACTCGGCCGCCACTTCGCGCATGATGTGGATCGCTTCCGACTCCAGCCAGTCGAGATGGCGGTTGGCGGCCGTATTGGCAACCGCATTAGCAACGTTATTCAGGAAGGATTTTTCAACAACTGTGTTCATGTCGGTTCTTGTCATGTGAAGAGGCGATGATTCAAGCGTTTTGCTGGGAGGCGGACTTGATGCGGATCAGTTTGCCGTCGACCACGTGCAAGCCGCATTCCTTCGAATCCGGGTTTTCCCACCACCAGCGGCCGGCGCGCACGTCTTCGCCTGGCTGGATGGCGCGTGTGCACGGTTCGCAGCCGATGGATGGATAACCTTTGTCGTGCAACGGGTTGTACGGCACATTGTTGCTGCGGATGTATTGCCAGACATCGTCTTCTGACCAGTCTGCCAGCGGATTGAACTTTGCCATGCCGTGCGCTTCGTCCCGTTCCTGCACATGCAGTTCGGCGCGCGTCTGCGACTGCGCCCGGCGCTGGCCGGTGATCCATGCCTTGTTGCCGGCCAGGGCGCGGTTCAGCGGCTCGATCTTGCGGATGCGGCAGCATTCCTTGCGCATCTCTATGCTGTCGTAAAACGCGTTCAAGCCATTCTGTTCGACATAGGCGGCGACAGCTTCAGGCTGAGGCCGGTACGGCGTGACGTCGTAGCCGTAGGTCTCCTTGATGCGGTCCAGCATGCCCAGCGTTTCGGCATGCAGGCGGCCGGTTTCCAGGGTGAAGATGGCAATCTTGTCCTGCAACTGGTGGCGCAGGATCAGGTCGGTCAGCACCATGTCTTCTGCCGCCAGGCTGGAGGCGAACACCGCCGGCGTATATTCGGCGGCGATCTTTGCCAGCGTCGCCTGGGTGGCGGCGACCAGTTCTGGCAGAGACAGGGGTAGAGTCGGGGTCGGGCTGCTCATGGTCAATCCTGGCTGACGGCTTGGCGTTGCACGCGGCGGAACAGCGGCGTCTTCTCGTCCCACGAAGTCTGGTATTTTTCCGAGAAATCGGTAAGGCCTTTGAGGGCGTCGTTGATGTCCTTGTCGGCGCGCACTGCAAAGGCGTTGAAACCTACCCGTTGCATGTAGAACAGCTGGTCGCGCAGGACATCGCCGATGGCGCGCAATTCGCCGTTGTAGCCAAGCCGGGTACGCAGGTTGTAGGCGATCGAATAGCCGCGGCCGTCGGTGAATTTGGGGAAATCGACCGCGATCAGGGAAAAGCGCGCCAGATCGTCTTTCGCTACGTCCGCTTGTGCGTCGCTGGCCAGCCAAACGCCGATTTCCGCGCGCTCCAGCAGCTGCGCGCGCTGGGCGCTCCAGACGCTGAACGGCACGATTACCCGGCCGGCCGGGACGCTGACGCTGTCGGCGCTGTCGCCTTCGTTCAGGCGCAGTACGCTCCAGTCGTCGGCGACGACTTCTCTGTTCTTTATGATGTTAGTAGACACAGGCATCCTCTCCATGGGTGTAGCCGGTCGGGATCGGGCTGGCGTAGACAAATTCCTTGAAGGGCGCAATGCCCAGGCGCTGCACGGTATCGATGAACAGTTCTTCCTCGGTGCGCTGCTGCACATACACGCTCAGCAGGCGCTCGATCACTACCGGCATCTGTTGCGCCGAGAACGATGGTCCGATGATCTTGCCGATGCTGGTATTGTTGCCTTGCGCGCCGCCGATGGAAACCTGGTACCACTCGGAACCGTCCTTGTCGACGCCGAGGATGCCGATATTGCCGACGTGATGATGGCCGCAGGCGTTGATG
Organism: Collimonas fungivorans; assembly: GCF_001584145.1. Classification (NCBI taxonomy): domain Bacteria; kingdom Pseudomonadati; phylum Pseudomonadota; class Betaproteobacteria; order Burkholderiales; family Oxalobacteraceae; genus Collimonas; species Collimonas fungivorans. Next base: position 4,536,718 of record NZ_CP013232.1, on the reverse strand, counting down.
CAGCCCGAGATATTCAGTTCGATGTCGCCGATGTCGTGCTGGAAATCGAGGTTGTCGAATTTTTCGGCAATCGCCTGCGCGATCGGGATCGACTTGGCATTGGCCAGCGAGCAGAAATCGCCGCCGGGGCAGCAGATGATGTCGGTCAGCAGGCCGATGTTCGGCGTTGCCAGTCCCTGCGCCTTGACTGCCTGCCACACCGTGAACAGTTCGCTGATCTTGACGTCGGCCAGCACCAGGTTCTGCTCGTGCGTCACGCGCACTTCACCGAAGCTGTACTGGTCGGCCAGGTCGGCTACGAAATCGAGCTGGGCGGCGGTGATGTCGCCCGGCGGCACGCCAGTCTTTTTCACCGACAAGATGACCGCTGCATAGCCGCTCACCTTGTGCGCCTTGACGTTGCGCTTGAGCCAGTTGGCGAAACCCTTGTTGTCGGTTTTCTGCGCTTCGAATCCGGCATCGGTGGCCGGCAATGTTTCATACGGCGGCGGTGTGAAATATTGCGCGATCCGCTGCAACTCATCAACCGTCAGCGTCGCCGGGCCATCCTTGATGTCTAGCCACTCGGCTTCCACCTGGCGCGCGAATTCTTCGGCGCTGAGGGCTTTCACCAGGATCTTGATGCGCGCTTTGTACTTGTTGTCGCGGCGGCCGTGCTGGTTATAGACGCGCAGGATCGCTTCCAGGTAGGTCAGCGCATGCTGCCATGGCAGGAATTCGCGGATCACGCTGCCGATGATAGGCGTGCGGCCCATGCCGCCGCCAACCAGTACGCGGAAGCCGACTTCGCCTTCCGCATTTTTGACCACATGCAGGCCGATGTCGTGCACGGCGGTAGCGGCGCGATCCTGCTCGGCACCGCTGATGGCGATCTTGAATTTGCGCGGCAGGAATGCGAACTCGGGATGGAAGGTGCTCCATTCGCGGATCATTTCGGCGTAAGGACGCGGATCGATGATTTCATCGGCGGCGACGCCGGCAAGTTCGTCCGAGGTGGTATTGCGGATGCAGTTGCCGGACGTCTGGATCGCATGCATTTCGACCGTGGCCAATTCCGCCAGGATGTCCGGCGACTGCTCCAGGTTGATCCAGTTGAACTGGATATTCTGGCGCGTGGTCAGGTGGCCGTAGCCGCGATCATATTTGCGGGCGATGTGGGCGAACATGCGCACCTGCGGCGAGGACAGCATGCCGTAAGGCACGGCGATGCGCAGCATGTAGGCGTGGCGCTGCATGTACAAGCCGTTTTGCAGGCGCAGCGGCAGGAATTCTTCTTCCGTCAGTTCATCCGCCAGGCGGCGTCTCACCTGGTCGCGGTACTGGGCGACCCGTTCCTTGACTATCAGGTGATCGTATTGATCGTAGCGATACATCTTCGTCTTCCTTATGGGTTGTAGCCGATATCGTGATGAACCGGCCACGCCTTTATAAATAGATGCAGGGACTGCGCTGGCGCAATCCTTTCGTAATTCAGTAACTTAGTAAATCAGTTTCACCGCAACGCTGGTCAGCGTCAGCGCCAGCAGGCCGCGCAGGAATTTCTCCGGCACTGCGCGCGCCGCCAGCGAACCGAGCGTGATGCCGGGTACCGAACCGAGCAGCAAGGCGCCCAGCAGGTTCCAGTCGATCGAGCCCAGCCACCAGTGGCCGAGAGCGGCGATTGCAGTCAGCGGCACGGCGTAGGCGATGTCGGTACCCGCGACTTCCGCCGGCGTCAGGCGAGGATACAGCAGCACCAGGATAGTAGCGCCTACCGCACCGGCACCGATCGACGACATGGTGACCAGGGCTCCTAGCACCAGCCCTGCAAAAATCGTGGCCGCGGTCAGCTTCCTGCCGTGCAGGTGTTTTTCCGGGTGGGCGTTCAGCCAGTGCTGGAGCTTGCCTTTGAACAGCAGGGCGACTACCGTCAGCAATACCGAGACCGCGATCGAATAGCGTATCACCTGGCCGATTTCGGCGCTGATCCCGCCCAGGTATTTGAGCGCCAGGGCGGTGGCGATGGCGGCCGGCAAGGCGCCCAGCGACAGCAGCCGGACGATATCCCAGCGCACCGTGCCGCGCGAGCGGTGAGCGACGGTGCCGGCGACCTTGGTCACCGACGCAAACGCCAGGTCGGTGCCGACCGCGACGCTTGGATGGATGCCGAACAGCAAGGTGAGTATAGGCGTCATCAGCGAGCCGCCGCCGACGCCAGTCAATCCAACCAGTAATCCGACGGCAAAACCGCTCACTACATAAGAAACAGTCATATCACCTCGTACGAAACACCTAGAATCGTAATAAACTTCACATATATCTCCAACTACAGACTATTTATTTGCTTATATGCGTATTTGATATATGCAAATACGGCAAATACGCTTGATCTGGGATGCGGAAAGCAGGGGGCGGCAAGACGCAGTTGTTTTTTTTGCAATGTTCCGGGGCATGTTTTTGTCAGGTCTCCCGCCTGTGCCGAACAGATTCTTATATAAAGAAAAACCAAGGAAAATTCATGAATCTTCACCAGTTCCGTTTTGTCCGTGAGGCGGTGCGCCAGAACTACAACCTGACCGAGGCGGCAAAGGCGCTGTATACGTCGCAGCCGGGCGTGTCCAAGGCGATCATCGAGCTGGAAGAAGAGCTGGGCGTTGATATTTTTACACGCCATGGCAAGCGTATCCGCGGTCTGACGGAGCCGGGCCGGGCGGTATTGCGGTCGGTCGAGCTGATCATGCAGGAAATCGACGGCCTCAAGCGCATCGGCAACGAATATGCTGCACATGACAGCGGCAGCTTCACCATCGCCACCACCCATACCCAGGCGCGTTATGCGCTGCCCAAGGTGGTGCAGGCGTTCACCCAGAAATTCCCCAAGGTCCGCTTGTCTTTATTGCAAGGCAACCCGAAACAGGTGGCCGACATGGTGCGCAACGACCAGGCTGATCTGGCGCTGGCAACCGAGGCTATCGTCAATGCCGACGGCCTGGTGACCTTGCCTTGTTATCAATGGGAGCATGTAGTGGTGGTGCCGCCGGACCATCCCTTGTTGCAATCGAAGGCGATCACGCTGGAAGAGATCGCTGCGTTTCCGCTGATTACCTACGATAGCGCGTTCACCGGCCGGACCAAGATCGACCATGCGTTCTCTCTGCGCAACCTTAAACCGGATGTATTGCTGGAAGCGATTGACGCCGATGTCATCAAGACCTATGTCGAACTGGGCATGGGAGTGGGGATCATTGCCGGCATGGCGTTCGATGCCGAACGCGATACCGGACTGCGTTCGATTCCGGTCGGCCATCTGTTCGGCACCAATATCTCGCGGGCGGCGGTCAAGCAAGGCGCCTACCTGCGCAGTTATGTGTATACCTTCATCGAGCTGCTGGCGCCGACCATGAACCGCAAGCTGATCGAGCAAGTGATGAACGGCGAGAAGGATATGTACGAGCTGTAAACATCGCAGCAGTTAATTAGGGTCAGATACCGTCTTGAATAGCAAGGCCGTTCGCTAAATAATTGGGATCGAAGGGCTTGCCAGTACGGACCACTCCGTAAATCAGATGTGTCATTTTGTGCATCACGGCCCCGATTACAGCTTTTTTTGCCATACCGGTGGCCAATAGTCGCTCAGCAAAGCGACGTAGTAGCGGGTTGTGTCGACATGCTACTAAGCTAGGCATATAAAGCGCCGCCCGCATAGACATGCTTCCAACTCGGCTAATCATGGTTCGACCTTTGATGGAGGTGCCGGAGCTGCGTTGTTTCGGAGTTACGCCGAGAAATGCGGCAAATGCCTTGGCGCTGTCAAATCTCCGGATGTCACCCAACTGGCCTAAGATCCTCGCCACCGTAGTGCCGCCGATACCTGGGATGCTCGTGATGAGCTCGGCATCATGCTTGAGGCCGGGATGTCGATCGATGTGATCATCGATGTCACCCTCCAATTTTTTGATCTCAGCGCTTAGCCAGGCGATGTGTTGCTTCACATGGTCGGCGACGTCGCTCATACCGGTGAAGGTGTTCGCTTCAAGCCGGTTTTCTTCCTGTTGGCGAATATCCTTTAATGCTTGTACTCGCATCGACCAAGCCCGCAACTGGCGCTGTTCCAGCGGTGGCGGCACCCAAGGCGCGGGCTTCATGGCAGCGCAATAGCGCGCAATGAGTCCGGCATCGGCAGTATCGTTCTTGTTGCGGATATTCTCACTATGGCCGAAGCCTTTGATGCAGGCCGGATTGACCACGCTAACGCTCATTGCTGCGTCATGCAGCGCCAATGCCACCGGTTCATAGTAAATCCCAGTGGCCTCCATGCAGACATGCAGCGTTTCTTTAGCGACTTTCGCCTTGCTTAACCACTCCAGGAGTAATTTGTATCCCTCGGCCGAATTATCCACCACCTTGGCCTTGGTCTTGCCGTTGACCAGCAAGGCAATATCGAGCTTCTTCTTGCTCACATCGATACCAACAACTGCGCACACCGTTTCCATTTTGACCTTTCTCGTATGCGGGCTTACGCGCCAGGCGATGGCCCAAGATACCGTTCGGACTTATAAAATGAAACGGGCAGAGGCACCTATCTGACCCACGTGCTCAACCGCACTCAGTCTAATCGGCATCACTCTGCCCGACCGCTTCGACATCATGATTATCCAATGGCGATGCGGTAGGTTCAATATACGAGAGTCGAATATTCCCGTGAAAGAATATTCGACTCTGACCCTAATTAACACTTTTTTTATTTCAAGACGTTTAGACTTAATAGCCGGCGTCGCGCATGGCATCTTCAGTCGCATGTTTGGCCATCTCGATGCGATGCATGGCGTGCTGCTGCAGGCCGAATACGCGGGGATCGTCTTCACGCTGTGCAACATCGCTGCGCGCGCGTTCCAGCGCCTCTACCGCATCATGCAGGCGGCCGCGGCGGTCCGGGTGGGCGTCCGGGCGTTCTTCACGATAGACATCTTTGCCGACATCGGCGCCGAGCTGGGTGATCTCGCGCGTGGCGGCGTCGATCTCGGACAGGGCGATCTGCTCGTTGCGTCCCATGACCCAGTTGTCGCCCGGACGATGCTCAATCAGCCAGTGAGCTACGTGCAAATCCGCCAGTGCGTGCAGATAGGCGCCGTGATGGCCGGGTTCGTCGGCATGCGCGGCAAGCGGCAGCAGCGCTGGCGCCAGCAGCAGGGGGAGGACGAGTTTGTGGATCAGTTTCATAAAGGCTCCGTATTTATTTTTGTATGGAAATATACCCGATGGGAACTCAGGTCTTAGTAACGGTCGTAAGGATGGTAGTAATGCGGGCGGTAATAGCCGGGGCCGATCGGCGCCACGATACAGCCGCTGAGCAAGGTGCTGAGGATGGTGCCAAGCACCAGTGAGGCAATGAGCTTTTTCATGATGTGCGTCCTGAGTGAAGTGAGTTATCAGGACTTCAGGATGCCACCGGCGGGCTGATACAAGTGCTTCGAGACGGTGTGAGATGTAACGCTTTGTGTACTGGTGTTCAAGCCAGAGCTGCAGACCGGGCGGGATTGCCGCAAGCACGGTCTGCCTGCCTGCTTACTCCGTGACTGCGCCTGCTTCAGGTTTGACATGCAAAGTAATGAGCGGCACTTTGCTCACCAGCCACAACGCGATCACGGTGACCACGACCGCCAGCCCGACCCCCATGTGTATCGATCCGATCAGCGCCTCGCGCGCCGCTTCCAGCAGCAACTGGCCTTGATGGCCGGCTGCCGCCAGCTGCGCCAGCACCGTGGCTTGGGTCTCGTGGCTGATCAGGATCTGCGGGTCGGCGAAACTGCTGAACCAGCTGTCCGCCTTGTCCTGCGCCAGCGCCTGGCGCACGCTGCCGGCATACATGTGGTTGATCAGGGTGCCGATGAGCGCGGTGCCGAGCATGCTGCCTATCATGCGCAGTGATTGCATCAGCGCGGTAGCGATGCCGAGGTGTTCGCGGCCGGCTTCCTGCTGGATGAAGATGGTCAGGTTGGGCAAGATGAAACCGAGCCCGAGGCCGCCGACCAGCATGAACGCAGCGATCACGCTGTGCGAGGTCCAGCGGTTCGAGATCACCACGCCGAGGCAGGACAGCGCCAGCAAGGTGAAGCCTATATAGAGCATCACGTTGGGATTCTTGATCTTGGTGATGATGCGGCCGTTGGAAATGCTGCCGACCATGATGCAAGCCACCAGCGGCGTGATCAGCAGGCCTGCTTCCTGCGGCGACAGTCCGAAACCGCCCTGGTACAGCAGCGGCGCGTAAAACATCAGCGAAAACATGGAGAACCCGCTCAGCACCGACAGCAGGAACAGGATCGACAGCCTGGGGTCGACCAGCAAATCAAACGGCAGGATAGGCTGCGGCGTGTAATGTTCCCATTTCCAAAGCGCAACGAAAGCCACGATGCTGGCAAGCAGCAGGCCCAGCATGCCTAACGACAGGCCGTGCTTGGGCAGCATCTCGACGAACAATTGCAGGCATCCCAGCGAAGCGGTGATCAGCAAGGCGCCCGGCCAGTCGAGGCGGATCTTGGCGTCAGGGTGGGTGTGGCGCAGATGCGGCAGGTATTTGTAGACGAAGAACAGCGACAGCACGCCGACCGGCAGGTTGACATAGAACACCCAGCGCCAGCCCCAGTATTGCGTCAGGAATCCGCCCAGCGACGGTCCCACTGCAGTAGCAATGCCGAACGCCGTGCTCATCATCACTTGCCAGCGCAGGCGCACATGGGCGCCGGGGAACAGGTCGGGGATGCAGGCAAACGCGGTGCCTACCAGCATGCCGCCGCCTATGCCCTGCAAGCCGCGCGCAATCACCAGCCACAGCATGCTGTTGGCCATGCCGCACAAGATGGAGGCGGTAGTGAACAGCAGGATGGAGACCAGCACGAAGGGCTTGCGGCCGTAAAAGTCGCCAAGCCGGCCGAAAATCGGCACGGTGATCACCGAGGTCAGCAGGTAGGAAGTCGCAACCCAGGCGTACAGCTCAAAACCTTTTAATTCGGCAACGATGGTCGGCAAGGCAGTGCCGACCACGGTCGAGTCCAGCGCCACCAGCATCACCACAAAGGCGATGCCTAGCATGGCAAGCAATGATTCACGGAAGGGCAGTACCTGGTCGCTTGAATGCGCGGAGGCAGAATGGATGGCCATATGATTGTTTATCGGCGGAGTCGCCGGTTGGTGGAACAGGGCATGGAAATCTGTGTGATTGCTGTAAGGCACAGCGGGATAGAGCAAGATACGGACAGATACTTATTATGAAGACAATATCATACGCCCCTTGGCCGGTTTCTGCTGCGCGCCGCCAGAGGCAACTTATAATCACGCCGCCACGCACCATTTTTCATCTGAAGAATCTCACACCAATCCGCAGCAAAGCAAGCGATGAAAAAAACAGAAAACAAGGCGCTCAATGTCGTCGAACAGCATGGGCAAGCCAGCCTGTCGCCAGGCCAGAAAATCTTCAATGCTCTGCTCAGGAAACTGGAGACCGAACGCCAGCTGCTGGCGGCATGGCAGGAAATGATTCCCTTGCACCAGCAGTACTATGTCAGTCAGTACCAGCCGCTGATGCGCAGCTACCACGCGCTGGTAGCGCAACTGGTACGCCTGCTGGACGATGCCTATTCGGCGAAAGGCTTGAGCCGGCACGATCAGGAAAAAATCAGCCACATCATCTGTTCCGTCGGCGCCGCCATCATCGGCGGCAGCGATGCCGCGGATCTGAAACGGATCTACCGGGTGCATGGCGGCGCTGATGTCGATGCGGCGGAAGAACAGCAGGAGGACTTTGCGGAATCCGGACAGGAGGTAGATAGCGACCTCCATGCCTCGGCTGCACACCAGCGTGAACATGAGCGCGCTGCAAAACGCAAAAAATCGGCCAAGGCTGCGGCCAGGGAAGCCAAGCAGCAGGAAGAGCTGCACAAGGCCAGCCAGTCAGTGCGTGAAGTCTATCGCAAGCTGGCCAGCGCCCTGCATCCCGACCGCGAGCTGGACCCGCTGGAACACGCGCGCAAGACCGCGCTGATGCAAAGGGTGAATATCGCCTATGACAAGAAAGATCTGCTCGGCTTGCTGGAACTGCAGCTGGAAATCGAGCAGATCGACCAGAGCCGCATCAATTCCCTGTCGGAACGGCAGCTGCAGCACTACAGCAAGGTGCTGACGGAACAGTCGGCGGAATTGCGCGACGAGATTGCCGGGATGGAGGCGGAGTTCCGGATGCGCTTCAACCTGGGGTTGCAAGAGGCCATGTCGCCGCTGCTGGCGATGCGGCATCTGAAAAGCGCGACCAAGGGCATCCAGCAAAACATCCATGTGCTCAAGAATGACTTGCTGGCGTTTGAAGACATCAAAAACATCAAGGCCTGGCTCAAAAGCTATTACATCTAGACCACCTGTCTCTCTGGGGCGGCGGACGATGAGTTGCATTTTTATTACGTATCAGCAGGGCCGGCCTGCCGCGCCCGCGCCGGATTGATCGGCATGCGGATGGCCAATTTGGCGGGAATTACGCATGGATAATTTATAATCATGTCTTTGCGTCCAATTCCAATGAATCCGCTGCCCCCCAGTTTTTCCGATCAGACATTGCGCCAAGTGCGGCGCGCTTGGCGCAAATACGGCATTTTATGGCTGGGCGCGGTGCTGGTGGGCTTGATCGCGGTGCTCTACGCCTGGCTGATGGATGTCGGATTCAGCATGTTTCGCTCCATGCAGCAATCGCACTTCTGGCTACCGTTGTTTATCACGCCGGCGATCGGCGCCTTGTGTGTATGGGCCACGCGCCGTTATTTTCCCGGTTCCGAAGGCAGCGGCATTCCGCAAGTGATCGCGACGCTGGAAGAGGACACCAGCAAGCGCGGCGAATCGCTGCTGTCGCTGAAGATATTGGCAGGCAAGATCGGTATTTCCTTTGTCGGCATCCTGGGCGGTTTCACCATCGGCCGCGAAGGCCCTACGGTGCAGGTCGGCGCCGCCCTGATGTTCAACCTGCGGCGCTTCTATCCGCGCGCCAGCGCGGCATTGGAGCGGCGTTTGATACTGGCGGGGGCGGCGGCCGGTTTGTCGGCGGCCTTTAACACGCCGCTGGCCGGGATCGTGTTTGCGATCGAAGAACTGACGCGCAGCTTCGAACACCGCGCCAGCGGGGTGGTGATCACCGTGATCATTTTTGCCGGTGCGGTGGCGCTGGGTTTGAATGGCAACTACACCTATTTCGGCACGATACAGATCGACAGCGCGCTGACCAACATGGTGGCGCTTGCGGTGCTGGTGACCGGCATCTTGACCGGCGTCGCCGGCGGCATGTTCGGCTGGCTGCTGCTGAATACCAAGCGCTGGATCCCGGTCCGGATCCAGGAATTGCGCAGCACCCGCCCGATCGCGTTCGGCGCGCTGTGCGGCTTGCTGGTGGCGGTGATCGGCGTGATTGCCGGCGGCGCTACTTTCGGCAGCGGTTATGTCGAGGCCAAGGGTGTGCTGGAAGGGCAGCAGCACTTGTCGGTGTTTTATCCCTTCCTGAAAATGGCGTCGATGGTGTCGTCCTACCTGCCGGGCATTCCCGGTGGGATTTTTGCACCGTCGCTGTCGATAGGCGCCGGTTTCGGCAACTTGCTGCACCAGGTGTTCAGCCATACTTCGCTGCCGATGCTGATTGCGCTGGCGATGGTGGGTTACCTGGCGGCGGTCACGCAGTCGCCGATCACCGCGTTCGTGATCGTGATGGAAATGATCAACGGCCATGCGCTGGTGATCTCCCTGATGGCGACGGCCTTGATCGCCAGCCGGGTGTCGCGGCTGTTTGTGCCGCCGCTGTACGATGCGCTGTCAGAGCGCTATCGGGTTGCTGCCGATGCAGCGCTCGTCAATTTGGAAAAACCAGAAGTCAAGCAATTAGAAAACGAGTCGGGAAAATGATTAATACAGATATGGTGGCTTATTACGCCAAACGTGCTTCGACTTACGAAGAGATTTACCAGCGCCCGGAGCGCCAGGATGAGCTGCTGACCCTGCAAGTGCGGGTGCAGGAGCTGATGGAAGGCCACGATGTGCTGGAGCTGGCTTGCGGCACCGGTTTTTGGACCGAACAGATCGCCGCTTCGGCAAAATCGGTCTACGCCACCGACATCAATCCGGAAATGATCGCACTGGCGAAAACCAAGAAACTGCCGGCCGGCAAGGCGACTTTTGCGCTGGCCGACATCAACACCTTCCAGCCGGAGCGGCCGTTCACCGCCTGCTTCCTGGGATTCTGGTGGTCGCATGTAGGGCGCCAGGACCAGGTGCGTTTCATCGCGCAGCTGCGCGAGAAGCTGGGCAAGGACATTTTGCTGGTGATGATAGACAACGGCTACGTCGAAGAACAGAGCACGCCGATCGCCCGCACCGATGCCGAAGGCAACACCTACCAGTTCCGCACCTTGCCTAACGGCGAACGCTACGAAGTCATGAAGAACTTCCCTACCGACAGCGGCCTGCGCAAGAAGCTGGCGCCTATCACGCGCGAACTGCGCATCTTGCGGCTGGAATATTACTGGCTGCTGAGCTGCCGCATCAAATAAGCTAGCTCTTGGCGCTGGCAGCTGGCGGTGGAGAGTCGGGCGGCGCTGCAACAGTGGCGGCGTCCGCTGCCGCCAGCGGAAAATTCGCCCACTCGGTGGCGAAGTGCACCTTCGGCTCGTCATCCACCTTTTTCTTGATGCGCAGGTTGAAGCCGCGCATGACTTCGCTCTGGGTTTGCGGCTTGGTGCGGATGCCGGCCAGCAGCGCCACGCCGTTCAAGTCGAAACCATTGACGCCGTAGATCTCGATAGGCTGCAGCAGCAGCCGCCGCAGGCGCCGGTCTTCCAGCATCTCGGCGCCGGTTTCGCGCATCAGGCGCAGCGCCTGGTCGACGTCCGAATCGTGGGTGATGCTCAGCTTGAGCGACGCATAAGTGTATTCGCGCGAATCGTTCTTGATCGCCGTGATTTGCGAAAACGGCACGCTGTGCACCGAGCCGTTGCCGTCGCGCAGGCGCACCGTGCGGATGGTCAGGTTTTCCACCGTGCCGGCATGGCCGTTGCCGACGTCGACCCAGTCGCCGACCGACATCGAATCTTCCATCAGGATGAAAACGCCGGTGATCAGGTCTTTCACCAGCGATTGCGAACCGAAGCCGAACGCCAGCCCGACCACCCCGGCCGAGGCCAGCAGCGGCGTGACGTTGATGCCGAGGTTGGCCAGCGTGGTAATGACTGTGATGGTCAGGATCAGCAGCATCAGCGCATTGCGCAGCAGGGGCAGGATGGTGCGCATGCGGGTGCTCGGGTTCTTGCGCGCATAACGGCTGTTGCGGGTCGGGTTGATGGATTCCTGGATGAAGGTGTCGAGCAGGATCCAGACCAGCCAGGCCACCACCAGCGTAAGGCCGATCTTGCCCAGCGCCGAGACGATCATCTTGCCGATCAGGGTAGCGTTGGCGAATTCCAGCAGCGAGTGTTCCCAGATCCTGGTCAGCAATTCGAAAAAACCGATCCACAACGCCAGCTGCAGCAGGCTGAAGCCGACGTTGCTGAGGCGCAGGATGTAAGGAGATGGGCGCCGTGTCGCCACGGTAGTCGCCTTGCGGGCGCGTATGCGCTGCAGCAGCGCACCGATGAAAAACATGGCGATCAGCAATGCTGCGCTGGCCAGCGCATGATTGAGCGCCGAATTGTTGCTCGACAAATCGAGGATGGTGGCGACGCTGACGGTGATGCTCAGCAGCAGTATCGGTATGTACCAGAAGGCGGCGACCACTTCCAGCGTTTCCATGCGCGCCGGATGGCCGCGTCGCACCGCCAGCGGCCGGTTGCGGATGATGTGCGCCACCGGCCGCCGGAACAGCAGGGCGAACACGCCGCCTAGTATCGCCGCCACCAGGCTGGCCAGGGTCGCCGCCACGCCGGCCAGGTGGACACCGATGATCTGGTTCACCTGCGGGTTGTCCAGGGCGTCGCCGAGCCAGCCGGCGCAGCCGATCACATACAGCAGCTTGAAGCCGCGCTGGTACAGGATATGCACCGCGACCATGCGGTGGCCGCCGTGCGACAGCGAAAAAATGATCGCGCAGATAGCCTGGAACAGGCGCGCGCCGACCAGGGTGTACAGCAGCACGGTGGCCAAGGTCCGTCCTAGCGACTGCCCGTGCACCGCATCCAGGCTGATGGTCACGGAGATTTCCACCACCAGCGCCAGCAGTATCGGCGCGATGTGGCGCCATATATACAGCAGCAATTCCTTCATGCTGGGGTCGGACGACAGCTTGGTCTCGACCTTGAAGCGCCGCTGCACCCACTTGCCGAGATAGTACAAGGCAATCGCGACCGCGCCGAACAGGGCCAGCATGGCGAGGAAACTGGCCAGCACCTGCCATCCGGTTTCCGACTTCTGCCGCTGCAGGATGGTCGACAGGTCTCCCCAGGCCAGGGAAAACTGCTGGTTCCAGAATTTTTCCGGCGTGACCACCTGCTGCAGGTGCGCCTGGAAAGCATCGAGACTATTGGAAATCAGGCCGATGAAGCCCTTTTGCTCCGGCGACGCCTTGCTGTTCTGCTGCTCCGCCTGGATCAGCGTGGCTACCAGGCTGCCGGTGCCGGGATTGCTTTGCAGGACCTTGGACAGCGAGTCCAGCGGCGAGGCGGGCGCAGGCGTCGCCGGCGCGCTGGCGCTGCTGCTGGCCGCGGCTGCGGCGGAATGGGCAGGAGCGCTGTTTGCCAGCAGCAAGCAAAGCAGCAGGCCTGTCAACAGGCGTGCTACGGGCTGAAAGGAGCTGGTCTTCATGTCGGCTTGGCAAAAGTCATAAAGTGATGATCTTACCGCACCGGCGCTGCCTGCTTCACCAGAGAAAGCCGGATTGACGCATGTCAAAAAAACATCTGGCCTATGGCAGGCCTGCATCCAAGGCTTATGCTGACGGCAAATCGTCTTCGATGTAGGCGCGGACGATGCCATCGAAATCGGCGTCGGCGACAAAACCCAGTCCGCTTGCGCGCGCGGTGTCCCAGGCTCCGGGCCAACTGGAAATGATCCGGTCTACGGCAGGATCATGGACCCACTCGACCCGCGCGGCGACCTGTTTGCCGGCTACCCGTTCCAGTGCCGCGACCATTTCCCCGATCGTGACCGAGATGCCCGGCAGATTGACAGTGCGGCTCTGCCCCAGCGCATCGGCGGACAGCGAATAGCCGTGGATCAGCGCTGCGATGACCTTGCGCGGCGACAGCAGCCACAAACGGACGTCCGGCGCCACCGGACAGATGGCAGGCTGGCCGTTGAGCGGTTCGCGGATGATGCCGCTGGCGAAAGACGAAGCGGCCTGGTTGGGTTTGCCGGGACGCACGCTGATGGTCGGCAGGCGCAATACGCGGCCGTCGACGAATCCCTTGCGGCTGTAATCGTTGAGCAGCAGCTCGGCGATCGCCTTTTGCGCGCCGTAGGAAGACTGCGGATTGAGCGCGGTATGGTCTTGCACCACGGCCGGCAGTGCGCCACCGAACACGGCGACAGAACTGGTGAAGATCACGCGCGGCACATTGGCGCAGGCACGGCAGCGTTCCAGCAGCAGGCGCGATGCATCGAGGTTGATGCGCATGCCCAGGTCGAAATCGGCTTCGGCCTGGCCGCTGACGATCGCCGCCAGATGAAACACCGCTGTCGTCTGCGGCGTGATCACGCGTTCCAGCAAAGCGGCGTCGGTGATGTCGCCGGTGACCTGATCGATGCGCGCATCGTCGAAGCCGCCGGCGGCTACCACATCGACCAGGGTAATCTTGCCGATGGTTTGCAGCTGGCCGTTGCGGTCCGGCAGGCTGCCTTGCTTGAGCAGGCTGCGCGCCAGGCGCTGGCCGAGGAAACCGGCGCCGCCGGTGATGACTACTTGCATGACAATTCCTTTTTTACGTTGTTTATAACCACGGCTTGAGCCAGCCCAGGCCGTCGGAAGTGGCGGCGCGCGGCCGGTATTCGCAACCGACCCAGCCCTGGTAGCCGAGGGTGTCGATCAGTTCGAACAGGTAGGGATAATTGATCTCGCCGATATCGGGTTCATGCCGCTCCGGCACGCCGGCGATCTGGATATGGCCGATGCCGGCCTGCGGCCGCACCATGTCGCGCTTGAGCTTGGTCGCCAGGTCGCCTTCGACGATCTGGCAGTGATAGAGGTCGAACTGCACTTGCAGGTTGGATGCGCCAACCTCGGCGCAGATCGCCTGCGCATCGTCCTGGCGGTTCAGGAAGAAGCCGGGGATGTCGCGTGTATTGATCGGCTCGATCACGATCGTGACGCCATGCGCCGCGGCCTGGGCGGCGGCGTAGGCCAGGTTTTCCAGGTACACGGCGCGATGGCGGGCGCGGTCCTGCTGCGGCTGGATCAGGCCGGCCATGACGTGCAGTTTTTTATTGCCGAGCGCCTGCGCATATTCCAGCGCGGTGGCGACGCCGCGCTTGAATTCATCTTCGCGTCCGGGCAAGGAAGCAATGCCGCGCTCGCCGGCAGACCAGTCGCCCGGAGGCGCGTTGAACAGCGCCTGCGTCAGGCCGTTGTCGCGCAACCGGGCTTGCAGATCGGCAGCGGCATGCTCGTACGGGAACAGGAACTCGACGCCCTTGAAGCCGTCCCTGGCCGCAGCCGGGAAGCGCTCAAGGAAAGCGTGCTCGTTGTACATCATGGTGAGGTTGGCGGCGAAACGTGGCATTGCTTAACTCCTGGAAAATGAGTCCTGAAAAATTCGTCCTGAAAAATGCATCCTGAAAATACGTTGTCAGCGGTTGACCATCTTGGGCGGCGTGCGCAAGATCGCGACTGAGCCTATCACCAGCATGGCGGCCAGCATGAACATGCCGGTCTGGTTATTGTGCGTCGTATCCTTCAGCCAGCCGACCAGGAACGGGCTGACGAACCCGGCCAGGTTGCCGACCGAATTGATCACCGCGATGCCGGCAGCGGCGCCGGTGCCGGGCAGGAACGCCGTCGGCAGCGACCAGAACAGTGGCGAGCAGGTCAGCACGCCCATGGCGGCCAGCGACAGGAAGGCGATCGCAATCACGGTATTGTCGGCGGCAATCGCTGATACCACAAAACCGACGGCGCCCAGCAAGGCCGGCACGATCAGGTGCCAGCGCCGTTCGCGCAGGCGGTCGGAGCGGCGGCCGATGAGGATCATGGCGAACACCGCGCACACAAACGGAATGGCGCTGATCATGCCGATCTTGAAATCGCCGACGACGCCGGAAGCCTTGACCAGGGTCGGCAGCCAGAACGTCAGGCCGTACTGGCCCATGACGATGCAGAAATAGATCAGGCACATGTGCCAGATGCGGATGTCCTTGAACACGGCAGCGGTCGACTTCGGGCTTTGTTTGTCTTTCTGGTCGGCGCGGATTTCCGCTTCCAGGAAATCTTTCTCCGCTTCAGTCAGCCACTTGGCTTTGCGGATGCTGTTGTCCATCACGAAAAATACCGCGATACCGACCAGGATCGCCGGTATCGCTTCGATCATGAACATCCATTGCCAACCGTGCCAGCCGCTGGAGCCGTGGAACGATTGCATGATCCAGCCGGACAGCGGATTGCCGAAAATGCCGGATACCGGGATCGCCGCCATGAAGGTGGCGACCACCTTGGCTCGGCGATGCGAAGGAAACCAGTAAGTCAGGTAGAGGATGATGCCGGGATAAAAGCCGGCTTCGGCCACGCCCAGCAGGAAGCGCAAGACATAGAATTGGGTCGGGGTCTGGACCCAGGCGAAGCAGGCCGACAATATGCCCCAGGTAATCATGATGCGGGCGATCCACAGCTTGGCGCCGACCCGGTTCATGATCAGGTTGCTGGGCAGTTCGAACAGGAAGTAGCCGAGGAAAAATATGCCGGCGCCGAGGCCGAAGATGGTTTCGCTGAAACCCAGGTCCTGCGACATCTGCAGTTTGGCGAAGCCGACGTTGACGCGGTCCAGGTAGGCTACCACGTAGCACAGCATGATGAACGGTACAAAGCGCCAGAATACTTTCTTGTACAGGTTTTCGGCTTGTTCGGCCGCCAGGCTTGCAGCTGCCTGCGCGCCTTTGTTCGTGATTGTTGCTGACATCTTGTCTCCACCAGTTTGATTTTTAAAGTCTGGACGTTTCTATTTTTTTTTTTTTGAAACTTACCAGCGCGCTCCAAATACCCGATACAACTCATCCAGGGCCTCTGCACTCAGGGGCTCCGGTTTGTCTTTTGCCATCAGCCACAGGCGCGCCGTTTCTTCCAGCTCTTCCAGCGCGTACGCCGCCTGCAAAACGCTTTCGTGCCACAGCACGGGTCCTAGCCGTTCCAGCAATACCCCGCGTACGCTGGTCACCAGCAAGCTGACTTGCTGCGCAACTTGCGGATCGCCGGGACGGCAATAAGGAATCAACGGAATGCGTCCGACCTTCATCACCTGGTACGGCGTGATCGGCGGCAGCACGGCGCTGTCATGCCAGACGCCGGCCAGGGTCAGCGCCACCAGGCTGGTCGAATGGGTATGCACCACAGCTTGCATCAGCGGGTTGTTGTCGTAGGCCGCGCGATGCAAGGCCAGCGTCTTCGACGGCTTGTCGCCGCTGACCCACTGGCCGTTGAGGTCGACCTTGGCGATCTGTGCCGGCGCCAGCCTGCCGAGGCAGGCGTCGGTCGGCGTGATCAGCCAGCCGTCGTCGAGGCGGGCGCTGATATTGCCCGCCGCGCCCACCGTATAACCGCGCTGGTACAGGCTGGCGCCGGTCTCGCAGATTTCTTCGCGCAGCGCCTGTTCCTTGAGCGTGGTGCTACCGCTGGCCTGGCTTTTTTGAGTGCTCATAGTCGCGTTTCGCCCAAGTGCCGCAGCGCCTTTTCAAAAAAATCGATACTGCCGAAATTGCCGGATTTCAGCGCCAACGCCAAAGGCGTGCTCCCAATCGATGCTGTCGCCGGCACGCCAGGATCGATTTGCGCGCCTATGCGCAGGGCGCGCACGCCGAGCGCCTTGACTACAGCGCCGGATGTTTCGCCGCCGGCAATCACGAAACGCCGTACGCCGCTCTCCAGCAAGGCTGCAGCGATATCGGCCAGTGCCTGCTCGATCAGTAAACCGGCGCGTTCGACGCCCAGTTCAGCCTGCACCTGTTTCACTTGTTCTGGCATGGTGGTGGCGTAGATCAGCGCCGGCTGCTGGTCCAGATGCTGGCGGGCGAAGGCCAGTGCCTGCGCGACTACCGGTTCGCCGCTGGCCAGCGCCAGCGGATCGATGCGGAACGCGGGGCGCTTCTCCATCCATGCTTTTACCTGGGCATTGGTGGCTTTCGATGCGCTGCCGGCCAGCACTACCGACAAACCTTCTACCGCCGGCAGTTCACTGGCTGCCGCACCTCGCTGCGGATCGAGCAGGCCGGCGCGCACGAAGTTGCCGGGCAGGCCGAGCGCGATGCCGGAGCCGCCGGTGACCAGCGGCAAACCGGCGCAGGCAGCGCCGATGGCGTACAGGTCCTGGTTTTCCAGGGCGTCGACGATCGCCATGCGCACTCCTTGCTGGCGCAGCACGTCGAAGCCGGCGCGGATCTGGCCGGCGCCCTGGGATACTGTCGGATAAGCGACCAGGCCTACCTTGGAAGCAGTCTGCTGCTGCAGCACGCGCACCAGGTTCGGATCGGTCATCGGCGTCAAGGGATGGTTCTGCATTCCCGATTCGCTGAGCAGCTGGTCCTGGATGAACAGGTGGCCGCGATACAGGGTGCGGCCGGTTTCCGGGAACACCGGGCAGGCTATCGTGAAATCGCTGCCCAGGGCTTGCAGCAGGGCGTCGGTTACCGGGCCGATATTGCCTTGCGGGGTAGAGTCGAAGGTCGAGCAGTATTTGAAAAAGAACTGGCGGCAACCTTGCTGCCGCAGCCAGCTGAGCGCAGCCAGGGAATCGGCGACTGCTTCGGCAGCGGGAACCGTGCGCGACTTGAGCGCCACCACGATGGCGTCTACATCCTGCGGCGCGCTGTCCGGCACGCCTATGGTCTGCACGGTGCGCATGCCTTCGCGCACCAGCATGTTGGCGAGGTCGGTGGCGCCGGTGAAATCATCGGCGATGCAGCCGAGCAGGGGACTTGTCTGTGCCGCCATGGTTTACTCCCGCGCAGCCGGCAGCTGGATGCCGGGGAAAATCTTGATCACGGCGGCGTCGTCCTCTCCGCCGTAGCCGGCGGTGGACGCCATCATGAACATCTGGTGGGCAGCGGCCGACAGCGGCAGCGGGAATTTGCTGGTCCGTGCGGTGTCCAGCACCAGCCCCAGGTCCTTGACGAAAATGTCGACTGCCGACAGCGGCGTGTAATCGGCTTTCAGGATATGCGGCACGCGGTTTTCGAACATCCATGAATTGCCGGCGCTGTTGGTGATCACCTCGTACAAGGAGTCGGCGTCGACCCCTTCGCGCAATCCCAGCGCCATCGCTTCCGCGGCGGCAGCGATATGCACGCCGGCCAGCAGCTGGTTGATGATCTTGACCTTGGAACCCATGCCGTGCGCTTCGCCTAGCCGGTACACCTTGCCGGCGATTGCCGACAGCACGGCTTCGCCCTTGGCGTAAGCCGCGGCAGGGCCGGAAGTCATCATCGTCATTTCACCGGAAGCCGCGCGCGCGGCGCCGCCTGACAGCGGGGCATCGAGGAACAGCAATTGCTGCGCAGCCAGCCGCGCGCCGAGCTTGACCGCATATTCCGGCGCCACGGTGGCGCTGGCGATCACCAGGCTGCCGGGCCGCATGGCGGCCACGGCGCCTTGTTCGCCGAACAGCACTTGCTCGGTTTGCGCGGCGTTGACCACCACCGTGATCACCACCTCGCACAACGCACCCAGTTCAGCCGGGGTGTTGCAGACGATGCCGCCTTCGCCTGCGAACTGCTGCAATACTTCCGGTCGCACATCGCAAGCATGCGTGCGCAAGCCTGCGCGCAGCAAAGAACGGGCAACGCCCAGACCCATGGCCCCAAGGCCGATTACACCTACGTTGATAGTCATTGTCGATCCTGATTAGCGGGTTTTTATATTGTTCTTGGGTTTCTGTGCAGCCTTGGTATCGGCAGCGCCCTGCGCCAGCCGGCGCGCCGCGTTGAACATATGGTTTTGCGCCGCATTGCGCGCAGCCAGCGGATCGCCGGCCGCGATCGCGGCGGCAATGGCGGCATGTTCTTCGTAGACCTGGCGCATGAAGTCGTCGCGCCTGGCTTCGTTGCTGCGGGTGACGGCGGTGGCGGCTTCCAGGTACTGGCTGAGGAAGGCCAGCGTCTGCAGCAGGAAGGGATTGCCTGTGGCTTCGGCGATGCTGCGGTGGAACATGACATCGGCCAGCACGCCGTCGCCGCCGGCGTCGACATCGGCGGCGATGCCTTTCAGCGCGGTTTCTATCGCCTTCAGTTGGCGCGGCGTGCGGCGGGTGGCGGCCAGCGCCGCGACTTCGGCATCGATGGCGCGCCGCAGTTCGACGATCTGCAGCACGGCGTCGGCCGACGAGGCCTGGTCGAACTGGATGCGCAACGGCCGCAGATGGCCTTGCTGGCTGACGTACACGCCGCTGCCCTGGCGCGGCTCGACCGCGCCTTCATTCTTCAGACGGGAAATCGCTTCGCGCACCACGGTGCGGCTGACGCCGAACTGTTCCGACAGCACCGGTTCGGTCGGCAGCTTGGCGCCCGGACCGAACTCGCCGGTCTGTATTTTTTTCAGCAGTTCCTGGGCCACGGTATCGCTCAGGGAAGTCCGGTTGGCATTCAGTTTGTTGAACATTTGTCTCTTCCAACGGCGTGTTTTTATCGTAATGTGACCATATCATCATATGAATTATTGGAAAAATCAAGATTTGTTTCGAGGCTATCGTATCCTTTCGTGGTGGTTATTATCAATTTTGCCAAAAATATGGTTCTTGCCCTGGGTCAAGGAATTGCCCGGTCATGATGGCTAACATCACAGTGATGCAAAAGTGCCAGTTGTCACATTCCAGTAGAATCCTGTCCTTGTGGAAATCTCCCAGTGTCATGCCATCAGGATGGATATATTCGATGAACAGAACCGCAAGCGCTTATCTGATGTTATCTGCCGTTTCCTTGTCCGTGTGGAGCGCTTCGGCCTCGGCGCAAATCCGGATAGGCGTGGATATCGCCGTCACCGGCCCCGCAGCCGCGATCGGCGCGCCGACTAAAAACGCCATCCTGCTATGGCCGAAAGAAATCGCCGGACAGAAAGTCGAGTACATCATCCTGGATGACGCTTCCGATCCGACCAATGCTGTGCGCAATGCGCGCAAGCTGGTCAGCGAAGAAAAAGTCGACCTGATCGTCGGCCCCAACACCACGCCGGCGGCGCTGGCCATGCTGGATGTGGCGGCTGCGGCGGAAACGCCGATGGTGGCGCTGGCGGCCTCGGCCTCCATCGTCGAGCCGCAGGACGCTAGGCGCGCCTGGGTATTCAAGCTGCCGCAGAACGATTCCCACATGGCGACCATCCTGACCCAGCACATGGCCGACAACGGCATCAAGACGGTAGGGTTCATCGGTTTTGCCGACGCTTACGGCGACAGCTGGTGGCGTGAATTCTCGCGCCTGGCCGAGCTGCGCAAAATCAAGGTGGTGGCCAGCGAACGCTACAACCGCAACGACACCAGCGTCACCGGACAGATCCTCAAGATCATGTCGGCGCAGCCGGACGCGGTGCTGATCGCCGGCTCGGCGACGCCGGCGGTACTGCCGCAAAAGACCCTGGTCGAGCGCGGCTACAGGGGCCGCATTTACCAGACCCACGGCATCGCCACCGCCGACTTCCTGAAAGTCGGCGGCAAGGACGTCGAAGGCACGTTCTTCCCGACCGGCCCGGCAGTGGTGGCCAAGCAGCTGCCGGCCTCGAATCCGGTCAGGAAGACCGCGCTGGACTTTACCCGCCGTTATGAAGCGGCTTACGGCGCCGACACCATGACGCAGTTCGCCGCCGATGCCTGGGGCGCTTACATGCTGATTGCGAACGCCGTGCCGCAGGCGCTGAAATCGGGACCGCCGGGGACCAGGCAATTTCGCGCTGCGCTGCGCAGTGCGCTGGAAAACACCCATGACCTGACCATCCCGCAAGGCGTGGTCAACATGAATGCCAAGGACCATGTCGGGCTGGACCAGCGTTCGCGCGTGATGGGCCGCATCGTCAACAATAAATTTACCTATGCATACGGCGGCTAGGCCACAACAGGAAAAACGAAAGTAAAAAGATGGATCAAAGATGGATCAAATAAGATCGTGGCTGCGCGGTTTTATCCCTGGGCAGGTGATGGTCAACAGCACCGAGCGCATGCGCGCCTGCTGCGGCGCCTTGCTGGGGATATTGCTGACCGGCCTGGTAAGCCACTGGGCCCTGGGGCCGACGGCGGCGTTACCGCTGCTGATCGCGCCGATGGGCGCTTCCGCGGTACTGCTGTTCGGCGTGCCGGCCAGCCCCCTGGCGCAGCCATGGTCCATCATCGGCGGCAACCTGGTGGCGGCGGTGATCGGCGTCGCCTGCGCGCGCTGGATTCCTGATCCGTTGTTTGCCACTTCGATTGCGGTGTCGGCGGCAATCGGCGCCATGTTTGCCTTGCGCTGCCTGCATCCGCCCAGCGGCGCGGTGGCGCTGACCGCGGTGCTGGGCGGCCCGGCAGTGACCGGCCTGGGATTTCATTTTGTGCTGGCGCCGGTGCTGCTGAATTCCTTTTTGCTGCTGCTGGTGGCGCTGCTGTTCAATAACGCCACGCGCCGCCGGTATCCGCACGTGGCCCATGCCGATCCTGGCAAACTGCACCAGACCAAGGATCAGCCCAGCGGGCGGCGCGTCGGTTTCACTCAGGAGGACCTGGACTATGTCTTGCACCAGTACAACCAGGTGCTGGATGTCAGCCGCGACGACCTGGAAAACCTGATCCTGCAGACCGAGCTGCATGCCTACCGGCGCCGTTTCGGCGCGATCACTTGCGCCGACATCATGTCGCGCGATGTCGTCAGCGTCGAGTACGGCACTTCGCTGGAAGACGCCTGGGCCTTGTTGCTGAAGCACCGCATCAAGGCGCTGCCGGTGATCAATTCGGCGCGGCGCCTGATCGGCATCATCACCCAGACAGATTTCATGCGGCAGGCGAACCTGCAGGTGTACACCGGTTTCGACCAGAAACTGAAGCAGTTCATCCGGCGCACCACCAATACCCATTCCGACAAACCGGAAGTGGTCGGCCAGATCATGACCAGCGCCGTGCAGAGCGCCGAGACCGGCGCCCATATCGTCGAGCTGGTGCAGCCCTTGTCCGATTCCGGCATACACCATATCCCGATCGTCGACGACCAGCGGCGCCTGGTCGGCATGGTGACGCAGTCCGACATGGTGGCGGCGCTGTACCGCGGGAATGCGAATTTAACCACACCCTGACGCCGTTCCGGCATGCGGCAATTGCCGCAAACCGGCGCGGGCCGTACAATGGCGGGGTTTTGGTGCACGCGGACATGTCCATGTCCGCAGTTAAACGGGAAACACGAAGCTCGGCATAAGCAGGATTGCCAGCCAACGTGTGCTGCCCCCGCAACGGTAAAACAAGCGTCGCCGTGTAGTCACTAGCGACAGAGCGTGTCTCACACCACTGTGCATCTGCTTGCATGGGAAGGTTATGCGCTTGGACTTGTTAGCCCGGATACCGGCCAAAGCAGGTGGAGTAAAGAATAGGCATTCATAAAAGGCTTATTTGCTACTACCGTTAAACCGGGCTTGCGGGGAGGCAGGCTGGGGACTCCTATCGTAACCTCGTAATCAACCATGACCTCATCTTTATCACGCCGTTGCGGCGCGACCTTGAAGCCGCTTGCGCTTGCTTCAGCCATTCTTTCTACTGCTGCGGTATCAGCCCAAACTACGGCGCAGACCGCCCAGGAACAGCCGCTGGTGCCAGTGGTAGTGACCGCGGCCCGGGTCGAGCAGCCGCAAACCGACGCCTTGCCGCACACCACGGTCATCAGCGCCGAAGACATCCGCAATTCGCAGGCGCCAGACCTGCCGGCATTGCTGCAACGCGAAGCCGGCCTGCAGATTACCCGTGTCGGCGGCCCCGGCCAGCAGGCTTCGCTGTTCATGCGCGGCGCCAATTCGTCGGAAACCCTGATCATGATCGACGGCGTGCCGATCCGACGCCAGGCTTCTTTCGGCCTGCCTGCACTTGAAAACATCTTGCCGGACCAGATCGACCACATCGAGATCGTACGCGGCAACGTGTCGGCGATCTACGGTTCCGGCGCCATCGGCGGCGTGGTGCAGATCTTCACCAAGCGCGGCAACGGCGCGCCGGCGTTCAATGCATCGGTTGAAGCCGGTTCGCGCGGTACCTACGAGGGTAATGTCGGCGTCAGCGGCAAGAGCGGCGACACGCGTTACGCCTTGTCGCTGACCCGCTTCAAGACCAACGGCTTCTCGGCGCAGAATCCTTTGCAGAGTCCGAACGTCAATCCCGACCGCAACGGCGACGGCAATACCAGCGTCTCGGGTGCGGTATCGCAAGAATGGCGCGCCGGCAATGAAGTCGGCGTCCGCATTTACGCCAACGATGCCAAATACACCTACGACGAT
Source organism: Collimonas fungivorans (assembly GCF_001584145.1). Taxonomy (NCBI): domain Bacteria; kingdom Pseudomonadati; phylum Pseudomonadota; class Betaproteobacteria; order Burkholderiales; family Oxalobacteraceae; genus Collimonas; species Collimonas fungivorans. Next base: position 4,513,098 of record NZ_CP013232.1, on the reverse strand, counting down.
GCCTACGGCACGCCGACCGACCAGAACAACGGTCATTCGAAGAGCCAGTCGCTGGCGCTGTTCAGCAAGAACCGCTTCACCCAGGACTGGACTTCGACCCTGACCCTGTCGCAAAACATCAACCGCGACAATCTCGACGGCCAGGGCGCATTCGGCGACAGCAGCAACGCCTACAAGAGCACCCAGAACCTGCTGCAATGGGCCAACGAACTGCGCTTGTCGCCGCTGTGGACCGCCACTGCCGGCGTCGACGCCGGCCGCGAAAAGGCCGACGTCAGCTCGAACAGCAGCTACGGCAATTCCAGCAACAGTTTTTCGCGCTCGACCTCCAGCGTATATGCCGGCGTGCTCGGCAAGATCGGCCCGCACCAGTTGCAGCTGAACCTGCGCCATGACGATGTCGGCGGTTCCGGTTCCGACAACACCGGCTACCTGGGTTACGGTTTCGCCCTGACCGACAGCATCAAGCTGATCGCCAATGCATCGACTGCATTCAATGCGCCGACCCCGGTGCAGCTGTACCAGCCGATTTACGGCAACCCCGACCTCAAGGCCGAACGTTCGAAGTCGTATGAACTGGGCGTGCAATACGCCGCCGGCGACACCTTGCTGCGGGCGACGCTGTTCGATACCCGCACCCGCGACCAGTTCGGCTACGATCCGCTGACGTCGCAAACGATCAATATCGCCCGCGCCAAGAACCAGGGGCTGGAACTGAGCGCCAGCACCGTGCTGGCTGCAATCGACTGGCGCGCCAGCCTGACCTTGCAGAATCCTAAGGACGAGAGCAGCAACCAGATCCTGGCGCGCCGCGCCAAGACCCTCGGTTCCCTGGGCGCGGCGAAGAGCTTCGGCGCCTGGCGTCTCGGCGCCGACGTGCAATACACCGACAGCCGCACCGATATTCCCGGCAATCCGCGGCTGGGAACATATTGGCTGAGCAACGCCAATGCGCGCTACCAGCTGAACAAGCAGGTATCCCTGTTCGGCCGTATCGACAACCTGTTCAACCGCGACTACCAGACCGCTTATGGCTATAACCAGCCCTCACGTGGACTGTTTGTTGGTGTAAATTGGCAGCAGTAAGCAAATAACCGGCCGACCAACCAGCGAATCGTTCACGCCATTGACCAGCATTACCACCTTACGCCGCGCCCTCGCCATCCTCTGCTGCCTGGCATTCTTCGCAGCATTGGCGCTGGCGCTCGCGGTTTCTTGCGGCAGCAGTGGCTGCGGGCTGGCGGGTGACCAAGTTTACTTGTCCCTGCGCCTGCCGCGTGCGCTGACTGCGTTTGTGGTGGGTGGTTTGCTGGCCCTGGCCGGGGCGTTGATGCAGGTGTTGTTGCGAAATCCTCTGGCCGATCCCTATGTACTGGGTTTGTCCGGCGGCTCGGCGGCCGGCGCCTTGTCGGCCTTGCTGGTGGCCAGCCATTTAGGGTTCATGGGCGATGCTGCCGCTGCATTAGGCGCAGCGGTCGGGGCCGGGCTGGCGGTACTTTTATTGTTCGGCCTGGCGCGCCAGGCCTTGCGTCGTCTGCCCGATGTCGGCCAGCACAGCGGCCACCGCTTGATACTGACCGGAGTGATGATCGCCGCCGGCTTCGGTGCCATCGTGACGCTGGTGCTGACGCTGGCGCCTGACGGCGAGCTGCGCGGCATGCTGTTCTGGCTGATGGGCGACCTGGAAGATGGCCGCCTGTTGCTGCCGGCGGCAGTGCTGCTGTTGTCGATTCTGATCTGGAGTATTTTTAACGCGCGCCAGCTAAACCTGTTGGCACGCGGCGAAGGTTTTGCGCAGTTGCTCGGAGTACCGGTATTGCGCCTGCGCTTGCTGACCTTGTGCGCGGCTTCGCTGGCGACCGCGGCTGCAGTCACCGTGGCTGGCACGATCGGTTTTATCGGCCTGGTGGTGCCGCATGCGATACGGCTGCTGGTCGGCAACGACCAGCGCATATTGCTGCCTGCCAGCGTGCTGACGGGCGGCGCGGCGCTGGCGCTGGCCGACCTGGTGGCGCGTACCGCGGTGGCGCCTACCCAGTTGCCGGTGGGAGTAATCACGGCGCTGGTCGGAGTGCCGGTGTTCCTGTGGCTGCTGGCCAGGAGCCGTTCATGAACGCGGCCCCATTGCTGAGCGCCGAACAGCTAAGTGTAAGCGTCGGTCATAAAACCTTGTGCAGCGGATTGGACTGGCAAGTCGCGCCGGGCCAGTTCTGGTGCGTGCTGGGCCGCAACGGCATCGGTAAGACCACTTTATTGCATACCTTGGCCGGCTTGCGGCGGCCGGCCGCCGGCCGGATACTGATCGAAGGCCGCGACATACAAACTATTTCAGCGCAGCAACTGGCACGCCTGCGCGGCTTGCTGGCGCAGCAGCAGGCCGATGCGTTTTCCAGCAGCGTGCTGGCGGCGGTTGTGGCCGGGCGCCATCCCTACCAGTTCGGTTTCGGCTGGGACATCGAGGACGACCGCGCGCTGGCGATGCAAGTGCTGGAACAGGTCAGGATGGCGGCTTTCAGCACACACGATGTGATGCGACTGTCAGGCGGCGAGCGGCAGCGGGTAGGGCTGGCGACCTTGCTGGCGCAAGACCCGCTATTGTTCATGCTGGACGAGCCGACCGCACACCAGGACGCCGCCGCGCAGATCGTGGTGATGGCGCTGCTGCACAAGGTAGCAAATGAGATAGCAAATGCGCTGCCGCCGCAAAAAGCGGTGATCGCAGCCTGTCACGACATCAACCTGGTGGCGCGCTACGCCAGCCATGTGCTGCTGCTGGGCGACGGCCAGGTGTGGCAGGGCACTGCCGGCAGCGTGCTGCAGCCGGAAATCCTGCAGGCGGCATTCGGCTGTTCGTTCGAAGTGGTGGAAAACGGTTCGCGGCGCTTGTTCATGCCGGTCGCCAGCGTAACTTAAAATAAGTCAGCGGCGCCGGCTGCGCGCCAGGTCCAGCTTCTGGCACAGTTCGGCGGCGCCATCCAGTATGCGCGGCCCGGGGCGGCTCATCCAGTTCGGCGTCAGGGTAAACAGGTTATTGGCGGCGACTGCCGTCAGTTTGGGGAAGCGCCGCCAGCTTGCGCTGGGCGAACTGCCACCGTCGGCGGCGAAGATCACTTCCGGATCGGCTTGCAGCACGGCTTCGGTGCTGACGGTAGGCGCCAGCTGCGGCAGTTTGCCGAACACGTTTTCACCGCCGCACAAGGCGATCACGCTCGACACCATGTGGCTATCGTTGAGCGTCATCAATGGTTTTTTCCAGATCTGGTAAAACACTCGCACCGGCGGCCGCTGGCGGTAAGTCGCGTCGAGCTGCGCCAGGCGCGCCTTGAAGGCGGCAGCCGCCGCAGCGCCGCTGTCTTCGGTGCCGGCCAGTTGCGACAGCCTCAGCAGCGACGAAGCAATGGCTTCCAGCTGGCGTGGTTCGCTTTCGAATACAGGAATGCCGATGGCGCGCAGCCTGGCGATCTGGCTGGCGGAATTGCCGCTGCTCCAGGCCACCACCAGGTCCGGCTTGAGGGCGACGATCCGTTCGATATCGAGCGCGCTGCTGCTGCCCATCGAGGCTATCTGCCTGGCTGCAGGAGGATAGTCGCTATAGTCGCTGACGCCGACCACATAAGCGCCGGCGCCGGCTGCAAACAGCAGTTCGGTGGCATGCGGGGCCAGGCTGACGATGCGATGCGCAGGGTGCCGCAGCACGACTGCATGTTGCGTATCGTCGTGCACGGTGACGGCCTGGGCCGACGCTGCCGAGGCTGGCGACAGCGCGATTGCCGCCGCTGCCATCATTACCGCAGGCCAGTCGCGCAGTGGATTGTTGCGGTCGGGCCGCTGCACGCTCAGGTCCAGACTCAGATTTCGAGATTGTCGATCAGGCGCGTGCCGCCCAGCTTGGCGGCGGCCAGCACCACCAGTTTTTCGCCTTGCGCCAGGTCGCCGGCGGCCGGCGCCTGCAGGTCGCAGCGCTTGCGGATCGAAATGTAGTCCGGCAGCCAGCCGCGGCCGCGCAGCTGCGCCATCGCCTGCCGTTCCAGTTCGAAGATGTCGAGGTGGCCGGCGCGTACTTCGTCGGCGACCTGGTTGAGGGTCTTGAACAGCACCGGCGCTTCTGCCCGTTCATCCGTGGACAGGTACATATTGCGCGACGATAGCGCCAGGCCGTCGTCTGCGCGCCAGGTTTCGGCGGCGATGATTTCAGTCGGCAAGGCGAATTGCTTGGCCATGTTGCGCACTATCATCAGCTGCTGGTAATCCTTCTTGCCGAATACCGCAACGCGCGGCTGGACGCAGGAAAACAGTTTCAGCACGACTGTCGTGACGCCGGTAAAGAAGCCGGGACGGAATTCGCCTTCCAGCGTATTGCCCAGGTCGTCAGGCGGCCGCACGCGGAATTCCTGCGGCTCCGGATACAAATCCTTCTCGGTCGGCGCGAACAGCACGTAGACGCCTTCTTTTTCCAGTTTCTCGACGTCGGCCGCGAAGGTGCGCGGATATTTGTCGAAATCCTCGTTGGGGCCGAACTGCAGGCGGTTGACGAAGATCGAGGCGACGATAGGATCGCCGTGTTTTTTCGCCAGCCGCATCAGCGACAGGTGGCCTTCATGCAGGTTGCCCATGGTCGGCACGAAGGCGGTGCGCAGTTGGCCGCGCAGTTGGTCGCGTAGCTCTTCAATCGAGGAAATGATTTTCATAAAATATTATATTTGCGGAATAGAATTTAAGAGCCGCCGCAGCGTGGAAAATTGTTTGGTTTTCAATCGTAGGGTGGGCAGGTTTTTCTGCCCACGCGTTGCGCTGAGATAAGCAACACTGGTAGGTCCGAGTTACGCGTGGGCACAGGTGCCCACCCTACAAAATCAAGCCGGCGCATAAGTCGGCGAATAGGCCAGCCGTACGTAAATAGGCGCGAACGGTTCCGCCTGGGTGATTTCAATCAGGGTTTCCTTGGCCAGTTCCAGCATGGCGATGAAATTCACCACCAGCACCGGCACCCCGCGCGACGGATCGAACAGTTCGGCGAACTCGACAAAACGCGCCGATTGCAGCCGCCGCAGGATCCCGGTCATGTGCTCGCGCACCGACAGTTCTTCGCGGCTGATGGTGTGGTGGGCGGTCAGCTTGGCGCGCTTGATGACGTCGGCCCAGGCGGCCTGCAGGTCGTCCAGGTTGACGTCCGGCCAGCGCGTGACGGTATTTTGCTCGATATAGATCTGGGTGCGGACATAGTCGCGCCCGAGCTGCGGCAGGGCGTCGATCTCGCGCGCGGCCAGCTTCATCTGCTCGTATTCCAGCAGGCGCCGCACCAGCTCGGCGCGAGGATCTTCGGCTTCTTCGTTGTCGGTCTTGCGCACCGGCAGCAGCATGCGCGATTTGATCTCGATCAGCATGGCCGCCATCAGCAGGTACTCGGCCGCCAGTTCGAGGTTGGTGATGCGGATCTGGTCGACGTACTCCAGATATTGCAAGGTGACTTGCGCCATCGGGATGTCGAGGATGTTGAAATTCTGTTTGCGGATCAGGTACAGCAGCAGGTCGAGCGGACCTTCGAATGCTTCCAGGAAGACTTCCAGCGCATCCGGCGGAATGTAGAGATCGGTCGGCATGCGGAACAGCGGCTCGCCGTAGAGGCGCGCAAAAGCCACGCCGTCGATCACGTTCGGTGTCGAATCGGGTTGGCCCTCCAGCGTCAGTTCAGCGGCATCCGACAAATTCTGGCTCATCTGGTCTTTACCTGATCCGGGAGGAATTTAGTGGTTGCTTAGTGATTGTTCTGATACACGTAGGGTTGTTGATCGACGCGCGATTCCTTGGAGCGCAACTGGCTGTCCAGGTCGATCGGAGTTTTGTCCCACAGCAGGGCGCGGCCAGCCAGCTGCTGTTCTTCCAGCTTGGGGTTCTTTTGCTTGAGTTCTTCGACGAACTTGGTGATGTCGGACTGGTAACCGTTAATCTGTTTGGAGAATGTCATGGTTGCTTTGATAATTCGGTGGGAGTAGCCGCTATTTTATGCTATTTCCCGGCCGCCGCAGCGGTTTGTCGTCGGCAGTAATATCCATGTGGCAATTGATGAGCGATATACTTGAGCGGTAACGAATGAAGGAGTCAGCATGAAACTATGGGTACGCAGCGTTTTGGCAGTCATTCTGCCGTTCATGATCGCGGCTTGTGATCAGAATGGCAATTTCATACAGGAGGCCGGATTGGAAAAACTGAGCCGCGGAGTATCCACCGAAGCCGACGTGCGCAATGCCATGGGCCAGCCGGATACCGTCTGGGAGGCCGAAAGCGGTGAACGTTCGCTGGAATATCCGAAAGGACCGTCCGGCGCGCGCACCTGGATTTTCTATATCGGCAAGGATGGCAAGCTGAGCGATTACAAGCAAGTCCTGACCGAAGAGAACTTCGCCAGGATCAAGGTCGGCATGAACAAGGAAGAAGTGCGCCGGATGCTGGGCCGGCCGCGCACCGTGGTGCAATTTACACGAAAGAACGAGGAAGTGTGGGACTGGCGTTACACCCAGGCCGACGCCAGCCAGGCTTTCTTCAACGTCCACATGGATATCACCAGCGGGCTGGTGACCGGCACTTCAGTGTCGCAGGTCTACGGACACTGATACGGAGAGCTAGCGCTTCAGCCAGCGCCGCATCACGATAGGCGGCTCTTCCAGCGGATTGGCGCGGGTGTATTCGAGTTCCGGCGCCAGTTCGAATTCGAATACTGCATACAGGTCGACGACCCGGGTCTGGTCGGAACGCACCGCCAGCCGCAGTTCGTTGATGTCGGCGCCGCGGGCGCGGTGGATCAGTGCTTCCATCAGGTGCTGCGATAAACCCAGGCCGCGATAGGTGTGCAGCACGCCCATGCGCAGGATTTCCCAGACATCGGTTTCGGTATCGGTGGGCAGCCAGCGTGCCGATCCGACCGGTTTTTCATCCAGTTGCAGGACAAAGCCGCCGCCGAGCTGCAGGTCGTGCAGCACTCGTTCGGTACTTTCGCGGTGGCCGCTGGAACTGGCCGCGACCCGTTCGGCCCAGCAGGCGCGAGTCAGGTCGGCGATCAGTGCGGCGTCGTCGGTATGGGCTTCACGGACTTGCAGGTTCATCAAGCGTCGCTCTTAACTGACCCGCATGCCCGGTTCTGCACCTGGCCACGGGTTGAGTACGTAGATGCCGGGATTGGCCTTGCCGTCGGCGGCCGAGGCTGCCAGCACCATGCCTTCCGAGATGCCGAACTTCATCTTGCGCGGCGCCAGGTTGGCCACCATCACGGTCAGCTTGCCGATCAGTTCTTCCGGCTGGTAGGACGACTTGATGCCGGAAAATACATTGCGCAAACGGCCTTCGCCGACATCCAGGGTCAGCCGCAGCAGTTTGTCGGAACCGTCCACATGTTCGCAATTGACGATCTTGGCGATGCGCAGGTCGACCTTGACGAAATCGTCGATCTTGATTTCGGCGGCCAGCGGCTCGATGGCGCTGCCGGTGTCGTCCGCGGCAGCAGCTTCTGCCGGAGCCGCAACTGCGGGGGCGTCAAACAAGGCGTCCAGCATCTTTGGTTCAACCCGTGTCATGAGATGGGTATACGTGTTGATCCGATGGCCGTCGGCAAGGGGCCGGGCGACATCGGACCAGGCCAGCGGCTGGATCTGCAGGAAGCTTTCAACCTCGGCCGCCAGCGCCGGCAGCACCGGTTTCAGGTAGATGGTAAGGATGCGGAACGCTTCCAGCAGGCGGCTGCAGACTTCGTGCAGGGCCGCTTCCTTGCTTGGATCCTTGGCCAGTTCCCATGGCTTGTTGGCGTCGACATAGGCGTTGATCACGTCGGCCTGTTCCATCACGGCACGCAGCGCCTTGCCGTATTCGCGGCCGTCGTACAGGGCCTGGATATCGCCGGCGACGCCGCGCAGTTTCGCCAGGAACGGATCGCTGTCGGTGGCCCAGGCAGTGCTCAGCTTGCCATCGAATTTCTTGGCGATGAAACCTGCAGCGCGGCTGGCGATGTTGATGTACTTGCCGATCAGGTCGGAATTCACGCGCGCCACAAAATCTTCCGGATTGAAATCGATGTCTTCCACTTTCGCGCTCAGTTTGGCGGCGATGTAGTAGCGCATCCATTCCGGATTCATGCCCAGTTCCAGGTAGCGCAGCGGCGAGATGCCGGTGCCGCGCGACTTCGACATCTTTTCGCCGGAGACGGTCAGGAAGCCGTGCACGAACACATTGTTCGGTACTTTCAAACCCGAGAAATGCAGCATCGCCGGCCAGAACAGCGTATGGAAATAGGTGATGTCCTTGCCGATGAAGTGGTACTGCTCGGTCTTCGGATCGGCCATGAAAGCGTCGTAGTCGCGTCCGGTTTTGCCGAAATAGTTTTTCAGCGAAGCCAGGTAACCGACCGGCGCATCCAGCCAGACATAAAAATATTTGCCCGGCTCGTCCGGGATCTCGATGCCGAAGTAGGGGGCGTCGCGGCTGATGTCCCAGTCGCCCATGCCGCCGTCGCTTTCCAGCCATTCCTTGGCCTTGTTGGCGACTTCCGATTGCAGCCGCGGTTTGCCGTCGGCGTTGCCCAGGGCCCAGCCGCGCAGGAATTCCACGCATTGCGGATCGGACAGCTTGAAGAAGAAGTGTTCCGACGATTTCATCACCGGCGTTGCGCCGGTCAGCGTCGAGTAGGGATTCTTCAGGTCGGTAGGGGCATACACCGAGCTGCACACTTCGCAGGAATCGCCGTACTGGTCCTTGGCGCCGCATTTCGGGCATTCGCCCTTGATGTAGCGGTCCGGCAGGAACATGTTCTTGACCGGGTCGAAGAACTGCTCGATGGTCTTGGTCGCAATGAAACCCGCCGCCTTCAGCTTGCGATAGATGTCGCGCGACAGCTCGTGGTTTTCCGGGCCGTCGGTCGAGTGCCAGTTGTCGAAGGCGATATGGAAGCCGTCCAGGTATTGCTTGCGGCCCGCCGCGATCTGCGCCACGAATTCCTGCGGCGTGATGCCGGCCTTTTCGGCGGCGATCATGATCGGTGCGCCGTGCGCATCGTCGGCGCCGACGAAATTGACTTCATGGCCCTGCATTCGCTGGAACCGCACCCAGATGTCGGCCTGGATGTATTCCATGATGTGGCCGATATGAAACGCTGCATTGGCGTAAGGCAGGGCGGTAGTGACGAATAATTGGCGGGGAGTTGAAGTCAAGGTGATGCTCATTTGGCAATAAATCTGCAACGTCAAGCGCTGCTGGTTGGAATAAAAGAGTGATTTTAGCAGTCAACGGCGACAATTGCGGGATAGCGCAACCGTAGGGTGGGCACTTTGTGTCCACGCGCGGCGACAATACATGGGGAGTTTCCGTGTGGGCACAGGTGCCCGCCGTACGTCGCGCCAGCGGAACTGCGGCGATTTGGTTTAGACTTGCCGCATCTTATAAAGAACGTGCAGAGGAAAAGTAATGAGCGTCACGATTGAAGCAGTCAAGGCAGCGTTATCCAGCGTGATCGACCCGAATACCGGCAAGGATCTGATCAGCAGCAAGTCGGCCAGGAATATCCGGCTGGACGGCGCCGATGTGCTGTTCGATATCGAGCTGGATTACCCGGCCAAGAGCCAGTTTTCCCTGATCGGCGATGCCGCCGCCGCCGCGGTCGGCGCCTTGGACGGGGTCGGCAAGGTCAGCCCGCAGGTCTATTCGAAAATCCAGTCGCATGCGGTGCAGCGCGGCGTCAAGCTGATGTCCAACATCAAGAACATCATCGCCGTGGCGTCCGGCAAGGGCGGCGTCGGCAAATCGACCACCGCGGTCAACCTGGCGCTGGCGCTGGCGGCAGAAGGGGCCCAGGTCGGCATCCTCGACGCCGATATCTACGGTCCTTCGCAGCCGATGATGATGGGCATCAGCGGCCGTCCTGAAACCAAGGACGGCAAGACCATGGAGCCGCTGGAAAATCACGGCTTGCAAGTCTCGAGCATCGGTTTCATGGTTGATCCGGACGAGCCCATGGTGTGGCGCGGCCCGATCGTCACCCAGGCTTTGCAGCAGCTGCTGGACCAGACCAACTGGCGCGACCTCGATTACCTGATCGTCGACATGCCGCCCGGCACCGGCGACATCCAGCTGACCTTGTCGCAAAAAGTCCCGGTGACCGGCGCCGTGATCGTCACTACGCCGCAGGACATCGCTTTGCTGGATGCGCGCAAGGGTTTGAAAATGTTCGAGAAGGTCGGCATTCCGATCCTCGGCATCGTGGAGAACATGAGTACCCATATCTGCTCCAACTGCGGCCACGCCGAAGCCATTTTCGGCGAAGGCGGCGGCGCCAAGATGTGCGGCGAATACGGCGTTGAATTCCTGGGCGCCTTGCCGCTGACCATGTCGATCCGCCAGCAGACCGATTCCGGCAGACCGACCGTGGTGGCCGAACCCGAAGGTCCGGTGGCGCATATCTATAAAGAGATTGCGCGCAAGGTGGCGATCAAGGTGGCGGAAAAAGCCAAGGACATGAGCAGCAAGTTCCCTACCATCGTGATCAAGAACGACTAAAGGAAGAATTTCGGCGGCAATGCCTAGGCATGATGTATCGCCAACCAGATTGTAGGTTGCGCTGCATCGGTCCATTCTATGCGGTGGCGGCAGTGCGGCGGAATATGCAGCCAGGCGCCAGGCTGCATGACATGCTCGCCGGCCTGGCCTTCCAGCGTCAGTCCGGCGCTGCCGCTGAGCAGCAGCACCCATTCTTCCTGTGGGTTGTCGTACCAGAAGCCGGGCGGGCTGGCCTGGCCGTTGGAGACGATGCGTTCGATTTTCAGGCCGGCCCGTTGGTGCAGGAGTTCGAATACTTCGGTGGAACCGTCGGCCGGCAGCTCGGTCAATAGATTGCCATGGGCGGCTTGCATGATGGTCTCCTGGTAGTTTGGCTGCGCTGTATTATTGCACTCAGTTATTGCACCCAATGCGTTGCGCGGATTTTATGTAGGTTTTCCACCTGATTTTCCACCGCATTTTCCACCTCAAGGACAAGGCAATGAAATCACGAATTTTTTCGCTGTTGTTTTCTGCAACCCTGCTGAGCGCCAGCCTGTTGCCGCAGCTGGCCCACGCTGCGTCGGTCTCTTTCATCGAGCCGGCCGACGGCGCGGTGGTGAGCAGCCCGTTCACCGTCAAGTTCGGCGTCAGCGGCATGGAAGTCAAGCCGGCCGGCGACATGACAGCCAATACCGGCCACCATCACTTGCTGATCAACGCAGACAGCATTCCGAAAGGAGAGTCGATCCCGATCGACGACAAGCATTTGCATTTTGGCAAGGGTCAGGCCGAAACCAGCGTCACGCTGCCGCCAGGGAAATACAAGCTGACCATGCAATTCGCCAACGGCGCCCACCAGTCTTACGGCCCGGAGCTGAGCAAAACCATCAACGTCACCGTCAAATAGACCCGAGCCTGAGGCCATCCCTGTTTCCATCCGCTGCTGCAACGCGGTAAAATGGGTTTTTCCTTGATAACGGCTTTGGCAATCCAAGGCCGTTTTTATTTATCATGACCGCCAGCACTCCAGCACCTACTTCTTCATCGAAACCGGTACGCACCCGTTTTGCCCCAAGCCCGACCGGTTACCTGCACCTGGGCGGCGCCCGCACCGCGCTGTTTTCCTGGGCCTATGCGCGCCACTTCGGCGGCACTTTCGTGCTGCGCATCGAAGATACCGACCTCGAGCGTTCGACGCCCGAGGCAGTGCAAGCGATCATCGACGGCATGCAATGGCTGGGCCTGGAACATGACGAAGGTCCGTTCTACCAGATGCGGCGCATGGACCGCTATCGCGAAGTGATCGGGCAGATGCTGCAACAGGGCACGGCTTATCATTGTTATTCGTCGCCGGAAGAAGTCGAAGCGATGCGCGAGCGCATGCGCGCCGCCGGCGAAAAGCCGCGCTACGACGGCACCTGGCGTCCAGAGCCGGGCAAGACCTTGCCGCCTGTTCCTGCCGACCGCAAGCCGGTGGTGCGTTTCAAGAATCCGCTCGACGGCGACGTCAGCTGGGACGATGTGGTCAAGGGCAATATCACCATCTCGAACCGCGAAATGGATGACCTGGTGATCGCCCGTCCGGACGGCACGCCAACCTACAATTTCTGCGTGGTAGTGGACGACTGGGACATGGAAATTACCCACGTGATCCGCGGCGACGACCATGTCAACAACACGCCGCGCCAGATCAATATCCTCAAGGCCCTGGGCGCGGACCTGCCGCTATACGGCCACGTGCCGATGATCCTTGGCGCCGACGGCGAAAAACTGTCGAAGCGCCACGGCGCGGTCAGCGTGATGGATTATCCGGCGCAAGGCTACCTGCCGGAAGCGATGCTGAACTACCTGGCGCGCCTCGGCTGGAGCCACGGCAACGAAGAGATTTTCAGCGTGGAACAATTCTGCGCATGGTTCGATCTCGATCATTTGTCGAAATCGCCGGCGCAATTCAATCCGGAAAAATTGGCATCGATCAACAATCACTACATCAAGCTGGCCGACAATGAGCGCCTGGCGACGCTGGTCAAGCCATTGATGGAGCAAGACGGCGCTGATTTCAGCAATGGGCCGGCATTGCCAAAAGTGATCGGCCTGCTGAAAGAGCGCGCCCATACTGTCAATGAAATCGGGGTTGCCGCCATGCTGTTCTATCGCAAGCCGGTGCCGGATGCTGCATTGTTGACGCAGCACTTTACCGATGCGGTCAAGCCGGCATTGGCCGATTTCGCCGCACGCTGCGCAACCGTCGAGTGGAACAAGGAAAGCCTGGCGCCGATGATCAAGGAAGTATTGGCTGCGCATACGCTGAAGATGCCGCAGATTGCGATGCCATTGCGTTTGATGCTGACCGGACAGTTGCAGACCCCGGCGATTGATGCCGTGCTCGAATTGTTGGGTCGCGAGGCCGTGACCGCACGTTTGCAGCCGTATCTGGTGTAAAACTGCAATAAATCTGCAAATCGGGATTTACAAGCTCTAAATAAGCTTGCTATAATCTCGCTTCTGCAAACGGGGGTATAGCTCAGCTGGGAGAGCGCTTGCATGGCATGCAAGAGGTCAGCGGTTCGATCCCGCTTACCTCCACCAGCACATTGTAGTAAGGCAGCAACGTAGTACGGACAGTAAATGTCCCCATCGTCTAGAGGCCTAGGACATCACCCTTTCACGGTGAGTACGGGGGTTCGAATCCCCCTGGGGACGCCAGAATTATCTTGGTATCGACAGGTAAGCGAGCAAAAAAGGTCGCAGATTTTCGATAACAAGTGCGTTCGATACAATCAATGAGGCCGCCAAATGCGGCCTTTATTGTTTCTGTAAGTAGTATGAGTCAGGTCAGTAACACGGACAGATTTTTGTCCCCATCGTCTAGAGGCCTAGGACATCACCCTTTCACGGTGAGTACGGGGGTTCGAATCCCCCTGGGGACGCCAGAATGAAAAGGCCCGCGCAAGCGGGCCTTTTTGTTTTCTTCGCCGCTAAATCCCATCCAGCCGTAGTCGTCCCAAGCTGGCCGCCAACCGTAGTCTTGCTGTTTGCCAGCTGGTCAGTGCCAGAATGCGCTGCTGTTGTGCGCTGGCCAGGTCGCTCTGCGCTTTCAGCAATTCAAGAATGTTTCCCACTCCAGCCCTGTAGCGCCCCTGCGCTACATCGAAAGACTGTTTCGCGCTGCGTAAAAGAATGTCAGTGGTGTTCAGGTTTTCGGCTTCTGTGCGCAGGGCCTGGTCGCTTTTCCATACTTCCAGCATCACCTGCTGCTCGATATTCTCCAGGTCGGCCTGCCTGCTTTCGGCCTGTGCCTGCGCACCGCGCACCTTGTATTTGCGGCCGAAACCGTCGAACAACGGAATGCTGACCTGCAGGCCGATGCTGCGGCTGGTGATGGTTTGTTTGGAGGATACCTGGTTGATCGGCGTATCGTTGCGGTCGCCGGTGGCGAACAGCGACAGCGTCGGCCTGCCTTCGGCGCGGGCGGCGTCGACCTGCGCCTGGGCGGATTTCAATTGCGCCTGCGCCGCCAGTATTTTCGGATGGCTGCGCACTGCATCGGCGATCAGGTCGTCGGCGGCTTGCTGCAGCAAAGGTGCGTCGGCAGCTTGCAAGCCCAGGTCGGCGAGCGCCAGCGGCGTGTTCGGCCGCAAGCCCATGACGATGGCCAGGGCGCCGAGCCCACTTTGCAGGTCGCCTGCCTCCTGCGCCCGTTTTAGGCTTGCCTGCGCATAAGAGGTCTGGGCCTGCAGCTTGTCGGCCAATGTACCGGCGCCGGCCTGGTATCTGGCTTCGCTGGCCCTGAAGCTCTGTTGCGCGGCCAGTTCTGCATCGACGGTTGCGTTCAGCATCGCTTGCGCTGCCTGCGCCTGGTAAAAGCTTTGCACGGTATTGAGGAACACGGTCTGCAGGACATCGTCCTGCGTCGCGCTGGCCGCGTTCAATAACTGCCGCGCATTTTCCAGGTTGGCGGCGCGCAGTCCGGAATCGTACAGCACCCAATTCAAGCTCAGGTTGGCATTGCTGCTGTGGGTTTTTAGCGATGAATTATTCTCTGGAAAATCCGGATAACTATAACGATTATCAGCTTTGCTCCAGCTGCCGGCGGCGGTCAAGGTTGGCAGATAGGCGGCGCGGCTCACACCCAGCGCAGCCGCTTGCACCTTGACATTGGCCCAGGCCTGGCGCGTCTGCGGATTGCGGCAGAGTGCGCGTTCGACCGCGTCCAGCAAGGTCAGCGGCGCCGGCAGTTGCGCATCGAATCCGCAACTGCCGGTAAGTGCGGCAGCCGGCGTGCCCGAGAGATCGTTTGCTGTCCGCAGCGGATCGGACCAGATCGATTCGGCACAGGCCGGTGCGGAGATGGCAGCAGTCAGCGCCAGCAGTGGCAAGGCATTTTTCAGCGAAATCATTGTGCCGGCGCCGGTTCCGCTTCGGCCTGCTGCAGCAGATCGTCGACTACCTTGCCGCCGACCAGCACGATGGCGCGGTCGGCGCTGCTGATCGTTTCGGGGCGATGCGCCACGATCACGCGCGTGATATTGATGGATTTGATGGCCGTATTGACCAGCTGCTCGCGTTCGATATCCAGGTGGCTGGTGGCCTCGTCGAGAAACAGGATCTGCGGCCGCTTGTAAAGTGCACGCGCCAGCAGCACCCGTTGCTTCTGGCCGCCCGAGAGGATGGACCCCATGTCGCCGACCAGCGTGTTGTAGCCCATCGGCATGGCTGCGATATCCTGGTGGATCGCAGCCATGCGGGCGCAGTCGGCGATCCAGGCACGGTCGGCCTGGGGATCGAAAAAGCTGATGTTGTCGGCCAGCGAACCGGCAAACAGCACATCGTCCTGCAGCACAGTGCCGATCATCTGGCGCAAGGTGTCCAGCCCGACCTGGCTGACATTGTGGCCGCCGATCAGCACTTCGCCCCGGGTCGGCGCCAGTATCCCCAGCAGGATATTGATCAAGGTTGTCTTGCCGCCGCCGGATGGCCCGACGATGGCGACCGATTCGCCGGCGGCGATGCGGAAAGAAACATCGTCCAGCACGTACGGCTCCTGCTCGGCATAGCGGAAGCGCAAGCCGCGCACTTCCAGGGACGGCATCAGAGCCGCCTCGCGCTCATCCACATTTCGGCCATGCGTCGTTTCAGGTGGATGAAGCACGATATCGGCCAGCCGTTCACCTTGCAATTGCAGCATCTTGACTTCGACGAACTTGTCGATCAGGGAGCTGACGCGTTCGTTGAACTGCCCCTTGTAGGCGCTGAACGCCATCAAGGCGCCTACCGTGAAATTGCCGTCCATGACCAGCCTGGCGCCGAGCCAGATGATCAGGATGTTTTCGATGCCGAACAGCACGCCGTTGAGCGACTTGTAGAGCAAGCTCAGTTTCTGGGTCCGGAGGTCGGCATTGACCTGGTCCACCAGCAGGCTCAGCCAGGTGGCGCGGCGCTCGTCCTGGCGCTGGAACAGCTTGATGGTCTTGACGCCGCGGATGGTTTCCAGGAAATGGGTCTGCTGTTTGGCGGCGTGGATGATTTCTTCTTCGGTGGCGTGCCGCAGGGGCGCAAACCAGGCCCAGCGCCCCAGGCCGTACAAAGCCATCGCTGCAATCGCGACCAACGCCAGCAGCGGGCTGTAGATGAACATCAGCGCCAGCGTGACGATGGTCATCACGCCGTCCAGGATCGCCTCCAGGAACGAGGTGGTCAGCGTGTGCTGGATGACGCCGACGGCGCCGAAGCGCGATACCACGTCGCCCAGATGGCGCTTTTCGAAATAGGCCACTGGCAGCCGCAGCAGGTGCGTGAATACATTGGCCCGCCATTGCACATTGAGCGTAGTGCTCATGTACATCAGGACCCAGCTGCGGGTAATGGTGACCGCCTGCTGCATCAGCATCAGCAAGCCGAAACCCAGGGCCAGCGTCGTCAGCAAGTCGCGGTCGGCGGAGACCAGCACATTGTCAATTACCCATTGCATGAAAAACGGACTGACTACCGCAAAGATTTCCAGCGCTGCCGAGAGTAATAATATTTGTGAGAAGGAACGATACAAGCCGGTTACGCGGCCCAGCAAACTGCGCAAGCGCACTATCTGCTTTTCTTCCGCCGGCTTGAAGCCGGGATTGGGCCACAATTCAAGCGCCACGCCGGTAAAGGCCTTGGCTGCTTCATCCATCGACAGCTTGCGGATGCCGAAGGCTGGATCGCAGATCGTCACCGAACGCGGACCAACCTCTTGCAGCACCACGAAGTGATTGAAATTCCAGTGCAGGATACACGGCAGCTTGAGCTGCGCCAGGTCGTCGAGATCGAGTTTCAGCGGACGCGTCGCCAGTTCCAGCTGACCGGCGATGGCGATCAGGTCGCGCAGGGTGGAGCCCTTGAGCGAGACCGGGAAGCGGCGGCGCAATGACGCCAGGTCGGTGCGGTAACCGTAATAACCGGCCAGCATGCCGAGGCAGGCGAGGCCGCATTCCGTCGCTTCGGTTTGCAGCATCAGCGGCAGGGTCGGCGCCAGGCCGAAAGAAAGTCGGTTGAGCATGGTCAAAGTTTGCCGGTCAGGCTGTACAGGGGTTCCAGCACCCATTCATAGAGACGGAGTTTTTCTTGCCGGACGTCGGCTTCCAGCAGCATGCCGGCCTGCAGCGCCTGCGGCTTGCCGTAGGCGATGACCTGCTGCGACGCCAGCTTGACGTCGATGCGGTACATCGGTTCGCTGTTGCTGCTGGCGGAGGTGCCGATGTTATTCAATTCATTGTTGGGCAAGGCGGTCTTTGCCACCGATGCCACCACGCCTTTCTGGTGGCCGAATTTCTGGTAGGGATAGGCATGGTAGCGGATCAGCACCTGGTCGCCTGGCCGCACGAAACCGATGGCGCGGCTAGGCGCATACAGCTCGGCGTGCAATGCTGTCCCGGCCGGCACGATGCTCACCAGCGGCCGGTTGCCGTCGACCGACTGGCCGGCATCGGCAATCACCGCGGTGGCGATGCCGGCTCCAGGCGCGGTGACGACGATACGCCGCTTGGCCTCGCTTTCGGTCAGTTCCTGGCCGGTGCTGGTGAGGGTGCGATCGATCTGCGCCAGCAGGTTCTGCTGCTTCAAGGACAGGCCGCTCAATTCGGTTTGCTGCGCTGAAAATTCGCGGCCGACAGTGATGCGGTCGCGCTCCAGGCTTTGCTGGCGGTTCTTCTGGTCGAGCAGCTCTTCCTGTTTTTGCTGGAATTGTTCTTTCGAGATGTAGTCTTGCTGCAGCAAGCCCTGGTAGCGCTGCATGGCTTCCTGCGCCAGCTTGACACGGTCCTGCTGGCCGGCGATCTGGTTGTCCAGTTTGGCCAGCTCATTGCCGAGCGCGGCAATTTTGTTGTTCAGGCCGGCGCGTTCTTCCTGCTGCAGCTGCCGCGTCTTTTGCATTTCATCGCGCAAGCTGGCCTGGCGCTGTTCAACCTGGCTGCTGATCGCCGCCTGGGTTGCGCCCAAGGTGCTGCTCTGGCGTTCGCTGGACAGCACGTACAGCACTGCGCCGGCCTTCACTTGCTGGCCTTCCTTGACATGCTGCTCGATGACGATGCCGGCCTGCGGCGCATAGACCTTGATCAGGCCGGCGGCCGGGATCAGCTGGCCGCTGACGGTGCTGTGCCTGGTGTAGCTGCCCCAAGCCAGGAAGGCGCAGATCATCGCCGCCAGCAGCACGGCAAAAGCGGTCAGGATGGAGTAGGAAAGCGGACGTACCAGGACAATGTCGCCTAGCCACCTGGTTTGTTGTGCGGCAAGTGCTTGATCGCGGAATAAACTCATATTCTTCTTATAGTGAAAAAACACGGCAGGGGGACCGTGTTCTTTCAGGGACTGCTTTTTACGGGACAACCGGAACTGGCGGCTTAGGCGGGGTCGGTGGTGTTGGACGGACGCAGTTTCTTTGCGGGGCCGGACGCCAGCTTCTGAAATAACTGAACCAGAAACAACCGCCGCTTACTTCGTCGATTTCCTTCATGGACAACTGCTGAATAGCCATACTCACTCCTTAAGATTAAGAAAATGCTGCCAGCGGCGGCACCTTTGCCGCGTAGCGAGACAAACGTGCAACAACATTGAGTCTTAGGCCGTGTCGAGATGCTAAAAAATCAATTAGTTATTGCAGCGGCATTATTAACGGCCTGCTCTTGAAGTGGCAATCGAGAAATGATAAAAATAACAATTGTTGACAATTACTTAATTGAAATATCAGGCATCGCCCGCAGTGGCAAGAGGAGGAGGGCGCAATCCAGTTCTCGGTCAAAGCTGCCGGTACACGCTAAAAACAGGAAGGGCCGCATATGCGGCCCTTCCTGTCCTCCTGCGTGCACGCAACCACGTCGATTGCGCTTGGTGAATTCTATCTGCGGCTGGTCATCTCTCGCGCGCGTTGCATGTCGCGGTCGAAATTCATGCGGGCGTCCTTGCGGCAGTCGCCGGCCGCGCGGCCGCGCATTGCACGGCAATCGTTAAGGGCCTGCGCATAGGCATTGGTGTTTTCTTTTTTCATGGTCTGGAAACGCGCTTGCGGGGTCCGGTCCTCGACCCGCCAGCGCGGCGGGTCTCTGTACTGCACGTTTTCCTCCGCTGCGTTGGCGTGCAGCGCAAAGGCGTTGGCGGCGATAAAGAGCGACAGCCACAGCGGTTTAAGTTGCATGTTCATGATGCCTCCTTGTTTTTATGCAGCCGGCGGATGCCGGATGCCAACCAACTTGCCAAGCGCATGGCTTGGAAAAGCAGAACAGCAGCCGCCAGCTGCCTCAGGAATATCGCGCCGGGTTATCAGTAGCGGGAAATCTGGCCGTTTTCGACACGCACCCGGTCGCCCACCCGCAAATCGCCCGGATTGCCGACGCTGATGGTCTGGTAGCCGTTGTTGTTCATGCGCACGCGCACATTGTAAGAAGTGGAGCCGGGACTGTTGCGCGCCTCAAGCTGGTTGCCGGCTACCGCACCGCCGACCACGCCG
Source organism: Collimonas fungivorans (assembly GCF_001584145.1). NCBI lineage: Bacteria > Pseudomonadati > Pseudomonadota > Betaproteobacteria > Burkholderiales > Oxalobacteraceae > Collimonas > Collimonas fungivorans. Next base: position 4,493,603 of record NZ_CP013232.1, on the reverse strand, counting down.
GCGATAGTTGCCAGGGTATTGCCGGTGCCGTGGCCGACCTGATGGCCCACCACGCCGCCCAGCACGCCGCCGACGACTGCGCCGCCTATGCCTTGGCTAGGCGTGTTGACGACGTCGATGGCGTCGACCACGCCGTAGTTGTCCTCGCGGTTTTGCTGGTAGCCGCCTCCTTGTTGGTAACCTGGATAGGTTTGCGGTTGCGGATTGCCATAGCCCTGGTTGCCGTAGTTTTGGTTGTTATAACCCTGGTTGCCATAACCTTGTCCACCATACGGCGCTGCACAGCCGCTGAGCAGCAGCGCGCCGCCGATGGCTGCAGCCAGCATGGCTTGTTGAGTTGTTTTGCGGATTGTCATAGCTGCCTCGTTATGTTGGTTGATATATTCAGTGTAGTACTTCGCATGGCTTGCATATGTGCGATTCACCACACTAAAACGGTGCAGGGATCGGCTCGGTTGACTGGCTCGCCATGGGCAAGGCGGGATTGTTACGAAACTTACAGTTCAGCAATCTGTCTTGTTGTCCGGCGCGAACTTTCAAGCCCCGCTTTCAACCCTTGCTCCAGTAGTCGGGCTGCGCATAAATCGATTTCAGGCGATCGATGAAGAAACGCACCTTGGCCGGCAGGTGGCGCTGCTGCGGATAGACCGCCATGATGTCGTAATGCGGCAGTGCAAACTCGTCCAGCACCGTCAGCAGTTCGCCCGACGCCAGCTGCGATTCGATTTCCCAGGTCGAGCGCCAGCCCAGTCCCAGGCCTTCGCTGACCCAGCGGTGCAGCAGTTCGCCATCGTTGCAGTCGAGGTTGCCGGCGGTCTTGATGATCACCGGCTTGCCGCCCTGCTGGAAATACCAGCCGCGCTGCTGGCCGCCTTGCAGATTGAAGGACAGGCAGTTGTGGTCGGCGATGTCTTCCAATGTCTTGGGAATGCCGTTGCGGTGGAAGTATTCCGGCGTGCCGCACACCACGCGGCGGTTGCTGGCCAGCTTGACCGCAACGAAATTCGGATCGATGGTGCCGCCGATGCGGATGCTGATGTCGTAGCCTTCGCGCACCAGGTCGACCACGCGGTCGGTCAGGTTGAAAGAGATCTGCACTTCCGGATTGGTGGCGATGAAAGCCGGCGCATGCGGCGCCACATGCTTGCGGCCGAACGCCGCCGGCGCCGACACCACCAGGTGGCCGGTGGCCTTGTGGCGGCCTTCAGAGATGATCTTTTCGGCAATGTCCAGTTCGGTCAGCAGCTTGCGGCAATGGTCGAGGAACACCGTGCCTTGTTCGGTCAATGTCAGGTGGCGGGTAGTGCGGTGCATCAGCTTGGTGCCCAGCCGTTTTTCCAGGGCGTCGATGCGCCGGCCCAGCATCACCGGCGTGATGTTCTGCTCCAGCGCCGCGCTCGCCAGGCTGCCTTTCTCGACCACGCTGACGAAGGCTTCAATCTGCTTGAGTTTGTCCATGTCTCTTCCATATTTAGTATTTTCCTTAGTATTCCATACTTGATGTATCGAATAAAGCGATTGTTTGTGTTCTTATCAAACAATATGTTTGGTTATAGCATGTACTTCATCCACTCGGCAGTCTTCAGTCCATCCCGCAATCCGCAATGCCTGGCGCGGAAAGCGAAGGGAGGCAAGGACACGCCGCAGGCAGTGGCAATGAATCATTGGCAATAATTCAGACAATTTGGAGGCAACATGGCAAAGATGAAGGCAGTGGACGCAGTAATGCACGTATTGGCGAAAGAGGGCTGTTCGCAAGCCTTTGGCGTGCCGGGCGCGGCAATCAATCCGTTCTACTCTGCGATGAAACGGCACGGCGGCATCCAGCACACGCTGGCGCGCCACGTTGAAGGCGCCTCCCATATGGCGGAGGGCTACACCCGCGCCAATCCAGGCAATATCGGCGTTTGTATCGGCACTTCCGGCCCGGCCGGCACCGACATGATCACCGGCTTGTATTCGGCCCAGGCCGATTCGATCCCGATCCTGTGCATCACCGGCCAGGCGCCGCGCGCGCGCCTGTACAAGGAAGATTTCCAGGCAGTCGACATCGAATCGATCGCCAAGCCGGTCACCAAATGGGCGGTCACCGTACGCGAACCGGCTTTGCTGCCGCGCGTATTCCAGCAGGCTTTCCACATCATGCGTTCCGGCCGCCCAGGTCCGGTCCTGATCGACATGCCGTTCGACGTGCAGATGGCGGAAATCGAATTCGATCCCGACACCTACGAACCTTTACCGGTATACAAGCCGAAGGCATCGCGGGCGCAGATCGAAAAAGCCCTGACCATGCTGAACGAAGCCGAGCGGCCGCTGCTGACCATCGGCGGCGGCGTGATCAATGCCGATGCCGCCGACCTCGCGGTTGAATTCGCCGAGCTGACCGGCGTGCCGGTGATCCCGACCCTGATGGCCTGGGGCGCGATCCCTGACGACCATCCGCAAATGGCGGGCATGGTCGGTTTGCAGACCAGCCACCGCTACGGCAACGCCACCATGCTGGCATCTGATTTCGTGCTCGGCATCGGCAACCGCTGGGCCAACCGCCATACCGGGTCGATCGAGGTATTCACCAAGGGCCGCAAGTTCGTCCACGTCGATATCGAACCGACCCAGATCGGCCGCGTGTTCGGCCCGGACTACGGCATCGTGTCGGATGCGAAAGCGGCGCTGACCCTGTTCGTCGAAGTCGCCAAAGAATTGAAAGCAGCGGGCAAGTTGCCTGACCGTTCAGCCTGGCTGGGCGAGTGCCAGGAGCGCAAGCGCACCCTGCAGCGCCGCACCCATTTCGACAACGTGCCGGTCAAGCCGCAGCGCGTCTACGAAGAAATGAACCGCGCCTTCGGTCGCGATACCTGCTACGTCAGCACCATCGGCTTGTCGCAGATCGCCGCCGCGCAGTTCCTGCATGTGTATCACGCCCGCCACTGGATCAACTGCGGCCAGGCTGGCCCCCTGGGCTGGACCATTTCGGCAGCGCTCGGCGTCTGCGTCGCCGATCCTAAACGCGACGTGGTGGCGATTTCCGGCGACTACGATTTCCAGTTCATGATCGAGGAACTGGCGGTAGGCGCCCAGTTCAACCTGCCTTACCTGCACGTGGTGGTGAACAACTCTTACCTTGGCCTGATTCGCCAGGCGCAGCGCGGTTTCGAGATGGACTATTGCGTACAGCTGGCGTTTGAAAACATCAACGCGCCGGAACTCAACGGTTACGGCGTCGACCATGTCGCGGTGGTGGAAGGACTGGGCTGCAAGGCGATCCGTGTCACCGATCCGAACGCGATCCAGGATGCATTCGCCCAGGCCAAGCGCTGGATGAAGGAGTTCCGTGTGCCGGTAGTGGTGGAAATCATCCTGGAACGCGTTACCAACGTTTCCATGGGCACCGAGATCGACAACATCAACGAGTTTGAAGAACTGGCGACCAGCCGCAGCCATGCGCCGACTTCCGTGTCCTTGCTGGACTGACCTTTCAGGAGAAACGACATGACAAAACTAGCCGCCAACCTGACCATGCTGTTCACCGAGCTGCCGTTCCTGGAGCGCTTCGATGCCGCCGCCAAGGCTGGATTCAAGGGAGTGGAATTCCTGTTCCCGTATGCGTTCCGGGCCGAGCAGATCGCCGACAAGCTGGCCACCAACGGCCTTGAACTGGTGCTGCACAACCTGCCGGCGGGCAACTGGGAAGCCGGCGAACGCGGCATCGCCTGCCACCCGGACCGCGTCAGCGAATTCCAGCAAGGCGTCGACGATGCCATCCGCTACGCCAAGGTATTGAATGTCAAGCAGCTGAACTGCCTGGTCGGCATCGTGCCGGTCGGCGTCAGCAGCGAACTGGCGCAGGCGACCGTGGTCAGCAACCTGAAATTTGCAGCCGACAAACTGCAGTCTGCCGGCATCCGTTTGCTGATCGAGCCGATCAACAGCTTTGATATTCCCGGCTTTTTCCTGACCGGGACCAAACAGGCGCTGGACCTGATCAAGGCGACCGGCTCTAGCAACCTGTTCGTGCAGTACGACATTTATCACATGCAAAGAATGGAAGGCGAGCTGGCCAATACCATCAAGGCCAACCTGGCGCAGATCAAGCATGTGCAGCTGGCGGACAATCCGGGCCGGTTCGAGCCGGGCACCGGCGAAATCAATTACCGCTATCTGTTCAAGTTCCTGGAAGAGATCGGTTACGACGGCTGGATCGGCTGCGAGTACAAGCCGAAGGCCGGCACCGTCGAAGGCTTGGGCTGGCGGGCTGTGCACGGTCTCTAAGCCTCGCCTCTGACAGCAATAGGCATTTTAAAAATTACGGAGAAATATCATGGCAAAAATCGGCTTTATCGGACTCGGCATCATGGGCGCGCCAATGGCGGAAAACCTGCAGCGCGGCGGCCACAAACTGTACCTGCATGACCAGAAGAACCCGCCGGCAGCGCTGATCGACGGCGGCGCCACCGTCTGCACCTCCGGCGCCGAAGTCGCCAAGCGCGCCGATGTCATCATCATCATGGTGCCAGACACGCCGCACGTGGAAGCGGTGCTGTTCGCCGAAAAGGGCGTAGCCGAAGGCCTGACTGCCGGCAAGGTCGTGATCGACATGAGCTCGATTTCGCCTATCGCCACCAAGGGTTTCGCCAAGAAGATCAACGCGCTGGGCTGCGAATACCTGGATGCGCCGGTGTCCGGCGGCGAAGTCGGCGCCAAGGCGGCATCGCTGACCATCATGGTGGGCGGCTCCGAAGGCGCGTTCAACGACGCCAAGCCTTTGTTCGAACTGATGGGCAAGAACATCACCCTGGTCGGCGGCAACGGCGACGGCCAGACTACCAAGGTAGCCAACCAGATCATCGTCGCGTTGAACATCCAGGCGGTGGCCGAAGCTTTGCTGTTTGCTTCCAAGGCAGGCGCCGATCCGGCGCGTGTGCGGCAGGCCTTGATGGGCGGGTTTGCGGCGTCGCGTATCCTGGAAGTGCATGGCGAGCGCATGGTAAAACGGACTTTCAATCCAGGCTTCCGCATTGAACTGCACCAGAAAGACCTGAACCTGGCCCTGCAGGGCGCCAAGGCGCTGGGGTGTCGCTGCCGAACACTGCGGTGGCGCAGGAGCTGATGAATTCTTGCGCTGCCAACGGTTTGAGCGGGCTCGACCACTCGGCGCTGTGCCGCGCGATCGAGATCATGTCCAACCACGAAATCGCCAAGGCGTAAGATAGCTGCCTGAATTGGCGGACCGGAGCGCACGGCGCTCCGGTCCGCAATATATGTTATCGTTTTATAAAAACAAGCCAGCTGATGAAAGCTGCGGTCGCATCATCATAAATACAAAAATTTTCGAGACACTCTGCTTCATGGATCAAGGTATAACAGCATGACTATTGCCAACAGCGCCGCGAACAGCATCAAACCTCGCCAACTCCTCCTCGATATGTACCAGGCCGCGGTCGACGCCGTCAGCGCCGCCAAATGCCTGCCCGAATACCTGGCCAGGATTCCTGCGCCGAGCGGCAAGGGACGCACGCTGGTGATCGGCGCCGGCAAAGGCGCGGCAGCGATGGCCAAGGCGGTGGAAGATCACTGGCAGGGCGATATCTCCGGCCTGGTGGTGACGCGTTACGCTCACGGAGCGGACTGCAAGCGGATCGAAGTGGTGGAAGCTTCCCATCCGGTACCGGACGAAGCCGGCCGCAAGGCAGCGGCGCGCATGCTGGAACTGGTGCAGGGACTGACTGCCGACGACCTGGTGCTGTGCCTGATTTCCGGCGGCGGCTCGGCTTTGCTGGCGTTGCCGGCGCCTGGCATTTCGCTGGAACAGAAACAAGCGATCAACAAAGCCTTGCTGAGAAGCGGCGCCAATATTTTTGAAATGAACTGCGTGCGCAAGCACCTGTCCGCCATCAAGGGCGGCCGACTGGCGCTGGCCTGCGCGCCGGCGCGGGTAGTGACGCTGATGATTTCCGATATCCCGGGCGACGATCCCGGCATCATCGCCAGCGGTCCGACCCTGCCCGATCCGACCACTTGCGCCGATGCGCTGGCGGTGCTGCGCAAATACAATATCGAAACGCCGGAAGCGATCCTCAAGCATCTCGAATCCGGCGCCGGCGAAAGCGCCAAGCCCGGCGATCCGCGCCTGGAGCGCAACCAGCACTATGTGATCGCCACTGCGCAAGACGCCTTGGATGCCGCCGCGGCTACTGTTGTCGCTGCCGGCCTGACGCCGTATATCCTGTCCGACGAAATGGAAGGCGAAGCACGCGACATCGGCCTGGCGCACGCGGCATTGGCACGCCAGATCGCACGGCGCGGGCAACCGTTCAGCAAGCCATGCGTGGTGATTTCCGGCGGTGAAACCACGGTCACCGTACGCGGCAAGGGCCGCGGCGGCCGCAACGCCGAATTCTTGCTGAGCCTGGCGACCGCGCTGGATGGCTTCCCCGATATCCATGCAATCGCCTGCGACACCGACGGCATCGACGGTTCCGAAGACAACGCCGGCGCCATCTATCAGCCTGATTCCATGCGCAAGGCGGCGGAACTGGGCCTGCGCCCGCGCGCCATGCTCGACAACAACGACGGCTACGGTTTTTTCAGCGCACTGGGCGACCTGGTTGTCAGCGGGCCGACACGCACCAACGTCAATGATTTCCGCGCCATCCTGATTCTCTGATGCGCCGGACCTGACTTCTTCAATCAAAAAAATTCTGCGTCCGCCGTCACTCCAGGTGGACGCAGGTATTCTCGCCGCTCAACTGGTCGATCTAGTGGTCGATCTTCTACAGAAAGTTCATCATGCGCCGTCAACGTAAAGCAAAAATCGTCGCCACGCTAGGCCCCGCCAGCGCGGACCAGAACACCATCCAGGCTTTGTTCGAAGCCGGCGCCGATGTCTTCCGCTTCAATTTCAGCCACGGCAGCCATGCCGACCACCAGGAACGCTACGACATCGTGCGCGCAGTCGAGAAAACCGTCGGCCGCCCGATCGCCATCCTGGCCGACCTGCAAGGACCGAAGCTGCGCATCGGTACTTTCGCCGACGGCAAGATAGCGCTGCAAGCCGGCCAGGAATTCACGCTGGACCGCGACACCGCGCCTGGCAGCAACCAGCGCGTGTGCCTGCCGCATCCCGAGTTGTTCGAGGTGATCGCCGGCGGCCAGTCCTTGCTGCTGGACGACGGCAAGGTGCGGCTGCAGGTGTTGAGCTGCGACGGCCAGGCTATCCACACCCGGGTAATCAACAGCGGCTCGCTGTCGGACCGCAAGGGCGTCAATGTGCCGGATGCGGTGTTGCCGATTCCGGCGCTGACCGAAAAAGACAAGCGCGACTTGAAGTTTGCACTGGAACTGGGCGTCGACTGGATTGCACTATCTTTCGTGCAGCGGCCGGAAGACGTGCTGGAAGCGCGCGCCCTGATCGGCGACCGCGCCAGCATCTTGTCGAAACTGGAAAAGCCGGCGGCGCTGGACCAGCTGGATGCGATTGTGCAGGTGTCCGACGCCATCATGGTGGCGCGCGGCGACCTCGGCGTCGAACTGCCGCCGGAACGCGTGCCTGGGGTGCAGAAACGCATCCTGCGCGTCTGCCGCCAGCACGGCAAGCCGATCGTGATCGCCACCCAGATGCTGGAATCGATGATCACCTCGCCGGTGCCGACCCGCGCCGAAACCTCGGACGTCGCCAGCGCCATCTACGACGGCGCCGATGCCGTGATGCTGTCGGCCGAATCGGCCAGCGGTGCTTATCCGCTGCCGGCGGTGGCGATGATGGACCGCATCATCACTGAAGTCGAGCGCGACCCGCTGTACCAGAATATGCTGGACGCGCAGCATGAGTCGCCGCTGCCGACCCGCGGCGACGCCATCTGCTCGGCCTTGCGCGATGTCACTCGCATCATCGGCGCCAAAGCCACGGTCACTTATACCAGTTCCGGCCACACCAGCCTGCGCGCAGCGCGCGAACGGCCGATGGCGCCGATCCTGAGCATCACGCCCAAGCTGTCGACGGCGCGCCGGCTGGCGCTGGTATGGGGTGTGCATTCGACTATCAGCGACCAGGTGCATAACGAGAGCGAAATGGTGACTGCCGCCTGCCAGACCGCGGTCAAGGAAGGTTTCGCCAAGGCCGGCGACCAGATCGCCATCACCGCCGGCATGCCGTTCGGCGAAGCGGGCAGCACCAACCTGCTGCGCCTGGCGGAAATCTGGCCGCAGTAAAGCTGTTTGCCGATGAAATAAAAAAGGCCATGCTGAAAAATTTTTTTTTTTATTTGCGGGATCGATTGCGGCGGCTGGCGGCAGGCTACTTCTGGCGCGGCGCCAGCAGCAATTCCTTGGTGAAGATCAGCTGTCTTTTGCGGGCCTTGTCGTCATTCAGGTCCCACAGCAGCGACTGCGCCAGCTGGAAGCTGTACAGGGTAAACGCCCGGCTGTTGGCCTCCGCTTTGCCAAAGCCCATGCCCTGGAATCCTTTGCTGTAGTAGGTAAGCCGTTGCTGGTCGACCTCGCGCACCGCTTGCCGCGCCATGTCGTCGCGCCGCGACCAGGCGCGGATAGCGAACTCGATCATGGCCGCACGGCGCGCCGTGAGGCCATGGAAAGGCAGGGCCAGCACTTCGTCCAGCACTTCCTCGGCCGAAAATACGCGCCCCTCGAATGTGCGCAGCACTTGCGTCGTGGTCCTCTCATGCCACCGTTTCAGCAGCTTGGAGAGCAGGTCGTTCCTGTCCTTGAAGTGGTAGTAGAAACTTCCCACCGTAATACCCAGCTCGCGCGCCAGCGACTCGACCCGTACGGCATCGATGCTTTTGCTGATCAGCAGTTCGGTTGCCGCATCGATCCAGTCATCCGGCGACAGGATTTTTTTGTTCTCGCGCGGCGTGGTGATTCGGGCATTGTTTCCTCGGACGACACTCCAGTTTCTCCCCCTGATACGGCATATTGTACAAACCGGGTTCCTGCGCAATTATCCCAGGCCCCGCGCCTGCTGGCTGCATCGACCCTCGCACTGGCGATCGACGGCCGTTCATTATAGTTCATGCTTCCCGCGAAGAATCGCCAGCCGGACGGCAGCAGAGCTGGTCCCGGTTTCTCCAAAAGACGCAAAATCATAAAAATAGGGTACCCTATGTTTAAATAGGCTAGCCTATGTTAGAGTGCATCAGGCAGATGATCGCCTGCGATGTCAGATTGATATTTTTAGCAGGAAAATGAGACACCGCCGCAGAGCGGTGCTTCGTTGAAGTGGCAGGAAACCGAGGATGCTGACAATGGAAAGGAGAAATCCATCAGGTAATCCAGAACGTGGTTTCACTCGTAACGAGTTCATAAAAATTTTCGGAGATACATAAAATGAAAAAGCAATTCTTGCAATGGCTTGGCGCCGCCCTGGTCGCCTTGGCCGTCCTGCCGGCGCCGTCCTGGGCTGCTACCGGCTACACCCAGACCAAATACCCGATCATCTTGGTGCACGGCTTGTTCGGTTTCGACAAGATCGGGCCGGTCGAGTATTTTTATGGGATTCCCGAGGCACTGAACGCTGACGGAGCGCAGGTTTACGTCGCCGAAGTATCGGCTGCCAACAGCACGGAAGTGCGTGGCGAACAATTGCTGACCTATGTCAAACAGGTGCTGGCCGCGACGGGCGCCGCCAAGGTCAACCTGATCGGACACAGCCATGGCGGACCAACCGTCCGCTATGTCGCTTCGGTGGCGCCGCAGCTGGTGGCTTCGGTGTCCAGCGTAGCCGGTCCGAACAAAGGCGCGGCGGTGGCTGACATCATCCGCGGCGCGGTGGCTCCGGGTTCTTTCACCCAAGCGGTGCTGGGATCGGTGGCCAATGGTTTCACCAAGCTGATCGATGTATTGTCGGGCGGCGGCAATCCGCAGGATTCGGTCGCCGCGCTGGATTCGCTGACTACCGCAGGCATGGCCAAATTCAACCTGGCGCATCCTGAAGCCGTGCCTGCGACCGCTTGCGGCGAAGGCGATTACCAGGTGGGCGGGGTGTATTATTTTTCCTGGAGCGGGGGCCAGCCTCTGACTAACATGCTCGACCCTAGCGACGGCAGCATGGCCCTGCTTTCGCTTGCATATGGCGGCGCCAAGAGCGACGGCCTGGTGAGCAGCTGCGGCAGCCATCTGGGCCGCGTGATCCGCGACAACTACGGCATGAACCATCTGGATGAAGTGAACCAGGTGCTGGGGCTGGTGAATATTTTTGAAACCAATCCGAAGACGGTCTATCGCCAGCAAGCCAACCGCTTGAAGGGCCTGGGACTGTAAGCATGCAAATCCGATATCCATTTGTCTGGATCGGGGCGGCGGCTTTGGCCGCCGCCATTGCCGTCCCGTTGCTGATGACGCGTGAGGAGCCACCTGCGCCAAAAGCCGCTGCGCAAGCCGACCTGTTCCCTTTCGTGAAATCGCTGCAAGGGACCCGCCCCGACGGCGACATCAAGGTTGCCGCCGGCGACGTGCTGGTGGTCGACGCCCAGCTGGTGGACTTGTTTGACTATTACCTGAGCGCCATGGGCGAGAAACCGCTGGATGCCATCCGCAAGGAAATCGAGCAGGAACTCGAACGGCGCCTGACGCCGAATGCCGCCGGCGAGGCCAAGCGCCTGCTGGGCAATTACATCGAATACAAGACCGCGCTGGTCGAGCTGGATAAAAACCCGCAGCTGGGCGGCAACGGCCTGGCCGCGATCCGGCAGCGCATGGAAAAAATGCAGGAAATGCGCGCCCGCTTTTTCAGCCCTGCGGAAAGCAAGGGCATGTTCGGTTCCAGCGATACCGAAGACATGGACACGCTGGCAAGGATGGAAATCGGCCAGGACAAATCGCTGAGCGAGGCGCAGAAGCAGGCAAAGCTGGCCGCGCTGGATGCCGCCTTGCCGGCGTCGTTGCGGGAAGCGCGGGCAGCGCCCCTGAAAATCGTCAAGCTGGAGGATAGCGCGGCCAAGATGCGGCAGCAGGGCGCCAGCGAAGACGACGTCTATCGCATGCGGGCGGCAGCCCTGTCGCCGGAAGCGGCCGCGCGCATGGCGGAAGTCGACCAGGGCGAAGCGGCCTGGAAAAGCCGGATTAGCGCTTACCTGGCAGAACGTAGTAAGCTCAGCAATGCCGACGCTATCGCGGAATTAAGAAACAGGATGTTTGACGCCAATGAACAAAAACGCCTGCCTGCCTATGAAAAATGAGTGTCATGAATAAGCTGCCGCCGCGCCGGGTCGCCATCGTCGGCGCCAACCGGATTCCGTTTGCGCGTTCGAATACCGCCTATGCGGAACTCAGCAACAAGACCATGCTGACCGACACCTTGCGCGGCATGGTCGGCAAGTACGGACTGGCGGGGGAACTGCTGGGCGAAGTGGTCGGCGGCGCGGTGATGAAACATGCGCGCGACTGGAACATGCTGCGGGAATGCACGCTGGACAGCGGCCTGCATCCGGCCACCCCGGCTTTTGACATCCAGCAAGCCTGCGGCACCGGGCTGGAAGCGGCCATCCTGGTGGCAAACAAGATCGCCCTGGGACAGATCGAAGCTGGCATAGCCTGCGGCGTGGACACTACCTCGGACGTGCCGGTCGGTGTCAATCCCGGCTTGCAGCGCGGCTTGATGAAGTTGAATGCGGCGCGCGGCAAAGGCGATAAGCTGATGGCGATGCTGCGCTTGCTCAAGCCGTCTTACCTGATCCCCGAGATTCCGGCCAATGCCGAGCCGTGCACCGGAAAATCCATGGGCCAGCATGCGCAGATCACGGCCGCGCGCTACGGCATCGGCCGCGAGGCGCAAGACGAGTTGGCCCTGGCCAGCCATGTCAATCTGGCGCAAGCTTACGATGAAGGTTTTTTCGATGACCTGGTGATGCCGTACCACGGCCTGGCGCGCGACAATAACCTGCGCACCAATTCTTCCCTGGAGCAGCTGGCCAAGCTGAAACCAGCCTTCGACCGGCAAAACGGCACCATCACCGCAGCCAATTCTTCGCCGCTCACCGACGGCGCTTCCGCCGTGCTGCTGGCATCGGAAGAGTGGGCGCAGAAAAAAGGCTTGCCGGTAATGGCCTACCTGGTTGCCGGCGAAGTCGCCGCGGTGGATTTCATCGACGAGCATGAAGGTTTGCTGATGGCGCCGGCCTACGCCATCCCGCGCATGCTGCGCAAGCACCAGCTGGCCTTGCAGGATTTCGATTTTTACGAAATCCACGAAGCCTTTGCCGCGGTAGTGCTGTGCACCCTGGCAGCCTGGGAGTCGGCTGATTTCTGCCGCGACAAGCTTGGGCTGGAACAGCCGCTTGGCGCCATCGACCGCACCCGGCTCAACATCAAAGGCAGTTCCATCGCCACCGGCCATCCGTTTGCCGCCACCGGCACGCGCGTGGTGGCGACGCTGGCGAAAATACTTGAGCAGGCGGGCAGCGGCCGTGGCCTGATCTCGATTTGCGCAGCAGGCGGACAAGGCGTCACCGCAATATTAGAAAAGTAGAGAAAGCAGTATCCATGTCCGACTTGTTAATCAAATTGTCCGGCAGCCGCTTCGGCGCCGGCATCGTCAAGCTGTTGGGATTGCCGGCGCCGATTGAATTGGCGCGCAGTGAGGGGCCCTATGCAGAACAGCCACTGGCGGGGAAAAAAATCCTGCTGGGCCGTTCACAGAACGGTTATGCCATAGATCGCCTGTGGCAGGCCGCGCGCGATGCCGGCGCGGTGGCGTTGGAAACCGCCGATGCCGGTCCTGACATCCTGATCATGGACGCCACCGGCTGCACCAGTCCGTCCGACTATCGTGCACTCTACGATTTTTTCCATCCGCTGATGCGTTCGATAGCGCGCAACGCCAGGGTGCTGATCGTAGCTGCGCTGCCTGCGGCAAGCAGCGACCCGATAGCGGCGGCAACCGCGCGCGGCATCGAAGGGTTCAGCCGCTCGCTGGCCAAGGAACTGGGACCGCGCGGCGCCACGGTCAATCTTGCCTATGTCGCCAGCGATGCAATTGATCGCTTGGCGGGCGTCGTGTATTTCTTTTGCGGCGTGCAGACAACGTACGTGACCGGACAAGTGGTGCATGTCACTTCTCAAGTGGCTGCGCCGGCATCGCAGGTTTACCACGGGGCGCTCAAAGCCAAGGTGGCGCTGGTGACGGGAAGCGCACGCGGCATCGGCCAGGCAACCGCGATGCGGCTGGCGCAGGAAGGCGCACAAGTGATCTGCCTGGATATCCCGGCGGCAAGCGCAGCCTTGCATGAGACCTGCAGGGCGATCGGCGCGATACCGCTGCTGCTGGATATCGCCAGTCCGGATGCGCCGCGCCAGCTGATGGATTTTTTCAAGGAACGGTTTGGCCGCCTGGATATCCTGGTCCACAACGCAGGCATTACGCGCGACAAGACCCTTGCCAACATGAAAGAACAGTCCTGGGACCAGGTGGTGGACATCAATTTCTCGGCAGTTGCGGCGATCGACCGCATGCTGCTGTCGGAAAATATCCTGCGCGACCAGGCCCGGCTGGTTTACCTGTCATCCATCAGCGGCGTGGCCGGCAATTTCGGACAGACCAACTATGCGCTGACAAAAGCCGCGCTGATCGGCTATGTCGCAGCGCAGGCGCCGCTGCTTGCCGGACGCGGCATCTGCATCAACGCCGTGGCTCCCGGTTTTATCGAAACCGCGATGACGCAGGACATGCCGTTCATGGCGCGCGAGATCGGCCGCCGCCTGAACTCCGTCAAGCAGGGCGGCCAGCCGCGCGACGTGGCGGAGCTGATCACCTTCCTGTGCACCCCGGGCGCCTGGGGCATCAGCGGCGAAACCATTCGCGTTTGCGGCCAGGGCCTGATCGGCGCCTGAATAGCAGTCCCAGATGAAAAGAATGGTCGCCGGCATTTCGCTGGCGGCCATTGTTTCCGAAAACGCGTATCAGCGTGCAGCTTCAGCCAGCGACAACGCCAGCTTGTTGTGGCGCTCCAGCACATTGCCCAAATCGACAGTAGTGAACTGGCCGTTGCGCACCACCACCCGGCCGTTGATGATGCTGTAGGCGACATCCGCCGGCGTACAGAACACCAGCGCCGCCACCGGATCGTGCCAGCCGCCGGCGAATCCGACTTTATTCAGGTCGAACAGCACCAGGTCGGCCGACATGCCCGGCTTCAGGGCGCCGATATCGTCGCGGTTGAGCACCTTGGCGCCGCCCAGCGTCGCCAGTTCCAGCGCCTGGCGCGCGGTCATGGCGTCCGGACCGAAACCGACCCGCTGCAGCAGCATCGCTTGCCGTACTTCGCCCAGCATGTGGGCGCCGTCGTTGGAGGCCGAGCCGTCGACGCCGATGCCGACCGCCACGCCGGCATCGACCATCTGGCGGATCGGCGCGATGCCGGAAGCCAGCCGCATATTGGAGCAGGGGCAATGGGCGATGCCTGTGCCTGTGCGGGCGAACATGTAGATGCCTTCGTCGTCGAGCTGCACGCAATGCGCATGCCAGACATCGTGGCCGACCCAGCCGCAGTCTTCCGCGTACTCGGCCGGCGTCATGTTGAATTTTTCGCGGCTGTAGGCGATGTCGTTGACGTTTTCCGCCAGGTGGGTATGCAGCGAGACGCCATGATGGCGCGCCATCACGGCCGATTCGCGCATCAGGTCGCGCGACACCGAGAACGGCGAGCAGGGCGCCACCACGATGCGTTGCATCGCATGGCGGCTGCTGTCGTGGTAGGTCTCGATCAGGCGTTGCGTATCTTGCAGGATGGCTTTTTCATCTTCCACTACGCGGTCCGGCGGCAGGCCGCCTTTCGACTGGCCGACGCTCATCGAGCCGCGCGCCGCATGGAAGCGCATGCCGATCTGCTGCGCCGCTTCGATGCTGTGATCGAGCTTGCAGCCGTTGGGATAGATGTACAGGTGATCGCTGCTGGTGGTGCAGCCGGACATGATCAGTTCCGCCATCGCGGTCAGGGTCGAGACCTGGATCATTTCCGGCGTCAGGTTGGCCCAGATCGGATACAGGTTGGTCAGCCAGTTGAACAGCTCGCCGTTCTGCGCCGCCGGGATGACGCGCGTCAGGCTCTGGTACATATGGTGATGGGTATTCACCAGGCCCGGGATGACGACGTGATTGCCGGCGTCGATGACTTCGTCGGCGGTTTGCGGCAGGTCGGCGCTGTTGCCGACCTGTTCGATCACATTGTCGCGGATGAAGACTGCGCCACCCGCAATTTCACGGCGCGTGTCATCCATGGTAACGACGACACGCGCATTTTTTATTAATAAAGTTTTAGACATTGCGTTTGATCCAATGAGATCCAAAGACGCTGGTTCAAGGCTTTGGTGTAAAGCGGCGTAGGAAATCCAGCAAGATTTGCGCCGATACTTCGGCATCGTCCGCAGTCATTGTTTCCAATGGGTTGTGGCTGATGCCGCCGTTGCCGCAACGCGTAAACAGCATGGCGACGTCGGTTATTTTGGCAATGGTCATGGCGTCATGGCCGGCGCCGGAAGCGAGCTTGAACGGTTTGACACCGGCGCGTTCGGTAGCGGCCGACAGCTGCTCCATCAGCCATGAAGCGCACGGTGCGGCGGGCGCCGACACCATCTTCTCGACATTGGCTTCGATGCAGCGGCGTTCGCACACCGTTTCGATATGGCGCAGCACGTCTTCCACGGCAGCGTCGCGGATGGCATCGTCGGCGGCGCGGATATCCAGCGAGAACACACAGGCGCCGGGAATCACGTTGGTGGAACCGTTAGGCACCTGCAGCTGGCCGACAGTGCCCACCAGCGAAGCATGCTGGTCCCGGGCGCAGCGCTGTTCCACATACAGCAGGATTTCGGCGGCGGCGGCGGCGGCGTCCTTGCGCATCGGCATCGGCGTGGTGCCGGAGTGGCTGGCGACGCCTTTCAGCTGCACCATGTAGCGGCAGCTGCCGGCGATCGAGGTGACGATGCCGACCGGCAGGTCGCGCTGCAGCAGCACCGGCCCCTGTTCGATGTGTACTTCGACGTAACCCAGCAAATCGGCAGGATTGCGGGCGATGGCGGGAATCGCCGCCGGATCGTGCCCGGCTTGCAGCAGGGCGTCGCGCATGCTGGTGCCGTCGCGGTCGAGCGTGTTCAGCAGCTCCAGGTTGAACTGGCCGATGATGGCGTTGCTGCCGAGGAAAGTGCTCTTGAAACGCACGCCTTCCTCTTCCGAGAAAGCGACGATTTCGAAATGGAAAGGCAGCTTTTCGCCGCGCTCGTGCAGGTGCTTGACGATGGCGATCGGCAGCAGGATGCCTTCGCGGCCATCGTATTTGCCGCCATTGCGCACGGTGTCGTAGTGCGAGCCGGTCATCAGGGTCTTGGCGGCCGGGTTGTCCGACAGGTAGCGGCCGACCACGTTGCCGACTGCATCGGTCTCGGCCTGCATGCCGGCTTCGCGCATCCAGCCGGCAATCTGCGCGGCGGTGCGGCGGTGGGCGTCGGTCATGTAGGCGCAGGTGAGGCCGTTCTCGTCATCGCTCCAGGCGCCGATCTGCTCGGCCCATTGCATGATGGTCTGGCCCAGCTGCGGCGCATAACCGAGCAGGTCGTTGCTGCGCATTTCGGCGATGCGGCCGATCTGTCGCAGGGCTTCTCCCAATTCGTCGTCGAACTGGTTTTTCAGGCGCCGGCTGAAAGTGGCGATGATGGCCTGGCGCGACAGGCCCTGGCCGTCGGCGCCCTTGACCGCGAGAATGAAAGGAAAGCCGAATTTCTTGTTGTAATCGGCGTTGAGCTTTTGCAGCGTAGCGAATTCTTCCGGGCTGCAATTGTTGAGCCCGGCCTTGGCCTGTTCCCCGGTCGATTCGGCGGTCAGTTCGCCGGAAATGGCTGCCTTGCCGGCCAGCTCCGGGTGGGCGCGGATCAGGCCCAGTTGTTCTTCCCTGGTGGCCGAGCTGACGACTGCCTGCATCGCCAGCTTCAAGGCGGTGATATTGGCGAACGGCCGCTGCGCGGCGGCGCGTTCGGGAATCCACGGCGAGTGCTCGTAGATGCCGTGCAGCGTTGCCACGAATGCCGTTACATCGCTGTTGTTCAGTTGTTCTAGAGTTGTCATCTGTATCATCGGCGGGTCCGACCCGCTTCATCCTTGGTTAAATCGCTTCTATTTTGCTTCTATTTTTCTTATGGGCTGGACCCACATCTACTTCAATTTACTTCAAAAACAATTTTAGTGATCAGAGCTCTGTGCCGCCGCCAACGCATGTGAACGGCTGTCTTCGTTGCTGCCCTTGCCATTGAAAAACAAATTCAACAGAACCGCCATAGTGGACGCCAGCAAGATGCCGCTGTGCAGGATGGTCGACAGGAATACCGGCATCTTGTCGAAAAAGGTCGGCGCCACGATAGGGATCATGCCGGCGCCGAAGCTGACGGCGACGATGAACAGGTTGTTGCGGTTGTGCTGGAAATCGACCTTCGACAGGATCTTGATGCCGGTCGCCGCCACCATGCCGAACATGACGATGCCGGCGCCGCCCAGCACGAACTGGGGAATCGAGGCAGCCACATGCGCCATTTTGGGGAACAGGCCGAACAGCATCAGGATCACGCCGGCTGCGGCGCAGACATAGCGGCTGCGCACGCCGGTGACGCCGACCAGGCCGACATTCTGCGAAAACGAGGTATAGGGGAAGGTATTGAAGATGCCGCCGATCACGCTGCCCAGGCCGTCGACGCGCAAGCCGCGCGCCAGGGTCTGGTCGTCGATTTTCTTGCCGACGATTTCGCCGAGGGCGATGAACATGCCGGTCGATTCGATCATGGTAACGATCATGACCAGGCACATGCTGAGGATGGAACCGAGGTCGAATTTCGGCCAGCCGTAATGGAAGGGGCGGATAAAGGCGAACCATTCGGCATTGCCGAGGCCGTAGAAACTGATCTTGCCCATCGCCATGGCGATGATGAAACCGATGATCATGCCGCTCAGCACCGAGATGTTGGCGATAAAACCCTTGACGTACTTGGTGATCAGCAGGATCGATATCAGCACGATCAAGGCGATGCCGAGGCTGGTCGGCGAACCGTAGTCGGGATTGGGAATCTTGGTGAAGACGCCGTCGACCAGGGTGCCGATCACCGGCTGGCCGCCAGCCGCCCAATTGATGCCGACGCCCATCAGCGAAATGCCGATGACGCTGATCACGGTGCCGGTCACCACCGGCGGGAAGAAGCGCATCAGGCGGCTCATGTAGGGCGCGGCAAAGACGCAGAATATGCCGGAGGCGATCACCGCGCCGTAGATATGGACAATCGTCAGCTGCGGGTTGCCGGCCATCGCCACCATCGGGCCGACGGCGGCGAAGGTGACGCCCATCATCACCGGCATCTTGATGCCGAATTTCCAGAAGCCCAGGCTCTGGATCAGGGTTACCAGGCCACAGCAGAACAGGTCGGCGCTGATCAGGAATGCGATGTCGCTTTTGGCCAGGTTGAGGGCGCCGCCGATGATCAGCGGCACGGCGATGGCGCCGGCATACATCACCAGCACGTGCTGCATGCCAAGCGCAGCGAGTTTGCCTACGGGGAGTTTTTCATCTACCGGATCTGTGCTGCTGGTCATCGTGTGTCTCCTGGGTGCAGTTATTTTAGTGCTTGCGGCGACATCGATCCGGCCTTTTTACTTCCTGCCTGGCGGGACCGATGCGCAACAGCCTCACAAGTCTCCTGCCGCATGGACAGGGCTTGTGCTGTCCGATACTACTTTGCCCAGCCTCTCACGATATATATACTGGCTGATAGTTGATTTATGTATTTGGATATATGACAGGATTACTTGGCAAGCATTGCCTTGGCGGCAATGCCGATCTGTTCGCGCAGCCATTTGTGCTCGGTCGCCTGGTGCACGCGCTCATGCCATAGTTGGTAAAAACGCATGGGCGGGAACTTGATCGGCAAGGTGAAGCTTTTCAGCGCCAGCGTCTTTTCATAAAAGAGTGCGAACTGGCGGCCGGTGGTCAGCACCAGGTCGGTTTGCGCCACCATATAGGGCAGCATGCCGAAGTAGGCCGATTCGACTACCACGTTGCGGTTCAGGTTCTGGCTGTCGAGGAAGGAATCGATGATGCCGTGGTAACCGGGCAGCACCTGCCATGGCGCCACGTGCGGCAGCGACAGGTAGTCTTCTACCGTCATCTGGTCGGCTGCGGTGCGCTTGGCGTAGGCGCTGTCGGCGCGCATCAGGCAGACGATGGGGTCGTCGAACAGTTTGGACAGGTGCAGGTGCGGCGGCGGTTCGTCCCAGTTGGCGATGACCAGGTCGAGGTCGCCGTCGGACAGCAGGCGCACGTAGTCGGTTTCCGGCCCCAGGGCGTGGATCACGATGCGGCTCTTGGGCGATTCGCGGCGCAGGCGTGTCACCACTTCCAGGAAGAACGGCGTGTTCATGTAATCCGGCGCGGCGATGTGAAAGGTGCGTGCTTCAGCCTGGGGCACGAAGGCGGTTTTTTGCACAAACAGCCGCTCGGTTTCTTCCAGGATGCGCTTGGCCGGCTTCAGCAGGCTTTCGCCGTGCTGGGTCGGCACCATGCCGCGCGCGCCGCGCACCAGCAGGGGATCGCCGGTCAGTTCGCGCAGCTTGCGCAGCGAGGCCGAGATCGACGGTTGCGGCTGGTTGAGCTTGAGGGCGACGCGCGAGACGTTCTTTTCGCACAGCAGCAGATACAAGATGCGTATCAGGTGGATATCCAGGTGGTCCGGCAGCTTGGCCATGTTGTCTCCGACTATTTTTAGGTATTATCAGAGTTCATTTTGTTATATGGATATGAGTATGTCAAATATATCTGAAAGTCCATGTTTTAGTAGCGCAATACGTTTATCTTGCGTGAATCTGGCGCGCTTTTAATCTGAGAGCGCAGGCAGGGGAATAATGAAGGCTGGGCAGGCAGGTATCTTGCTTATCCGATCATGTTGGTCGTAGCGGAGCTGAGATAGTCGTTATAAAAAGTTCGCGGCCGTACTGGAGGGCGTACCTCTATCGTTTGCAGAGCCCGCGGTGGCAGACGAGTAATAATCGTTGGGGAAGACATGGATGCATTGTTAGTTTCGTACGGGGTCGAATGGCTCAACCTGCTGGTCCGCTGGCTGCACCTGATCACGGGCATCGCCTGGATCGGCGCCTCGTTCTATTTCGTCTGGCTGGACAATTCGATCCGGCCGCCCAAAGCCGGCTCCGACCTGGCCAAGAAAGGCGTATCGGGAGAATTGTGGGCGGTCCACGGCGGCGGCTTCTACAATCCGCAAAAATACCTGGTGGCGCCGGCCGAGCTGCCGGAAGATCTGCACTGGTTCAAATGGGAAGCCTACGCCACCTGGCTGTCGGGTTTCGCCATGCTGTTCATCGTCTATTACTTCAATGCCTCGGCGATGATGATCAACAAGGACGTCGCCGACCTCAGCACCTGGCAGGCGATCGGCGTCGGCCTCGGCACGCTGGTCATCGGCTGGACCGTCTACGACCTGCTGTGCCGCTCGCCGCTGGGTAAGCGCGATGGCCTGCTCGGTTTGGTCATGTACCTGTTCATCGTGGCCGCCGCCTATGTGCTGTCGCACTTGCTGAGCGGCCGCGCCGCGTATATCCATGTCGGCGCCATGATCGGCACCATGATGGTGGGAAATGTGCTGATGGTGATCATCCCGGGCCAGCGCAAGCTGGTGGAAGCGATGCGCGTCGGTAAATCGCCGGATCCCATCTACGGCAAGAAAGCCAAGCAGCGCAGCGTGCACAACAACTACTTTACGCTGCCGGTGCTGTTCATCATGATCAGCAACCACTACGGCATGACCTACAGCCATCCATATAACTGGCTGATCCTGGCAGCGATCATTGCCGCCGGCGCCCTGATCCGCCACTTCTTCAACCTGCGCCATGCCGGCCGCGTGTCGTTCGGTTATCCGATTGCCGGCGTAGCCTTGCTGCTGGCGGTGGCGATCGCCATTGCACCGCGTCCGGTACAGCCAGTGGCGCCTGTGGCCAAGGCAGATGCTGCCGTGGCCGGCGCTGCCGCAGCTCCAGCTGCTCCGGCAGCAGCGACAGCAGCGACAGCCGACATGGCGCATATCCAGGAAATCATCGGCCAGCGCTGCGCCACCTGCCACTCGGCGCAGCCGACCCAGCCGGGTTTTGCTACGGCGCCGGCCGGCGTGATGCTGCAGACCGCAGACCAGATCCGGCAGCATGCCGACAAGGTCTATCAGCAAGCCGTGCAACTGAAGGCGATGCCGCTGGCTAACCTGACCCACATTACCGACGAAGAGCGGGCCCTGATCGGCACCTGGTATACCTCCGGCGCCAAGTAAGCCGGCGGGTATCTCATTCTTTTCCTGGAAGCCGGAAGCTGGTTGAGCAGTGATGCTCAAGCGGCTTCTGCGCTCGCTCTCCCTTATTTAAATCTGGAGTTTTCATGTCCCAAACCATCACCATCGACGGCTTCAACCTGACCGCGCAGCAAGTGGTCGACGTCGCCCGCGCACCGCACCTGCCGGTCACGCTGGCCGACTCTTCCCGCGCCGCCCTGAAAGAAAGCCGCGACTACATCGAAGCGACCTGGATGCACGACGAAGCGCCGATGATGTACAGCTTCAACACCGGCGTCGGCCTGCTGAAAGACACCCGCATCAAGGTCGAACACATCGAGCTGTTCCAGACGCAATTGATCAAGGCCCACTGCGCCGGCATCGGCGAACCGTTCTCGGAAGAAGTCAGCCGCGCCACCATGCTGTTGCGCGCCAATGCCTTCGCCAGCAACTATTCGGCGCCGCGGGTGGAAGTGGTGGATCGTTTGCTGGCTTTCCTGAACGCCGGCATCCATCCGATCATGCCGCAGAAGGGCTCGGTCGGCGCCTCCGGGGATTTGGCGCCACTGTCCTATCTGGCGGCGGCGATTGCCGGTTTCGACGAAGCCGAAGTGATGTACCAGGGCCAGCGCATGCGCGCGCCAGAGGCGATCACCAAGTCCGGCGTCGGTCCGGTCAAGTTCGACCTCAAAGCCAAGGATGCCTCGGCCCTGATCAACGGCTGCACCGCCTCGCTGGCGGTGGCGGTACTGGTGGCCCACGACGCCCGCAACCTGCTGAGCGACGCCTGCCTGTCACTGGGCCTGACGCTGGAAGCGATGCGCGCCGAAATGGCGGCGTTCGACCACCGCATCCAGCAAGCGCGTCCGCACGCCGGCCAGATCAAGACTGCCGCCATCATCCGCAAGCTCTTGTCCGGTTCCACCCGCACCACGCATGAAGCGCGCGCCGTGCAGTTCCCGGAAGAGCTGCGCCGCACCGATATCCCTTACACCGCCCGTATCCAGGACGTCTATTCGCTGCGCTGCTCGCCGCAAGTCTACGGTCCGGTATTCGATGCCCTTGACTATATCGATAACATTGTCGACAAGGAAATCAACTCCGCCACCGACAACCCGCTGATTTTCGATAAAGAAGGCGGTGGCTTCGAAATCATCTCCGGCGGCAATTTCCACGGCCAGTACCTGGCGCAGGCGATGGACTTGCTGGCCATGGCGATCACCGATCTCGGCAGCATCTGCGAACGCCGGGTCGCGCGCCTGATCGATCCGACCTTGTCGTGGGGTTTGCCGCGCAACCTGATGAGCGGCGTGCGCGGCGTCAATACCGGTTATCCGGTGGTGCAATGTTCGCTCAGTTCGCTGGTGATGGAAAACCGCACCCTGTGCATGCCGGGCAGCGTCGACAGCATCCCGGCCAAGGGCAACAGCGAAGACCATGTCTCGAACTCGACCTGGTGCGCGCGCAAGGCGGCCACCGTGGTGGCGAACACGCAATACATCATCGGCGTCGAGATGCTGCTGGCGGCGCAGGCCCTGACCATGACGGAAGATCTGCTGCCTGGTTTCGTGCTGGGCAAAGGCACGCAAGCGGCTTACCAGGAAATCCGCCGCCAGATCCCGGCCTGCCTGGAAGGCGACCGCTGGTTCCACAACGATATCGCGGTAGCGCAATCGTTTGTGGTGAGCGGTTCGGTGCGTAATGCGGTGGTCGAGAAGATCGGTGAATTTGTCTGACGAATTTGCCTGATTGGTGCGGTGGTAAATAAAAAAGGAGCTTCGCTCCTTTTTTTATGCAGCGATGTTTTACAAGCTCAGTCCGACCACAGCTTGCCGGCGGTAGCCCAGTTCTCGCGTTTGACTTCCTGGATGATGATGTCCACCGATTCCGGCCCGCAGTCCAGTGTCTGGCAGGTGACTTCGGTGATGGCTTTGACAAAAGCGCGCTTTTGCTCGGCGCTGCGGCCCTCGAACAGTTGTACGTTAAAAGTCGGCATGATAATCCTTTCTGTAAAAAATGATCAGTGTTGATAGCTGGGGTCGATGGCATCCAGCTGACGCAGCAGGGCAGGCCATTCCAGCAGGCCTTCGGGGCTGCCGTCGCCAAGCAACTGGTTGCGCGTCTTGCGGCAGATTTCCTGCGACGGCATGTTCAAGCGGCCGCCGCCGGCATTGGCTTTGAGCTGGATTTCACAAGCCTTGTCCAGCGTATCCATGAGGACATAGGCTTCGGCCACGGTGCGGCCGCATATCAGGCTGCCGTGATTGCGCAGCAGCATGGCCGGCAGCCGGCCCAGCCGCTCGACCAAACGTTCCTGTTCTGTCGGCGTCAGCGCCAGGCCCTCGTAGTCGTGGTAGGCGATCTGTTCATAAAAGCGCAGCGCGTGCTGGGAAATCGGCAGCAAGCCGTCGGCCAGGGTGCTGACCGCGACCGCGTTGACATTGTGCAGATGCATGACGCACACGGCATCCGGCCTGGCCGCATGCACCGCGCCGTGAATCGCGAAGCCGCTGACGTTGACCTGGTACGGCGAAGCGCCGACGACCTGTCCGCGGGCATCGATCTTGACCAGGTTCGATGCACATATTTCATCGAAACGATGGCCGAACGGATTGAGCAGGAAATGTCCGGGTTCATCCGGCACCGAGGCCGAGATGTGGGTGTAGATCAGGTCGTCCCAGCGCTTCAGGGCGCACAGGCGGTAGCAGGCCGCCAGGTCCTTGCGTACCTGCCACTCGGCGCTGCTGATGGTGGAGTCTGCCGGCATAGGAATCCAAACGTTAAAATGTGCGCCGGTCGGCAAGGCGAGCGGCGCACATTGGGGCAACTACTGTGGGTGCAACTACTGTATCACCTTATTTATTGCATTGTCCGTGCATCAGAAACGATGGCGGATACCCAGGGCAACGCTGTTGCCGACGGTTTGCTCGGTGATTTTGTCGTACATGTAGATCGCATACAGGTCGGTGCGCTTCGACATGTTGTAGTCGTAGCCCAGCGATGCGGTATTGCGCTTGAGCGATTCGCCCACCGCGGCGCCGGAACGCTTGGTGTTGGCCCAGGAGGCCAGCACCGCGCCCTGGCCCAGCGGGATGCTGGTGCCGAGCTGCAGCGTCTTGTCTTTCAGGTCGATGTCATGCGAGGTCTGGTCGTAGGTCGCAAACAGCTTGGCCACGGTGAAGTCGTAAGTGGCGCCAAGGAACCAGGCCGACTGGCGTGCGGCGACCATGCCGCTTGGCAGCGGGATATTGGTGGCCGGCTGCACATTGCCTGGCGACAGTTCCAGCGGATTGTTGACCTTGACGCGCTGGTAGTAGGCGGTCAGCGCCAGCGGGCCGTGGAAATACAAGACATTGGCGCCGATATTGTTCTTGCCGGTATTGCCTGCCTGTTCACCGAACTGGTAATGGAAGTTGGCTTTCAGGCCGCCGAAGTCTGGCGTCGTGTAGATGACTTCATTGCTCCAGCCGGTATCGCCGGCGACCGAGTTGGTCCAGCCGGAAGAATTGAACCAAGGCACGTCCATGTGCAGGATCAGCGGCGACAGCTGGAACGAATCGCCGAACGGATTGAACAGGATCGACGGCAGGAAGTTCGGCGCCAGGTCGCGGCCCAGCGAGATGGCGCCGAAACCGCCGATCAGGCCGACGTTGGCGTCGCGCGAGAACAGCGTTTCATTGCCGTCGAAGCGGCCGGCCTGGCCGGTGTCGGCGCGGAAGAACGAGGTCAGGTTGAACTTGGCCTTGAGTCCGCCGCCGAGATCTTCGGTGCCTTTGAAGCCGATCCAGGAAGTGGTCAGGCCGCCGCTGTTGACGACGTTGGTGCGCCCTGAGTCGCCGCTGTATTTCATCGAGCCGACATAGGTGTCGACCAAGCCGGTGACCTGCACCGAAGTTTGCGCCATCGCCGGCAGCGCGACCGCTGCGCCGAGAGCGGCAGCAACTTGCAGTGTTCGTAATCTGTTTTTAGCTGGGTACATCCCTGTCTCCTGGTTTTTATAAGATCGCAAATAAGTGGAAAATAAATCTCTGGTTTTATTCATCTGAAACAACACGCGTCCGTGTTCAAGCAAGGTCCGTGGAACCGCCACGGCGGGTTAAAAAACGTTATGCCGGAAACGGATGCGTCGCGCGCCAATGGTCGGCGATGTCGATGCGGCGAGTGATCCATACCTGGCCGTGGCTTTGCACATAATCGAGGAAGCGCGCCAGCGCGGCAGCGCGGCCGGGCCGGCCGACCAGCCGGCAATGCAGGCCGACTGACAGCATTTTCGGCTGGTTCAGTCCGTGCGGATCGCCTTCGCGGTACAGCACGTCGAAAGCGTCTTTCAGGTAATCGAAGAACTGCGTGCCGGAATTGAAACCCTGCATGGCGGCGAAGCGCATGTCGTTGGTGTCCAGCGTGTAGGGCACGATCAGTTGCGGTTTGACCAGGGTTTCGCCGCTGCCGTTGTTGACCTTGACTTGTTCCCAAAACGGCAAGTCGTCGCCATAGTGGTCGGCGTCGTAGCTGAAGCCGCCGTGCTCCAGCACCAGCCGGCGGGTATTGGGCGAGTCGCGGCCGGTGTACCAGCCGAGCGGGGCGCTGCCGGTCAGTTGCCTGATGACGGCGACGGCTTCGGCGATATGGGCGCGTTCGGTTGCTTCGTCGATGTTCTGGTAGCTGATCCAGCGCAAGCCGTGGCAGGCGATTTCGTGGCCGAGTTCCTGGAAGGCGGCAGTCGCTTCCGGGTTGCGCTGTAGCGCCCGCGCAACACCGAACACGGTCAACGGCAGGCGGCGCTCTTCAAACATGCGCAGCAAACGCCAGACGCCGGCGCGCGAACCGTATTCGTACAGGGATTCCATGCTCATGTGGCGCGCCGGGAAACTCTGGGCGCCGATGATCTCGGAGAGGAAAGTTTCGGAACCGGCGTCGCCGTCCAGCACGCAGTTTTCGCTGCCTTCTTCGTAGTTGAGGACGAACTGCAGGGCGATCCGGGCCCGGTTCGGCCATTGCGGGTGCGGCGGCGTGCGGCCGTAGCCGGTCATGTCGCGCGGATAGTTGGGGTCGGTGTTGATAGTCATTGCTTGGCCTGGAGTATTGATCTGGTGTTCTGGATTATGTGGGCTGCAGCCATGATTAATATATGCCGGATAGTATATTGACCTGGACCCTGCGGTATATCATTTGATCGATACTCGTTTTCAACTAATCGATATAGGGAATTGTCATGGGAAACGCTTCTGGAAAGTTAAGTACACATGTTTTGGATATCACCCAGGGCAAGCCGGGCGCCGGTGTCAAAATTGCACTATATGCAGTCACTCCTGCCGGCCGCAACCTGCTCAAGAGCGCCGTCACCAACCAGGACGGCCGGGTCGACGCGCCTTTGCTGCAGGGCGAAGAAATGCAGGCCGGCCAATATGAACTGGTGTTCTCGGCCGGCGACTATTTCGCCGCGCAAGGGATCGACCTGCCGAACCCGCGTTTTGTCGACCGCGTCACGCTCGCTTTTGGAATTGCCCACGCCGATCAAAATTATCATGTGCCCCTGGTAGTGTCGCCCTGGTCTTACTCAACCTATCGTGGAAGTTAATTAAGCAACTTTCTTGCCAGCCGGCGATATTAAGGCCCCGGCGGCTTGCCGGCGCCGACGATAGCGGATCGGGCAATTCCCCGTCTGCCGGCTATCGTCAAATAACCACATCCGCAAGATCAGTACGCCTTCCCATCTGCTTTGTGCTAAACTGTCTCTCAACATTTTTGGTTGGCAGCAGGATCGGTTCCGCTAGCGTAGTTACAGCGTCGGCGCCGGTCAGATCAAAATTGAAAGAACGAGCGGCGCAGTTACCCGTCTTATTCAAGTCTTATTGTCCCCGCCCTCATTAATCCTCCTCTAACGGGCGCTGGACAGCAGTATCAACAGCTTTCTCTTTGACCAGGCTTGGCCTGCCGTTGAACATGAGCTCTGCGAATTTTTAATAAAATTTAAATAAACTACGTCGTACATGAATATTATTGAGGCCAAGAAAGTCCTCGAAACTGCATTGCTCTGTGCTCACGAGCCGCTGTCGCTTAACGACTTGAAAAAGTTGTACATGGCAGGCGGCGAAGACGACGGCGAAATCAATGCGGATACGATCAAGTCCATGCTGGAAGAATTGCGTGAAGACTGGGTCGACAAAGGCATCGAGGTAGTTGCCCTGTCGACCGGATGGCGCTTCCAGAGCCGTCCCGAAATGAAGATTTACCTGGAACGGCTGAATCCGGAAAAACCGCCGAAATATTCGCGGGCGACCATGGAAACCCTGGCGATCATTGCCTACCGCCAGCCGGTCACTCGTGGCGACATCGAGGAAATCCGGGGCGTCACGGTCAATTCGCAGACTGTAAAAATGCTTGAAGAGCGTGGCTGGATCGAGGCTATCGGCCATCGCGACGTGCCTGGACGCCCGGCATTGTTTGCCACCACCAAGCAGTTCCTGGACGATCTCGGCCTGACCTCGCTGGACCAGTTGCCGCCGCTACAGCAAGTTGCCAGGAATGACATGCAGGAAGGCAACCTGCTTGAACTGCAGGCGCTGGAAGCGAGTATTGAAGCCAGTGCGGTGCTTGACGCCGCTGCGGCGCTGGAAGCAGAAGACGCTGCAGCCGACGAGCTTCAATCCGAGCAGATGACAGAACAAATGAGCCAGGATGAGCAAGACCATATTGCAGCCGATGAGTTGCCGACAGCAGAACCAGCTACAGAAGATAGTGTCGTAGATGCAGTCATGACGGAAAATGCGACGGCAGAGGATGAGGAAGTTGCTCATCCGCAAATAGAGCCAGTTGCATCGAATGAAACCCACACCAACGACCACGCGTCCGAATCGGATGATGAAGCCACGCCAGGTCGGCATAACCAACACCTGAATAATGAACCCACCTAGTTCCAATGATGCACCGGTCGTCGACCTGACTGCCACAACTGACCCGAAGCCAGCTAAAAAGCCTAGAGCACGCAAGGTTGCGGCTGATGCGCCGATTGCGGCGGACGCCACCGTTCCAGCCGCCGCTGCTGCAGAACCTGTCAAACCGGCCCGTGCGCCGCGCAAGAAAGCGGTTGCCGCAGCCGACGCCAGCGCCGGTGTGGCTGAAGCAGTTGTCGCCGCCGAAACAGCTGCGCCGGCCAAGCCCAAGGCTGCGCCGCGCAAGAAGGTCCAGGTCGTGGTTGAGCCGAGCGCTCCGGTTGAGTTTGTGGTGGATGCGGCGCCGGCTGTTGTTACTCAGGTCATTGCTCCGGTTGTTGTGAATCAGGAAATATCGGAAGCACCGGCCAGGGAACGGCCTGCCAAGCGTGGCGTGCGCGGTCCGCGCGCCCTGCGCAGCAATCGCGCCGCCCAGCGTGCACAAGAATCGGCGGCAGCGGCCAGTTCCGCTGTCGAGGCGGGCAATGCCGCCGTGGCGGAACAGCAGCCAGCCGGCGATCCGGCGGCCGGCGAACCGCGCCAGCAGCGCGGCGACCGTAATAACGGCGCTGGCCGCAACGGCGAACGCAATTCGCGCGAGCGCCAGCAAAAAGGCAAGAAGCCGCAGGCGCAGAACGGCAAGCCAGGGCAGGGGCCGCGCGGCAAGCCAGGCCGTGGCGGCGACGCCGACGAAGTATTCTCGTTTGTTACCTCCGAATCGTTCGACACCCTGGTCACGGCGGAAGACGCCGGCAGCCGCCAGGCGCCGAAAAGCGTGCGGCGCGATCTCACCGCCGAGGACGATGCACCAAAATTGCACAAGGTCCTGGCGGATGTCGGCCTCGGTTCACGCCGCGACATGGAAGAGCTGATCATCGCCGGCCGGGTTTCGGTCAATGGCGAACCGGCCCATATCGGTCAGCGCATCTTGCCAACCGATCAAGTCCGCATCAACGGCAAGCTGCTGCAGCGCAAAGTCAGCAAGCGTCCGCCGCGGGTGCTGGTGTACCACAAGCCGGCTGGCGAAATCGTCAGCCACAACGACCCGGACGGACGGCCGTCGGTGTTCGACCGCTTGCCGAACATGAAGGCCGCCAAATGGCTGGCCGTCGGACGGCTGGACTTCAACACGGAAGGCTTGCTGCTGTTTACTACCTCCGGCGACCTGGCTAACCGCCTGATGCATCCGCGCTACGGCATCGACCGCGAATACGCGGTGCGTACCTTGGGCGAGCTGGAGCAGGGCATGCGCCAGAAACTGCTGGCCGGCGTCGAACTGGAAGACGGCGTGGCGCAATTCACGAAAATCGCCGACGGCGGCGGTGAAGGCATCAACAAATGGTATCGCGTGGTGATCGGCGAAGGCCGCAACCGCGAAGTGCGCCGCATGTTCGAGGCCATCGGCCTGACCGTGTCGCGCCTGATCCGTACCCGTTACGGCGCCATGACGCTGCCGCGCGGCCTCAAGCGCGGCCGTTGGGAAGAACTGGATGAAAATGCAGTGCGCGACATGATGACCGCGCACGGGCTGGACAAGCCGGCTGCTGGCCAGGGCGCCGGCGGCGGCAAGGGCCGTCCCGATTTCAACAAGGATCGCCAGCCTAACGGCAATCGTGCGGATAGCGCTCCGCAAGGCCCGGGCGGCGGTGGTTACCGTGGCGGCGACCAGGGTTTTGGCGGCCAGCCGCGCGGTAACTTTGGCGGTCAGCCGCGAGGCAATCAAGGTCGCGGCCCAGGCGGCGGCCAGGGCCGTCCGCAAGGTGGCGGCAACGGCGGTCAGCCGCCGCGCAGCCGGCAGCCGGATCCTTTGCAGACCGCGTTGGGCTTTCCTGATGCGGGGCAGCAGCGACGCAATGGCGGCGGTAATGGTTTTGCGCGTCCGGCACGCCCCAACAAGGCGGCTGGCGGACAAACCGGCGGCGGTCATTACGGTGCGCAAGGTGGCCCGCGTCGCCGTCCTCGCGGCTGATCGGGGATTTTTCATCCTGGCGGCATTTGCCGCTTTTGGATAGCTGGAAAGAAGTGGCAGGAAGTGTTGCAATAATGATCAATTTACCGTCTGTTGACGGGAGATTGTCAATAAATGCAAATTTCCTGCACTCGCTTACGTTGCGGTCCATAGCCTAATCGTTTATAATTTACAAGTTAACAGAAGTCATTAACGAGAATTAAACCTCTCGGGAGCTCGAGAAGTTGATTCGCAGCCGATCTCGTGAAACTGCTCGAAATGACAAACGATAAGAAGGATGGGCAGATGCCCATTTTTTTTTTGCTTTTCGTTTTTATCTGCTTTTAAGTTGCCGGTGCGTGCAGACTCAGGCCCGTAATTGTCGGGCCTGCAGTTATATTTATAGGGAGTTGCTTTGCAGTTGCTGGAGCTAATTGAAACAACCGTGGTTGGCATGGGCTACGAGCTGGTCGAGTTCGAAAAGGCGGCGCGTGGCTTGTTGCGCGTATACATCGACTTCACACCTGAAAATGCCGAGCAAGGCCAGATCACGGTAGAAGATTGCGAAAAAGTGACGCATCAACTGCTGCATGTGCTGACGGTGGAAAACGTCGTGTACGAACGTCTGGAAGTATCTTCGCCGGGCCTGGACCGGCCGCTGAAGAAACTGGCGGACTATGTGCGTTTCGCCGGCAAGGAAGCCATCGTGAAGTTGCGTGTGCCGATGCCAGGCGCCGCACATCGCAAATCATTCCAGGGTGTCCTGGGTGAACCGGATGGCGAGAACTTGAAAATCGAATTTGAAACAAAAGATGGGTCGGCGCTGCTGGATTTCACGCTCGCTGACGTAGACAAGGCACACTTGGTGCCGCAAGTGGATTTTAGGAGTCGCAAAGCATGAGTCGCGAAATTTTATTGTTGGTCGATGCGCTCGCGCATGAAAAAAACGTCGATCGGGATGTCGTGTTCGGTGCGCTCGAACACGCGCTTGGACAGGCAACCAAAAAACGCTACGAGGGCGACGTCGATATCCGTGTCACGATCGATCGTGAAACCGGAGAGTTCGAATCCTTCCGCCGCTGGCACGTAGTGCCGGATGAAGCGGGTCTGCAATTGCCGGACCAGGAAATCCTGCTGTTCGAAGCCAAGGAACAGATTGAAGACGTGGAAGTCGACGACCACATCGAAGAGCCGATCGAATCGGTCGATTTCGGCCGCCGTTTTGCGCAAGACACCAAACAAGTCGTGCTGCAGCGGATCCGCGATGCTGAACGCGAACAGATCCTGGCTGACTTCCTGGAACGCGGCGATTCGTTGGTCACCGGCACCATCAAGCGCATGGAACGCGGCGATGCTATCGTCGAGTCAGGCAAGATCGAAGCGCGCTTGCCGCGCGACCAGACGATTCCTAAGGAAAACCTGCGTATCGGCGACCGTGTCCGTGCCTTCATCCTGCGCGTCGACCGCAATGCACGCGGCCCGCAAGTGATTTTGTCGCGTACCGCGCCGGAATTCATCATGAAGCTGTTCGAGTTGGAAGTGCCGGAAATCGAACAAGGTTCGCTGGAAATCAAGTCGGCGGCACGTGATCCTGGCGTCCGCGCCAAGATTGCTGTGTTCACCGCCGACAAGCGCATCGATCCTATCGGTACCTGCGTCGGCATGCGCGGTTCGCGCGTGCAGGCCGTGACCGGCGAGCTGGGCGGCGAACGCGTCGACATCGTGCTGTGGTCGGAAGACCCGGCGCAATTTGTCATCGGCGCACTGGCCCCTGCCAACGTTTCTTCGATCATGGTTGACGAAGAGAAGCACGCCATGGATGTCGTGGTCGACGAAGAAAACCTGGCGATCGCCATCGGCCGCGGCGGCCAGAACGTGCGCCTGGCGGCAGAGCTGACCGGCTGGCAGATCAACATCATGACAGCGGAAGAGTCGGCCGACAAATCGGCGGTGGAAACCGCCGCGATCCGCGCCCTGTTCATGGAAAAACTGGACGTCGACCAGGAAGTCGCCGACATCCTGGTGGAAGAAGGTTTTGCCAGCCTGGAAGAAATCGCCTACGTGCCGATTACCGAAATGCTGGAAATCGATTCGTTTGACGAAGACACCGTCAACGAATTGCGTAACCGGGCTCGCGATGCGCTGGTGACAGAAGCGATTGCCTCGGAAGAGGGACTGGAAGGCATGGAAGATGCCCTGGTCAACTTCGAAGGCATGGACCGGGTTACCGCCGGCAAGCTGGGACTGGCGGGAGTCAAGACATTGGCTGCGTTCGCCGGTTTGGCTTATGACGAATTTGGCGCGATCCTGGCTTTGCCAGCCGACCGTGCGCGTCATTTGATTGAAGACGAGTTTAAAGATGTGACCGACGATGAGATGAAACTCATCGATGCCAAGTACGATGATCATGCCAAAGCCCTGCAGGCCAAGGCATGGAATATAGCGGAAGCCAAGTGATCCAGTGATCCGAGAGGTTCCGATATCGTCTGCCGCGCCACATAGAAAAAGAGGACTGAATGGCGAGTAACAATGTAGCCCAATTTGCCACCGAGCTGAAAATGCCAGCGGATCTCCTGCTGACACAACTGCAATCGGCTGGCGTCCAGAAAAATTCGACTGACGACGCCTTGTCGAAAGAAGATAAGGATCGCCTGCTGGAACACCTGCGCCGTTCGCACGGCGCGGTGCCAGACAGCGAAAAGAAGAAGATCACGCTGACCCGCAAGGAAACCACCGAGATCAAGCAGGCTGACGCCACCGGCAAGTCGCGCACGATCCAGGTTGAAGTGCGCAAGAAGCGTACTTTCGTCAAGCGTGACGAGCCGATCGCCGAAGCTGTGGCGGCGCCGGTTGCGCCTGCCGCACCGGTCGTCGACGAAGCTGAACAGGCGCGCCGGATTGAAGAAGCGCGCCGCCAGGCCGAATTGATCGCTCGCCAGGAAGCCGAACTGCTGGAAAAACAGGAACGCCTGGCCAAGCTGGAAGCGGAAAAGGAAGCGCAAGCCAAGGCTGCGCTGAAAGCGGAAAACGACGCCAAGAAAGCGGAAAGCGAAGCTAAAAAAGCGGCTGCCGAAGCACCTGCGCCTGATTCCGCCAATTCTGCCGATGCTGCCGTCAAGAAGCAGGAAGATCCTGCGGCTGAAGAAAAGAAACGCCTGGCGAACGAAGAAGCCAAGCAAAAGGTCGCACTGGCCGCCAAGGAAGCCGCCGAGAAATCGGCTGCGACTGAGCGTGCCCGCAAGGCCGTGCAAGACGAAGTGGCGCAGATCAAGGCAATGATGAATGCGCCGCGCCGCGTGATCAAGGCGCCTGAGCCGGTTGCGCCTGCCGCAGCCCCGGCCAAGACTGCCGAAGGTACTTTGCACAAGCCTGCCGACAAGAAGCCTGGCGAGAAGAAAGACGACAAGAAAGTGGTGGTCGACAAGAAGTCGATCAAGTCCGCCAACGTCTCCTCTACATGGCAAGACGATGCGGCCAAGAAGCGCGGCCTCGGCATCAAGACCCGCGGCAATACCGGCGGCGGTCGCGATGGCTGGCGTGGCGGTCCGAAGGGCCGTCGCAATGCGCACAGCGACGATCACGAAAGCAACTTCCAGGTGCCGACAGAAGCGGTCATCAAGGACATTTATGTTCCTGAAACCATTACTGTCGCCGAACTGGCGCACAAGATGTCGGTCAAGGCTTCGGAAGTCATCAAGCATTTGATGAAACTGGGCCAGATGGTCACCATCAACCAGGTGCTGGACCAGGAAACTTCGATGATTCTGGTCGAGGAAATGGGCCACACCGCACACGCTGCGAAACTGGACGATCCGGAAGCATTGCTGGTCGACGGCGAAGAGCATGCCGACGCCGAGCTGCTGCCGCGCGCACCGGTGGTCACTGTCATGGGTCACGTCGACCACGGCAAGACCTCGCTGCTGGATTACATCCGCCGCGCCAAGGTTGCCTCCGGCGAAGCCGGCGGCATTACCCAGCACATCGGTGCATATCACGTGGAAACACCGCGCGGCATGATCACCTTCCTCGACACCCCGGGCCATGAAGCGTTTACCGCGATGCGTGCCCGTGGCGCCAAGGCAACCGACATTGTCATCCTGGTGGTGGCAGCCGACGACGGCGTGATGCCGCAAACCAAGGAAGCGATCGCCCATGCGAAAGCCGCCGGCGTACCGCTGGTGGTGGCGATCAACAAGATCGACAAGCCAGGCAGCAACCTGGATCGCGTCAAGCAGGAACTGATCGCGGAACAAGTGGTGCCGGAAGAATACGGCGGCGAATCGCCGTTCGTGCCGGTATCGGCCAAGACCGGCGAAGGCATCGACAACTTGCTGGAACAAGTCTTGCTGCAAGCCGAGGTGCTGGAATTGAAGGCGGCGGTTGCTGCCCCGGCCCGTGGCCTGGTAGTGGAAGCCCGTCTCGACAAGGGCCGTGGTCCGGTTGCAACGATCCTGGTGCAGTCCGGTACTTTGAAGCGCGGCGATGTGGTGCTGGCTGGTTCGGCTTACGGCCGTGTCCGTGCGATGCTGGATGAAAACGGCAAGGCGATTTCCGAAGCCGGCCCATCGATCCCGGTCGAAATCCAGGGCCTGACGGAAGTGCCGGTTGCCGGCGAAGAAGTCATGGTCATGGCAGACGAGCGCAAGGCGCGCGAAATCGGTCAGTTCCGCCAAGGTAAATACCGTGACGTCAAGCTGGCCAAGCAGCAAGCCGCGAAGCTGGAAAACATGTTCGACCAGATGGCCGAAGGTGAAGTCAAGAACCTGCCGATGATCATCAAGACCGACGTGCAAGGTTCGCAAGAAGCTTTGGTCCAGTCGCTGCAGAAGCTGTCGACCAGCGAAGTCCGGGTACAAGTGGTGCACGCCGGCGTCGGCGGCATCAGCGAGTCGGACGTCAACCTGGCGGTTGCCTCCAAGGCCGTGATCATCGGCTTCAACGCCCGCGCAGATGCTTCGGCACGCAAGCTGGCGGAAGCCAACGGTGTCGACATCCGTTACTACAACATCATTTACGATGCTGTGGACGAGATCAAGGCAGCGATGTCCGGCATGTTGTCGCCGGAGAAGCGCGAACAGAACCTCGGTCTGGTGGAAATCCGCCAGGTGCTGCTGGTCAGCAAAGTCGGCGCGATCGCCGGTTGCTACGTGCTCGAAGGCCTGGTCAAGCGTGGTGCTTCGGTGCGTCTGCTGCGCGACAACGTGGTCTTGTGGACAGGCGAGCTGGATTCGCTGAAACGCTTCAAGGATGACGTCAAGGAAGTCCGTTCCGGCTTCGAGTGCGGTCTGACCCTGAAGAACTTCAACGATATCAAAGAAGGCGATCACCTCGAAATCTTTGAAGTCGAAGAAGTCGCACGGACTTTGTAATAACGCAAGCACACGCACGGCAGGAATGTGCGTAGGCAGGGGAAATCGGGCCTAACAGCCCGATTTTCATTTTGTAGTAACCTGTGTAACGTTGGTTGGCAGTTCATTTGTGAAAGACAAAGCGTGTAGAAGCGCTGAATAAAAGCATGGCTAAACATAGTAAATCCATCCCTGGCCGCGGCCTGCGTGTTGCAGACCAGATCCAGAAGGACTTGTCCGAGATCATCGTCTTCGAGCTGAAAGACCCGCGGGTCGGCATGATCACGATTACCGAAGTGCAGGTGACGCCGGATTACGCCCATGCCAAGGTGTTTTTCACGATGCTGAACGACGACCCGGAAGCGATCGCGAATACCGTCAAAGGCCTGACCCAGGCCGCCGGTTTCCTGCGCAACCAGCTGGGCCGCCGCCTGTCTATCCATACCTTGCCGGCCTTGCATTTCATGCATGACAATTCGACTGCCCGCGGCGTCGAGATGTCGCGCCTGATCGACTTGGCCAATGCGACACGTTCCAAGGACGACGGCCAGGAGTGAACGATTGGCTGACCGGATTGGCTTGAGCCCTCCGGGTCAGCAGTCATTGCCAGTCATTTGATGCGGCTTGCCATGGCAAGCCGTTTCCGTTTTCCCCTTTTTTGCATTGCTATCATGGCATTACGCCCACCCAAAAGAATCCGCGTTCCCTTGAATGGCATCCTGCTGCTGGACAAGCCTGTCGGTTTTTCCAGCAATGATGCGCTGATCAAGGCCAAAGGCTTGCTCAACGCGCAAAAGGCCGGCCACACCGGTACCCTCGATCCGTTTGCCACCGGCGTGCTGCCGCTGTGCTTCGGCGAGGCTACCAAGTTTGCCCAGGACCTGCTGGATGCCGACAAGACTTACGAGACCCTGATCCACCTGGGAGTGAGCACTACCACCGGCGATACCGAAGGCGAAGTGCTGGAGCGCAAGGATGTCGACATCAGCCGCGCGCAGATCGATGCCGTGCTGGCCCGGTTCCGCGGCCCGATCAAGCAGGTGCCGCCCATGTATTCGGCGCTCAAGCGCGATGGCAAGCCGCTGTATGAATACGCCCGCGCCGGCATCACGCTGGAGCGCGAAGCGCGCGACGTGACTATTCATGCGCTGGAATTCCTCGATTACCAGGCGCCGTTTTTACGCTTGCGGGTTGCCTGCAGCAAGGGGACGTACATCCGCGTACTGGGCGAAGACATCGGCGCCGCACTGGGTTGCGGCGCGCATCTGCAGGAGTTGCGGCGGATCCAGGTGGGCCACCTGACGCTGGATGGCTGCGTCACCCTGGAGCAGCTGGACGCCACCGGGCAAGCCGAGCGCAGCGCCTTGCTGGCGCCGGTCGACAGCCTGCTGCTGACTTTTCCCGAGGTGTTGTTATCCGAACCACTGGCCAGGCGCTTCCTGCAAGGCCAGCGCCTGACGCTGGCGAAAGAAGGCGTGGCCCTGCCGGCAGATGCCGGACGTGTGCGGGTCTATCTGCAGCCTGCGGATGTAGTATCCGCACGACAACTTCTGGGTACCGCACAACTGCATGAATACGGGGTGCTTGCTCCCGAGCGCCTGATCGCCACCGCACAGCCTGCATGAAATATGTTTTTGGCAATATCTGCGCAGCGATTGAGGCAGCAACTCTTTGAAATTACAAGGCTTTTCATAAAGTAGTGCAGCGCGTCATGCTATAATGCGCGGCTTCCCAAATTCCGCTACATCTGCCGTACTTCTGTGCAGTGCCTTAGCGAGCATTTTTGGCCGCCGCATTTGTAGTCATATAATCTGTAGCAATATATTTTCTGCGCAATCCTTACCTGCGCCCTTACTGAGTTCTTCAATCTCCAAACTGACCATGTCAAACACACCTCGCGCCATCCGCAACATTGCCATCATTGCCCACGTTGACCACGGCAAGACCACTCTGGTTGACCAATTGCTGCGTCAATCCGGCACTTTCCGTGACAACCAGCACGTCGATGCACGCGTGATGGATTCGAACGATATTGAAAAAGAACGCGGCATCACGATCCTGTCGAAGAACTGCGCAGTCGAATACAAGGGCACGCACATCAACATCGTCGATACCCCGGGCCACGCCGACTTCGGCGGTGAAGTCGAGCGCGTATTGTCGATGGTCGACAGCGTCTTGCTGCTGGTCGATGCGCAAGAAGGTCCGATGCCGCAAACGCGTTTCGTGACGCGTAAAGCATTGGCCCTGGGCCTGAAGCCTATCGTTGTCGTCAACAAGATCGACCGCGAAAATGCAGATCCGCAAAAGGCAGTGAACGCCACTTTTGAACTGTTCGACAAACTCGGCGCTACCGATGAGCAGCTCGATTTCCCGATCATCTACGCATCCGGCTTCAAAGGCTATGCAGGCCTGGAAGACACTGTCCGCGACGGCAACATGGAACCGCTGTTCGACGCGATCCTGAAGCACGTTCCTGCGCGTGAAGACGATCCTAACGGCCCGCTGCAACTGCAGATCACTTCGCTGGAATACTCTTCCTACGTCGGCAAGATCGGCGTTGGCCGTATCCTGCGCGGTAAAGTCAAAGCCTTGCAAGACGTGGTCTGGATGAACGGTCCGGAAGACAAGCCAACCAAGGCCCGCATCAACCAGGTGCTGACTTTCCGCGGCCTGGATCGCGTGCTGGCAGACGAAGCGCTGGCTGGCGACATCGTGCTGATCAACGGTATCGAAGAAATCAGCATCGGCTCCACCATTTGCGCACCGGACTCGCCAGAAGGCTTGCCGATGCTGAAGGTCGATGAACCGACCCTGACCATGAACTTCATGGTCAACAACTCGCCGCTGGCTGGCCGCGAAGGCAAGTTCGTCACCACCCGCCAGATCAAGGACCGCCTGGACCGCGAACTGAAAGCCAACATGGCGCTGCGCGTGGTGCAGGCTGAAGGCGATGATTCGACCTATGAAGTGTCGGGCCGCGGCGAATTGCACCTGACCATCCTGATCGAAAACATGCGTCGCGAAGGCTACGAGCTGGCTGTTTCGCGTCCGCGCGTGGTGTTCAAGATGGTCGATGGCGTGCGCCACGAGCCGTACGAAAACCTAACTGTCGACGTCGAAGAAGCCAACCAGGGCGGCGTCATGGAAGAACTGGGCCGTCGCCGCGGCGACCTGCAAAACATGGAACCGGACGGCAAGGGACGTGTTCGTCTCGAGTACCGCATTCCTGCACGCGGCCTGATCGGCTTCCAGGGCGAATTCATGACCCTGACCCGCGGCACCGGCCTGATGAGCCACGTGTTCGACGAATACGCACCGGTTGACACTTCCAAGGGTGAACTGGGCGGCCGTCGCAACGGCGTGCTGATCTCGCAGGACGACGGCGCTGCCGTTGCCTACGCAATCTGGAAGCTGCAAGATCGCGGCCGCATGTTCGTGAGCCACAATGACCCGGTCTACGAAGGCATGATCATCGGCATCCACTCGCGCGACAACGACCTGGTGGTCAACCCGATCAAGGGCAAGCAGCTGACCAACGTCCGTTCTTCGGGTACCGACGAAGCGGTGCGCCTGGTGCCGCCGATCGAAATGTCGCTGGAATACGCGGTTGAATTCATCGACGACGACGAGCTGGTTGAAGTCACGCCGAAGAGCATCCGCCTGCGCAAGCGCTACCTGAAGGAACATGAGCGTAAAAAGGCTTCGCGCGACGCCTAAGCTGTCGAGTGAACCGGGCCTTCGGGCCGCGCCACTAAAAACCCGCCGATGCATGCCCTGGTTCAGGGCACGCATCGGCGGGTTTTTTATTGGCCGCTGTCAGGCGGTGGTTGGGCTAGCGGCGTGCTGTGCCTTCAGCACATCGCCGATTGCGGTAAACAACTGATCGATTTGTCCCGGTTCGATAATCAGCGGCGGCGACAGGGCGATGATGTCGCCGGTGGTGCGGATCAGCACGCCTTTGTCCCAGAAACATTTGAGGAAGGCATCGAAGGCGCGCGCGCCCGGCTTGCCGGCGATAGGCTCCAGTTCAATCCCGCACACCAGTCCCAGGTTGCGCACATCCTTGACGAAAGGCAGGCCTTGCAGGCTGTGCGCGGCTTGCTCGAAATACGGCGCTGTCGCTGCCGCGCGGTCGAACAGGTTTTCGTTCTTGTAGACAGCCATGGTGGCGACCGCGGCGGCTGCCGCCAGCGGATGGCCGGTGTAGGTATAGCCGTGGAAAAACTCGATAGCGTTTTCGGCTGCCGCGCTCATGAAGGCATCATGGATATCCTGGCGCACGATCACCGCACCCATCGGCACGCTGGCATTGGTCAAGCCTTTGGCGCAACAGATCATGTCCGGCACCACGCCGAAATAGTCGGCCGCAAACGGCGCGCCCAGGCGGCCGAAGCCGGTGATCACTTCATCGAAAATCAGCAGGATGCCGTACTTGTCGCAGATCGCGCGCAGTTTTTGCAGGTAACCCTTGGGCGGCAGGATCACGCCGGTCGAACCCTGCACCGGTTCGACGATCAGCGCCGCCACCGTGGCCGGATCGTGCAACGCCAGCAAGCGTTGTTCAAACTCGTCGGCGATCTCGGCGCCATGCTCCGGCAAGCCATGTGAAAACGCATTGCGCGCGATATCCAGCGGATGGCGCAAATGGTCGACGCCAGCCAGTGTCGGGCCGAAATGCTTGCGGTTGCCGGCGATGCCGCCCACCGCAATGCCGCCGAAGCCGACCCCGTGATAACCGCGCTCGCGGCCGACCAGGCGAGTGCGCAAGCCGTCGCCGCGCACGCGGTGATACGCCAGCGCGATCTTCAGCGCGGTATCGACCGACTCCGAACCGTCGTTGCAAAAGAACACCCGGTTCAATCCCTCCGGCGCGATCGCCGCCAGCGCGCTGGCGGCTTCGAAGGCTAGCGGATGGCCCATCTGGAACACCGGCGCAAAGTCCATCTTGGCGGCCTGCTGCTGGATCGCCTCGACGATCTTCGGATGGCAGTGGCCGGCGTTGGTGCACCACAGGCCGGCGGTGCCGTCGAGGATCTGGCGGCCGTCGTCGGTCGTGTAATGCATGCCGGAAGCGGAGACCAGCAAACGCGGTTTGCTCTTGAACTGGCGGTTGGCGGTGAACGGCATCCAGAAATGATCGGTATTCAGGGTGGTCGGCATGGT
This sequence comes from Collimonas fungivorans, assembly GCF_001584145.1. Classification (NCBI taxonomy): domain Bacteria; kingdom Pseudomonadati; phylum Pseudomonadota; class Betaproteobacteria; order Burkholderiales; family Oxalobacteraceae; genus Collimonas; species Collimonas fungivorans. The sequence continues at coordinate 4,452,903 of NZ_CP013232.1, read as the reverse complement.
GTCTCCTTGGCGGCGGTTGGCGGATTTCAGGCTCTTGCCGATGATGGTAGTACGTTTGCCGCCGCTTCGCATGTAAAGCTCGATTTCCCCGGTAACGTCGCGGCACCCTGTCAACTTTGACAGGATTCCCCAAGGAAATGTGCGTGCTAGCATAAATTTCCCCATGCCCACAAGGCTGGGGCTCATTTAACTCTACAAGAGGAGTGATCCATGTACAGTTTTCGAAAATGGTTGGCAGGCGTTACATGTGTGGCAGCAATCGTTGTCAGCGGCTCGGCTTATGCAGCGCGGGCCGATATCGAAGTGACCTTGCAGGAGGCCAGCGCGAAAGGTGCGGCCGGCTCAGGCAAGGTGCTCTACACCATCACCAACACCAGCGCCTCGCCCTTGCATGTGCTGAACTGGGAAACTCCCTTGAACGGCGTCAGCGGCGATTTGTTCAGCGTCGACCTGGGTGGCCAGCCGGTGCGTTATGTGGGACGCCTGGTGAAACGCAAACCGGCAACCGACAAGGACTACATCACGCTCAAGCCGAACGAAAGCCGTGCGGTTGAAGTCGACCTCAGCGCCTACTACGAGATGTATCGCGCCGGCCAATACGTGATCAAGTACAAGCGCAGCGCCGACACCCTGGTGCGTGAAGTCGGCAACGCCGTCGCTGCCAAGGCCAGCGGCGCCGCTGCTGCTGCCCCTGCCGTCACGCTGGAAACCAATGCGATACCGCTGTCGGTCGACGGCGGTCCTGCACCATCGTCCAAGCTGGCTTCTTCCGACCTGCTGGGCGCAATCAATGGCGCGGCAGCAGCATCCACCACCTTCGCCAGCTGCAGCAACAGCCAGAAAACCGCGCTGACCACAGCCCGCACCGACGCCACTTCGATAGCTACCAATTCCAAGAACTATCTGAATGCAAACAACACCGGCAGCCGCTACACCTGGTGGTTCGGCGCGGTCACCAGCGGCCGTTATACAACGGTTACCAATCACTACACCAACCTCAGCAGCGCGCTCGGCACCCAGGCGTATAAATTCGACTGCAGCTGCACCGAGTCCGGGACTTACGCTTATGTCTATCCGGACCAGCCATACACGGTTTACCTGTGCGGCGCCTATTGGACCGCACCGGCCAACGGCACCGACTCCAAGGCCGGCACGCTGGTCCATGAAACCAGCCACTTCACCGTGGTGGCCGGCACCGACGACCATGTGTACGGCCAGACCGGCGCGCACAACCTGGCTGTCAGCAATCCGACCAATGCCGTCGACAATGCCGACAACCACGAATATTTCGCTGAAAATACACCTGCACGTCAGTAAACAGAGGGGCCGGCCAAACCAGATGCATGTTGCATCTGGTTTGGCCTGAGCCCGGCTCAGCGCGGTCCGAGAACCGTGCTGAGCATTTCCGCGCGTGGCGCGCCTTGCGTCGTTTGCAGGATACCGCCGGCGTCCTTGTAAAAAACGGTAGGCGTGGCGAAGAAACCGAGTTGCTGCATCAATTGCTGGTTGCTGTCGAGCTGTGTGCGGATATTTGCCGGGATTAGCCCCAGGGGCTTGATGCCGCCGCTGGCATGCTGCAGTTCATGCTGGTTGAGGGCGGCTTGCGGGTCTTTGGCGCTGAGCAGGGCCGCCGCCTTGCCGCTGCTGCTGTCCTTGATGATGCCGACCATGATGTGGCGTATCTGCACCTTGCCGGACTTGATCCAGGGCCGGGCATCGTTCCAGAATTTATTGCAGTACGGGCAGTTTGGATCGGTAAACGTGTAGATGACGCGTTTTGCATCCTTGCTGCCGTCGGCAATCCAGCTGCTCTTTTCGAGCAGGTTCCAGGTTTTCTCCGTCATCGGCTTGCTGACCAGTTTTTCCAGCGGCGCTTCAGACAGGTTGGCTCCCTTGGCGTCGAGCATGGTGCCGACGATCGCCTGCTTGCCGTCCGCGGTCAGGTAGATCGCCATCGACTTCTGCTGCAGCACGCCGGCGTAGCCTTGCAGTCCGCCCGGCGCGTCGAAGCGTCCGACGATGTCGACCCCTTGCGCTTCCAGCGCCTTGATCGGCGCCGGCCAGCTGGCGGCGGGTGCAGCGAGAGCCGCACCGGTTGCAGCTAGCAACAGCGCGGCCATGATGAATGAATATTTACGCATGTCTGATTTACTCCTGTTGATTAGTGGGTTCGTGCAATTGCTTCAATTTGTCGGCCAGCGAAGCCGCCGACAGTTCGCCCAGATGGGTGTCTCGCAGGCGGCCGTTGCTGTCGTAGAACAAGGTGGTGGGCAAGGCCATCGAGCCAACCGCCTTGCCGAGACCGGTGTCGCGGTCAAGCAGGACATGCGACAGCTCAAATCCGCTCTCGCTCAGGTAACGTTGGACGGTGATCTGGTCCTCGCCCTGGTTGACAAAAACAAAGGCGATGCCGTCCTGCTGTTTCTGGGCGGCGCTGAGCAGCGGCATTTCGCGCCGGCAGGGCGGACACCAGCTGGCCCACAGGTTGACCACCAGCGGTTTGCCGCCAGCCAGCCTGGCCAGCCCGGTCTGTTCGCCGGCCAGCGTGGTCAGCTGCGTTGCCGGCAGGGTCGCCGGCTCGTTTTGCTGCCAGTGCCGGATCCCGGACATCGTGCCCCAGGCCAGCGTTCCGGCTGCCAGCGCAAGGACCAGCGGCTTGCGTATCGCAGCCTCGCGCCAGCCGCGCCAGGCTGCCACCAGCAGCGCAGCCAGGATGCCGGCCCAGGGCGTGAAGCCGCCGTCGCGGATATCGACCATGGTCCACGGCGCAGCCCGGTAAAGTTCGAACCAGGTCACGACAAAAACCAGGCGTGCCGCCAGCAATGCCGCGATCAGCATGTCCGACAAAAGATTGCCCAGGCTTGCGTTTTTCTGCCGCCTTCCGACCAGGTAGCTCACGCCGTAGGCGGCCAGCACGGAGACGATCAGCATGGCCTGGTACAGCGGCAGCACCAGCGGGCCGAGTTTCACTGTCAACATGGTCAGGATTTCCCCTGTGCCCGTTGCAGGCGCGCCAGGAATTCGTCGGCGCTGAGTTCGCCGATGATGCGCTCGGCCCGATGTTCCTTGCCGTCCGGTCCGATCAGCAGGATGGTCGGCGCGCCGAACGCCTGGTAAGCGCCCAGCATCGCCCGGTCGTCCGCATTGTTGGCGGTGATGTCGGGACGCAGCAGCTGCACGCCGGCCAGTGCTTGCTGCACGCGCGGATCGGAAAATACGTCGCGCTCTATCACCTTGCACGAGACGCACCAGTCGGCGTAATAATCGACCAGCGTCCACTGGCCGCCGCGGCCGGCGGCAGCAACGCCTTCGGCCAGTTGCTGCGCTGTCTTGACTGTGGCAAAGCGTGTCATGAAATCATGCGCGGCGCCAGCCTGGACGCCTGCCGTCGGTCGCACTGCAAAGGCCAGCGGTTGTAAAGGATCATGCGCGCCGGCTGCTGCGCCGATCACCATCAGTCCGCCCCACAGCCCGAGCAGCAAAGCCAGGAAACGCGCCAGTAAGCGGCCGCCGTCGGCTGCCAGCTTGTGCGCCAGCGCCAGCAGGCTGAGTGCAAGCGCCAGCAGCCATGCTCCCCACAGGCCCAGCACCAGGGCCGGCGGCAATACGCGCGCCAGAAACAGGATTGCGGTGCCCAGCAAGATGAAGCCGAACAGGGCCTTGACCCGGTTCATCCAGTTGCCCGGACGCGGCAGCAACCTGGCGCCCAGCGTTCCTACCAGCAGCAGCGGCACGCCCATGCCCAGCCCCATGGACAGCAAGGCCAGACCGCCGCTGACGACATCGCCGCTGTCGCCGATGTACAGCAGGGCGCCGGCCAGCGGCGCCGTCATGCAAGGGCCGACCAGCAGTGCCGACAGCACGCCCATCGTTGCCGCGCCAAGCACGGTGCCGCCGCGCTGGCCCTGGCTGGCATGGTCGAGGCGGTTGCGCAGGAAGGCCGGCAATTGCAGCTCGTAGAAACCGAACATCGCCAGCGCCAGCGCTACAAACACCAGGCCGAATGCGCCGAGCACCCAGGGATTCTGCAGCATCGCCTGCAAGTTGGCGCCGGCCAATGCAGCGGCGGCGCCCAGTACGGCGTAAGTCAGCGCCATCGGCAGCACGAAAGCCAGCGACAGGACAAAACCGCGCTTTGGGCCGGCGCCGCTGCCTGCAATTATGCTGGACAAGATTGGAATCATCGGCAGCACGCAAGGCGTGAACGTCATCAGCAGGCCGAGACCAAAAAACACCAGCAGCATCCAAGCCAGGTTGGCTTGCGCCAGGCGCGCGGCCAGGCTCTGGTCCTCGCCCAGCGCGGCCGCTGGCGCGGCGGTGGCCGGCGGCTGTCCTGAGCCGGCCAGTTCCACACGCTTGTTTTGCGGCGGATAACACAGGCCGGCGTCGGCGCAGCCCTGCCAGCCGATGTGCAAAGCGCGGGCGTCACGTGCGTTCACCAGCAGCTCGAGGCTATCGTGATAAACCTCGCTCTCGCCGAAGAACTCGTCGTGCTTGATCGTTCCCACGGGAAATTCAATCTGCGGCAAGCCGCCGGCCGGCTCGGCCTCTACCTTCAGCTGCTTGCGGTACAGGTAATAACCCTTGCTGATGTGCCAGTTCAGCCGCACTTGTCCCTGGCCCTCCTGGGTCACGTTCAGCCGGAACGCCTGTTCCGGCGGCAAAAAATCGTTCTCGGCGTGCGCCGGCAGCCATGACAGCAAGGGCAGCAGCAACACCAATAAGAACCGCAGCAGCCGTAACATAAATAAGCACCTCTGAATTAGGATAAGCGCACATCCTGGCCCATGCGGATTAAGGCAGCGTTAACAATGCGATAATCCAGGCATGAAATACTGGACAGCATGGAGGAAAACCTATGCGTGTACTGCTGGTAGAAGATGACGAACTGATCGCCCACGGCATCCTGGCCGGCCTGCGGGCGCACGGCCTGACAGCCGATGGCGTGGCCAGCGCCGCCCAGGCCGAAGCTGCGCTGGCTACCTCGCATTGCGACGTGATCATCCTCGATCTTGGCTTGCCGGATGAAGACGGCATGAGCCTGCTGCGGCGTTTGCGGGCGGCGGGCATGGCGCTGCCGGTACTGGTATTGACCGCGCGTGACGCCGTCGAGGATCGGGTCGCGGGCTTGCGCGCCGGCGCCGACGATTATCTGCTCAAGCCTTTCGATCTCAGCGAACTGGTGGCGCGCTTGCACGCCTTGCTGCGCCGCGCCGCCGGCCGCAGCGTCGATATCGTCGAGCATGGTCCCCTGCGCCTGGACCCGGCCAGCGGCGAAGTCTGGCTGCACGGCCAGGCGGTAGACCTGTCGCGGCGCGAACTGGCGCTGCTGGCGGCATTGCTGCAAGCCTGCGGCCGCATCCTGAGCGCCGACCAGCTAAAAGACAGCCTCTACCATTTTAATGAAGAGATCGAAAGCAACGCCCTCAATGTGCACATCCATCATCTGCGGCGCAAGCTTGGCGCCGACCTGATCGAAACGGTGCGCGGCCTCGGTTACCGGATCGCGGCGGTGAAGCCATGAGCTTGCGCCTGCGCTTGCTGCTGCTGATCGGAATCTCGCTCAGCCTGCTGTGGGGAGCGGTATCGGTCTGGATGCTGCGCAGCCTGGATGAAGAGGTGCATCGCACCCTCGACCAGCGGCTGGCGATGTCGGCGCAAATGGTGGCCGGCCTGATGTCGCAGAATCCCGCGGCCTGGGACGGACGCAAGGGGCAGCCGGGCGCGTCAACCTTGAAGATGCCGCCCATGGCGAAGAGTTTCGACTGCCAGATTACTTCCTTGCGCGGCGAAGTGATCGCCCGCACCCCCGGCGCTACCCTGGAAGCGGTGGCTGCCGTGGCTCCCGGTTATTCCGAACGCCTCATCAAGGGCGAACGCTGGCGCAGCTATACCTATGAAGCCGACGGCTTGCGCGTGACCACTGCCGATCGCCTGGCGGAACGCAGCTCGCTGCTGCGCAACGTCACGATGGCGGCCGTGGTGCCGTTCGTGGTGGCCATGATAGGCAGCCTGATCGTGCTGTGGTTCGGCGTGAAAAACGGCTTGTCGCCGCTGGAGCGGCTGCGGCAGGCGCTGGCCAGCCGGGCGCCGGAAGTGCTGACGCCGATTCCGGAAGCAGCCATGTCGCGCGACCTGCTGCCGCTGGTGAACACCCTGAACAAATTGCTGCAGCGGATGAACGTGACCATCAGCCGCGAACGCCGTTTCACCAGCGATGCCGCGCATGAACTGCGGACCCCGCTGACCGCCATCAAGACGCACTTGCAGGTGGCGCGCATCACCCAAGGCAAGGATGCCGCGGTGGCCATGGATTACGCAGAGGAAGGCGTGGCGCGCCTGCAGCGCACGCTCGGCCAGCTGCTGACGCTGTCGCAAATCGAAGGACCATTTTCCTGGGACGACGGCAATCTCGCCGACGCCGAAGAGGTTGCGCAGCTGGCGATACGCGACGCCAGCACCAACGCTCCCGGCCGCATCGTCTTCAACAGCGGCGGCAAGTCGGCGCAACTGGCCTTGCCGCAAGCGCTGGCGGTCACCGCGCTGCGCAACCTGCTCGACAATGCGCTGCGCCATACGCCGGCGGCGCAAGGCGTCAGCCTGGAGCTGCAGTCGTCCAAGGACGCTTGTGTGTTCCGCGTGCGGGACCACGGGCCGGGACTGAGCGCCGAGGAGCTGGAGATGGTGACCGAGCGCTTCTGGCGGCGCGGTTCGGGGCAGGGCAGCGGCTTGGGTTTGTCTATTGTGGTAGCTATTACCGAGCGTTTTGGCGGCGCTTTTGAGCTGCTGCAGCGGCCTGAAGGCGGGTTGGAGGCGACATTGAGGCTGCCTAGTGTGCAGTCCGGACCTTATTGACACCACATTTCAGGACCCGCAGCCTTTGGTGGGTGGGGACTTGCTGCTAAGCTACGGACTTTCGCCGAGTTCGCGTGAACCGAAGCAGTCCCGTTTCCTGATTGTTTCCACGACACCCGCAGCAAGTGCACGTGCGGTGAGCGGCAGAATATCCAGAAATCAAGAAAAATAGCGCATAAATTGCATGTGTGCGAAATCAGCATCAAACCTAATGAAATCAGTGAATTACAGTAAAAGGCGTGTTTTCGTGGCGCTCATGATGGACTGGATCGAACTAAGTGATCTCTCATAGGGGAAATTTTCTATTCCTCATCGAGTTTGTCCAATTTTTGTCCAAATGACTTTTTCTGTTGTTCGCTGAATTTGCAAAAAATAGCTGAGTTTGTAAGATCGCCGCGATCGGCCAAAATCGGACGGTCGAAGACGCCCACTAAACTGATGACGATGTTGGAGGAATTTGTTCATGAAATTTGATTGGCACGGCGGAGTAATTTCGCGAACAACGTTGGTCGATTCTGCCTACAAAAATACGCAGAACGTCCGGCGCTTTCTTTCACATCAGTGTGGACCGGAGTTCAAATTTGACCGCGATCTGATGGCATGGATACGAAACGGTGTTGAGAAGAGCATGGGCGACGTTGTGGACGAGTGGACGCGTCGACGTACAATGGCGCAAGACTAGCAAATGACTCGTTCCGGCCAGAACCAGCCACTCGAGGGAACAAGCAACTTGGTATTGCATTGGCAATTTCCCCGTGGCAAGATGCTCCAACTATTTTTCGCACGATCGGATTACATGAGAAGCCTATTGCCGGTCCTTATCGCCAACGCGCTAAGTAAAATTCGACTAGCGGCGTTTTTTTTAAGCATGCTGTCTGTTCTATGTTTTTCGACAGCTCATGCTCAACTGCTTAAATACAATAACGAGGCCGAACTCTTTGGCGCGGCAGCAGTGTCCCCTGACTCTGGATTCCAAGTCCTCCAAAAACTAATTGGTCTTTGTTTAACATACAGTCCATCTCTTCAGTCATTCGGCGAACAAGAGTTGAAAAAGTGGGTTTCGCGTCATCGCTCATATCTTGAAGAAAATGCAGCGTCACGACAGGAGTTGATTGAGATGTTGAACTCCCCATCCATGACCGCTGAAACGAAGAAAAACATCAAGAATATGCTTGAGGTGTACGGTCCAAAAATGATAGACAGTCAATTTGAAACCATAAGGATTTCGATCAAAGGGATAAGCTCTCAGGAAGGCCAAGCATCCCTTTGCAGTGACTACATTCAATCTATCGCTGATGGAAAATTTGACCTGCGAAAAAACGACCCTTCGCTTTCGGCATATCTAGACCAAAGAATTAGCAAGAGAGGTAAGAAAATTGCCACTTCATCTCCGACGGTCGACTCTCACCAAGTCTCTGCGGACCGACTAATCGTCGGACGGTGGCGGCACATTTCGCTGCTTCGGACGCTCGACGGCAAGACCGTTGCACCTCAAGCCACTGATGGAAAGTCAATTGTTGAATTCTTCCCGAATGGCACGTGGACCCTCGCAACTAGCAAAAATCACTCGGCGGGAAAGTACAGATGGCTCGATGCAGATCACGTCGAGCAAACCGTTCTTGAGTCAGGTCTCGCGATGCAGATAGGGGTAGTTACGATCCAGCAGGTACGCGTTAGTGCGGAAGATCTCGAAATTATCGCTGTTCATACCAAAGCGGAGATGGATAAATTAATGCCCGCCGCTAAACCAGGTGTGCGTCGTCCTAACGAAGTCGTCGTTACCTCTGTTTTTTCGCGCGAAATGAATAGCGGACACTGAACGACAGTTATTGGGTAGGCGATATGTCCGCAATGGGTCGAAATCAACCTGTCGCGACCGGCTCAAAACGGCCAGAAGCAGCCAGTTACAAATTTTCCAGAAAGCGGTCAGACATGTGCGCGAGAAATAGCGTGCTTGGTGGCCCGTTGCCTGGCACCGATGCCACAGCCATTTATAGCTTGAAAGATGAACTATGGCCACAGTACTTTTTCTTGTCGGATTTCTGGGGTTAATGATATTTCCGAGCAAATACATCAGTGTTGGTGGATACGGTTTTTTGCTTTCGGCACTATCGGTTTCATTAATAATGCTTGGAAAAGGCGACGAGCTGCATGAGTGGTCGTTTTGGGCAATATCGATTCTTGCAATCGGATGCATCGGTCACTGGTTGAAAGACGTCTATGACAAAAATAAGCGTTAAACTTCCAAACAGCGGCTAAACGATTTCATCAATCTGCGGCCTCCACCGGTTGAATCCACAGCCAATAGCGGACTTTGAGCATTGAATTTATTGAGTTAAAAATCACATGATTCTCTTTCTAGACTTTGATGGAGTACTTCACCCTTTTCCAATGGGGCCATTGGACAAACCGTTTTCTGCGACCGGGCCGTTATGGAAAATACTGGAAAATATTCCTGGGATTTCGGTAGTTATCACTTCCACGTGGAGGGAGCGGTATTCTTTTTCAGAACTAATTGAGCTACTTGTTGCTCATGGCGGCAAACGCTTCACTGAGCGCTTTCTCGGTGTTACTCCGATTTTAGAGAGTACGACTGACTACGTGCCAGGCATTCGTCAACGTGAGATTGAATCGTGGCTGGCTAGTAACGTGCCGGAGAATGCGTCATACCTAATATTGGATGATATCGAAGAGTACTTTGATTCGAATTGCAAGAACTTGTACCTTGTCGATGGTGTTACGGGACTCACAGAAAATGATATAGGGACGATAGATTTGTGGCTCCGTTCTCAAGTTTAGCTGCATACGTCTGGATAGCTTTCGCAAAGGCAGTTTTTTGGTCGAATTGAGCCCATCACGACTGACTCAAAACGGGCACAAGCGGTCATGCAACCACACCTCTTAATTGATGTTGCTTTGTCAAATTTTTTGTGCCAGTTGTAGAACTGCGTTGTTGAATTCAATATTAGGTGCCCCTATCATATGAAACATAAATGCCTCGCCTGTGGCGTTGAAAAAGATACCTCCATTAAAGAGATTTATCCCTTCCCAGAGGACGGTCTAATTGATAAGCCAATAGAACCCTTGATGTCTATAGACTGTCAAGGTACCGGAGACTGGCGAGTGGTGACCGTATGTCACACTTGCTTTCATAGGCTAGATGTTGACCTGTGGATTAGCGAGCGGTGTTGGTTACAATTGAACCCCATTATGCCATTTGAGCAGTTACCCATGTTAATCGCGAAGTAAATGTACTCAAAGATGAGCCGTTCTGCCGAGGGGCTAAACGGTGCTGCACGATGAGTAAATTCGGCCAGAAGCGGTCATTTGATAATAATCTCGTTACGTGGAAATCAATTCCCTTGAAAAATAGGACAACGTGATGGAATTTTACTTCTCATGGGAAAAGCAGTTTGAGCGCCTGGTTCCTAGTTGTTGCACAAAAGAGGTAAACAACGAGGGCTACAGCCCGCTTGCTTGCCTATTGGTGGATGATGGAGGTGTCCCATTTTTGGACATGCTGCCTTGGTATGACGAATGTTTGAGTCAGATTCATTTAATTAAAAAGCGTCACATTGATTCATATTACTGGGGGCGTGAAGATTGGGCAGCAGAGCTATCGGATACAGAAGTGAGAATTTACTCGCAACTTGACGAGACGTGCTTTGAATTTGTCAAAATTGATGATTTTGAAAAATTGCTATTGGCTTGGCGGAGTTTTATCCAATCAACACCGCAATTCGATATTGAGCAGAAGGTGGTTATATAGCCCTCAGCGCAAATTGGTCAATGAGAGATGGCTGAGCCGGTAAATGCGAAATTGATTGTTGTGAGAAAAAATGCCAAGTTACGAAATCATTATTGGTCGCATGCTTAAAGATGGGCGAGTGGCTGTCACAAACAATTCTGCGACCGATGTGCCGCTTGGGACCACATTTATTACAGCGTTCTGGACCAGCGCAGAGATGGTAGATGGAGAATTTCATAACCGAGAAAGCGGCACTATTGCTGATATTGATCTTACTCTCAAGAGCGTAGATGTGTTTCGACGTCAAGTAGAGTGCATCCCCAAGGGATATTCAGCGGCAGTGGAACTCGCAGGTTCAGGGTTGAGTACCGTTCTCCTATGGTTGGACTTGCCAAGACAAAAAACTATTCAAATTATTTTGAGAGCTACCTAACTTCGTTTGATCTTGTTATAAATATCTGCTTTGGAAAATTTCAACCGACTGCTTGGGGCGAAAAATGCCTTTCACCTATGGCGGAAATCGGCCAGGAGAGGACATTCGTTTTGAGCTGCGTCCAAGGGAATATTTCTTAAGATAGGGAGAGAAACATTTGATCCTCGAGAGAGCACATCTACGTATGGAAGACGAGCTACGGGCCGGGATCAGAGCCATCGCTACCTCGTCAGGCCTAGCCAGCCAACGTGTTGACACTATGGCCGAACTCGCTCGCGTGACCAGCCTCCTGCCGCTATCAAATATGGCTCGGTGGGAATACGTGATTCGCTACGAGCTGTCCTTCGCCAAACATGCGCTTGCCGATACCGAGAGGATCGGATGGCGGTCGCTTTTCTTGTTTTCCGCCGCAAAGAACATAGAACGTACTCGGCTTCTGAGTTGGATTGACTTGAGTAATGCCGATGGTTACGCCCGCGAACGTACGTTGCGCACGCTAGACGGTCCAGCATCCAATGGTTTCTTCTTTGCTCTGGCAGCTCGACGCCTGAACGATTGGGTTGTGCAGGTCAGAGGTGCCGCCAGAGAGGTTGTTCCTACACTTGCTAGGGCTAGTGACCCCAGGCATGTAGTAGATGCGTTGTGCGCATTGCTTCCGGCGTGGTCCTCGTGGGCGCGCATGGACGAGTCGGACAGTCAAACAATCATTGATCTTATCGCCATCAGAGGTGTGGCCCAAGAGCTCATAGATCGGGTGATTTCGTCTCCAACGGGGCCGATTCCCCAGGTCCTTTCTCAAATTTTGAGAACGTCAGTGCTGGACGAACATTTGACGGAAATCGCTATGCGGGCAGTTCAACCTGCCGTGCGTGCAAAGGCCTATCGAGTGCTGCTACTCAGGGAGGCAGCATGGGTAGAGGGATCTCGTTGGAGGTGGACGGATGTGAGGTACTGCGAAGGTCGCATGGAAAAGATCCACGGCTCAAGGCCGCTGACGGTTGCACCTGTACTCTTGGACTCCTTGAACGCAGCCGCGTCGGACCGTTCTTCCATCGTGAGACGTGTCGCCTCAGAGGTTCTCGTCAGGGAAATGAATACGCCCGGAATTCCGGCCCTCGTTTTAGCTCGCCGCTTCGCTGCAGACGACTCGTCGTCAGTGGCTGGCCGCGGCGAGTTCGTGCTGAAAAGACTTGAGCAGAGCCCGGTTCTGACGTAACCAGGCTTTGGTAAATTCTGCGGTGCCGATAGCTTGCATGTCCACTATCGGCCAATAGCGGACATATTGAAGATACGCATGTGGCGCGACTTTTTAGAGTACACATTGTGATGAAAATCGTTACTGAAATTTTCAGAATGCCGACAGGCTCATTGATTTCCTTGCTTTACGCGGTAAGTGATGAAGGCCAAGTTGATCAGGCAGTGACCGGTACGTTGTGCGAATTTGTGAGTCTTCTGTATCCACCAGCTGATGCCGAGTTTGAAGATTTGCTTACACATGTGAGAGCTGGCACATATCAATCAGCTAATCCATTGTTGGCAGACTTTGGCGTGAATGACGTTAACGTGTGGTGCGCCACTCGCAATCAGAAGGATGAATGCATTTTCATCTCAAATGAAAACATTCCCGACTATTCGATTGACCATGGCCCATTACAACAATTTTCAATTCAGGAATTTCATGCCGTTTTGGCATGTTGGAAGAAATTTCAGCAAAAGATTAGAGAAAACGGTGCAGAAAGATATATCGGGCAGAAATTTGAAACAGTAATACCGTAACCGACATAGTTGGGTCACGATCATGGGGCTACTCGTTCACTTTCGAGAGTGTGCGGGCAATTAATTCTGCGGGCCACATATTCATATGACCGCAGCCCCCAAAGTGAGCATCAGGTTTAAGTATTAAACCTTCAACGACGACTCGCTTGCCGTTTAGCTGCCGGCATATTTCCACATCAAAGTTAAAACTCCCCATTCCTACACTGAGCCAAATCCCGGAACCATAATTTGGGAATCTCTCCGACTTCGGCCAGTGATAGATACCTACATCCTCAAATTCAAAATGCAATATACCTTCTACCGTTACATCTGTATTTGCAAGTCCAGAAAGATTAGCCAAGGCTTGATTAACATTGAGTAAGGCGGTCATCGGGGATAATGGAAATATCATCTAAAAATCTATTCTAGTTCAGCATCAACTTGTAAGCTTAATTTTGAGTCCACAGTGTTTTTCGATTGTCCGCTTTAGGGAAACTCGATGGTCCGCACTGGGTCGATAGCGGTCGGAGAGTTGTACTGCGAATGTCAGGTGAAGATTGAGTTGGCGCAAATTATTTGATCGATTTAACGAAGTAAAAAAAGACGCGAAATGGCGTCTATCGTGTGCAAGGAAGTTACTTGGCAGAGTGGTGCGCAGTCTTTGCTTCATCCTTTCTTTTGTTCAAATATGCCCCACATCTCTAACGTCGGCCACGCGATTTCTACCTTCCTTTCGCGTTGCAATGGGGAAAGTACCAGCTGATAGCATGTTATGTGCTGTCCTCGTGACTATACCTAGCCGCTCCAACGCGAAAAGGCAGGATCCGAGTAGATCAGATCGCTACCTTTGTTGACCTGCACGAGTATTACGGACAATCCGGTATCAAGACCAGCCGTCGTAGCAAGTAACTGGAAGCAGTCATTCAGAAGTTTGGTGTCACAGGCAAAAACCAGCCCGATGCGGACTGTCGAGAGGTTGAAATCTACTCCGGATAGCGGCCGCTCGAAGCACCATAAACATGCGTCCGTCGATTAGTTGTTGGCATAACTATCAAAATGAGGCGCGGCGGTTTCAAGTTCCAGTTTTGTCGTGTTCACTATGTAGGACACCGCGTGATACAAACCGGCAAGCATCACTAGCTCGATAAGCTGCTCGTCGGTGTAAAACGTTTTCAGTTCGGCCCACAGAGTGTCGTCGACGCTGCTGGTCGCATGCAGTGCATCCGCAAGCCGGATCAGCACGGAATCTTGAGCTGGCCACGCTTGGGTATCCTCATGCACAGTGGCAGCAACCTGTGTCGGAGTGAATCCCGCCTTGGTGCTGAAGGCCGCAACATGTACGCCCCATTCGTACTCGGCCCCACACAACGCGCAGGTTCGTAGAATCATGATCTCTCTGGCGCGTACTGAAATGCTGCCCTTGTCGAGTAGGCTGCCTGCGATCATGCGCGACAGTACACGCGGATTTTGTCCTACGGTGCGGAACAACTTCAGCGGCGGAATGCCGGGCGGCATGATGCGATCGAAATCCTGCTGCACACCATCAGCGTAGGGCGGATTAAGGGCTTGTATACGGGGTGTTGACATGTAGGACTCCAGTTGCTACGATAAACGAAGCATAATGCTTCTAATTTAGTAGCGCAACATGGCACTCATCGATAAACCCGTTCGTGGTTCCAAAACCGGCAAGCCAATCATGGCTTTGCTCGACCTGCTCGGCCGCCGCTGGGTGCTACGCGTGATCTGGGAACTGCGCGAGGGCCCAATGGTGTTCCGCGAGCTACAGGCGCGCTGCGACGATATGTCGCCGTCAGTGCTCAACGGCCGACTGGCAGAATTGCGCGAAGCTCTGATTGTTGAAACTTGCGACACTGGTTACCAACTTACTAAACGCGGCGCAAAACTATTGGAACTGTTCGATCCCTTGGGAGACTGGGTCGAGAGTTGGGCCGCGGCGCTACGTAGTACAAATAAATAACATCTACCCAGGCCCTGTTGACCGACTCCACTCAGCCCCTGGCGACCATCGAGCTACGGTGATTCTTCGGCTAAAAGCTGACATCCGGGCTCTGAAGCGGCCTTACTGCATTAAAGTTGGTTGGTCATGGTGGATAGACATTCGGCCGTAGGTTTGCGGTGCTGCCGGCCTGTAAGGCCCTGCATAATCTTTTCATTTTCTATAAGGTCACGGCATGAATGCATTCACCCTCCCAGGCTTCAACCTCGGTGCCTTTGTCCAAGCTACGCTCGCTGAAGATCTCGGCGAAGGCCTCCCTGGCGGCGGCCACGACGTCACCGCCGAGAGCGTCATCCCTGCCGATGCGCGCTTTGCCGGGGTGATGGACAGCCGCGAGGCGATCACCGTCGCCGGTCTGCCGCTGGCCGCCGCGTTCTTCCGTCATCTCGATCCGGCGTGTACGATCGAAATGCTCGTGCAGGACGGCCAGAGCGTTACGCCTGGCACCGCGTTGATGCGGATCGCCGGCAACGCCCGTGCTCTGCTCACCGTCGAGCGCAGCGCGCTCAACACCGTGCAGCACCTCTCGGGCATTGCGACAATGACGCGCGCCTATGTCGATGCCATGAACGGCCACGCCACCCTGCTCGACACCCGCAAGACCATCCCCGGCCTGCGCGTGCTTGAAAAATACGCGACGCGGATGGGCGGCGCGACCAATTACCGCATGGGGCTGTGGGATGCGGTGCTGATCAAGGACAACCATGTCGCGGTGGCGGGCGGCGTCGGGCCGGCGGTGGCGCGCGCGAAGGCGGCAGGCGTGGAGCGGATCATCTGCGAAGTCGATCGACTCGACCAGATCGAGCCGGCGATCGTGGCCGGCGCCACCCAAATCCTGCTCGACAATATGTCGCAGGCAATGCTGGCCGAGGCAGTGACGTTGGTGGCCGGGCGCGCGGCGACGGAGGCTTCGGGTGGAGTACGGCTCGATACGATTGCCGCGATCGCGGCGAGCGGTGTGGATTACGTCTCGGTCGGGCGGCTGATGCAAAGCGCCCCGGCGGCAGATATCGGGCTGGATTTTGAGCTGGTGTAAGCCCGCCGTGCGGCGCTCTTTGAAAAACGCCCGCAACTGTTCCGCCGCGACTTCCTCTCCGATCCCGAAATACACCTGAGGCTGTGGAAGATCTCTCCGTTCAGAAATTCATCACGGAGTTTTCCGTTGAAGGACTCGCAGTAGCCGTTCTCCCACGGGCTGCCTGGCTCGATGTACTGCGTGTTGGCAGCGACTTTCTGTAGCCAGTACTGCGCATTTCAATATAGTCAACAAGACGGTCGGATGTCAGATTGGGCAGCAAGATGTCGCCAAGTGCGATTTTGAGCGAAGCCAAGACGGCGGTTTTATTCTTGCCAAATGACTTTTTGGCGCCGATCTCCTCCGTATAGCGGTCGATCAGGGTGCCTAACGTCAGGTCTGATATGATACGTTCATCCTGAAATTTCAGCGCCCGCATGTCGGATTCGACCTTAGATGCCCATTCCTGGGCACGTGCTTTTGTATCAAACATTTCGCTTACAGCTGGAAAACCCTGTTTACGAACCCTGGCACGCCAGCGCTTGCCGATTTTTTTGAATAGTTGCCATTGCCTTAAATTCTGTCCAATTTTTGTCCAGTGACGAATGATAAACCATTAATAAACGTGAATTTTCGTGAGTTCTCAAATAGTTTCAAACACCGCTGAAAGCCGCGCCGGCATTGATAAGTTGGTGAAATCAGGGGCGCGCAGAATTTCTGTTGCGCCCATGATGGACTGGACCGACCGCCACTGCCGCGTGTTCCACCGCCAGATCACCCGCCACACCTGGCTCTACACCGAAATGGTGACCACCGGCGCCTTGCTGCACGGTGACGTGCCGCGCCACCTCGATTTCAACGACATAGAGCATCCGGTCGCCCTGCAGCTGGGCGGCAGCGAGCCGGCCGACCTGGCCAAGAGCGCCAAACTGGGCCAGGAATGGGGTTACGACGAGATCAACCTGAACTGCGGCTGCCCGTCCGAACGGGTGCAGAAGGGCGCGTTTGGCGCCTGCCTGATGGCGGAGGCCGAGCTGGTGGCCGATTGCGTCAAGGCAATGCGCGATGCGGTGAACATCGATGTTACCGTCAAGCACCGGATTGGCATCGACAAGACCGAATCCTATGAATTTGTCCGCGATTTTGTCGGTACCGTGGCGCAAGCCGGTTGCCAGACCTTCATCGTGCACGCGCGCAATGCCATCCTGAAGGGGCTCAGCCCCAAGGAAAACCGTGAAATCCCGCCGCTCAAGTACGAATACGCCTACCAGCTGGCGCGCGATTTTCCGGAGCTGGAAATCATCATCAACGGCGCCATCAAGACTACCGAGGAAATCGATTTCCACCTGCAATATGTCGACGGCGTGATGCTGGGCCGCGAGGCCTATCACAATCCCTACCTGATGGCCGATTTCGATTCCCGCTACTACGGCGCCGCCGATGCCGTGCCGAAGACGCGCGCCGAGGTGATCGAGGCCATGCTGCCTTATATCCGCCAGCAGCTGGCGCTGCACGGACACGACGGCAAGGGCTTGCGCCTGAACAGCATCACCCGCCACATGCTGGGCCTGATGGCCGGCGTGCCGGGCGCCAAATCGTTCCGGCAGGCGCTGTCGGATTCCAAAAGACTGGCCCTGGGCGATCCTCGGTTGTTGATGGATGCATTGGCAAACATGCAACCATTGGCGGCCTGAGAGCAGCGATACCGGGTTTTGGCCAGATCTTGATATAAAACAGCGGCAAACTGGCGTCCGTAAAACATTTTCAGTCTGCTAAATCCTTTAAAATAGCGACCTCTGGTTTATGTTTGTTTTAACCGGGTTGCTCAGCAGCAGCCCTGAGTCTATAAACCGCAACCTTCATAGCAAGATTTATAGCAAAGCTGGACCAGGCTACCCATAAGGCGGCTTCCGGGCCGGTTATCTCCAAGGCGAAACATGTCAATTGCAACAACAGAGGAAATCATTGCTGAACTCCGTGCCGGGCGCATGGTGATTCTGGTAGATGAGGAAGATCGTGAAAACGAGGGCGACCTGGTGCTCGCCGCCGATTTTGTGACGCCGGAAGCCATCAATTTCATGGTGAAATATGCGCGCGGCCTGGTCTGCCTGACCTTGACCGAGGAACGCTGCGACCAGCTCAACCTGGGCATGATGACCAGCCGCAACGGCACCGCCTACGGCACCAATTTCACGGTATCGATCGAAGCCGCCGAAGGCGTCACTACCGGCATCTCCGCCGCCGACCGCGCCCGCACCATCCAGGTAGCGGTAGCGGCCGGCGCCAAGGCTGGCGATATCGTGCAGCCGGGCCATATTTTCCCGATCAAGGCGCGCAAGGGCGGTGTGCTGATGCGCGCCGGCCATACCGAAGCCGGTTGCGACCTGACCGAAATGGCGGGCCTGACGCCGGCCGCCGTGATCTGCGAAATCCTCAAGGAAGACGGCACCATGGCGCGCCTGCCTGATCTGCTGGAATTCTCCAAGGAACACGGCCTCAAGGTCGGCACCATCGCCGACCTGATCCATTACCGCGGCCAGCACGAAAGCATAGTCGAGCGCCTGGCCGAACGTACTACTCACACTGCCCAAGGCACGTTCAAGACCATTGCCTATCGCGACACGCCAAGCGGCGGCGCCCACCTGGCCCTGCTGCACGGCACGCCGGCGCCGGATGTGGAAACCCTGGTGCGCGTGCACCAGCCGGTGTCCATCCTGGACTTGCTGGAAACCGAAGCCACCAACCATTCCTGGAACATGGCGTCGGCGCTGGCGGCAATCTCCGCTTCGCCGTGCGGCGTGGTGGTGCTGCTCAACTGCGAAGAATCGGCCGACCAGATCTTCGCCAAGTTCGCTGCGCTGGAAGCGGCCTGCAGCGGCGTCAAGCCGCCGCCGCCGCGGGTCGACCTGCGGACATACGGCATCGGCGCACAGATCCTGAAGGACCTCGGCGTCGGCAAGATGAAATTGCTGGCCAGCCCGCGCAAGATGCCGTCGATGACAGGTTACGACCTGGAGGTCACCGGCTACCAGAACAAGCCGAATGCCTGAAGGTAGCAGTGGTTGTTGTTGCGTGTTCGCGTAACGTTTTTTTGTAAATCATCAGTAGATAAGCGCCAAGTGCGCATAAGAGGAAAGCCATGACAGTCGGAATTTACGAAACCAATCTGGATGGTGCAGATTTGCGCATCGGTATTGTGCAAGCCCGCTTCAATGAAGACGTCTGCCACGGTTTGATCTCAGCCTGCCTGGCGGAGCTGAAGCACCTGGGCGTGGCGGATGAAGACATCCTGCACGTGACCGTGCCCGGCGCGCTGGAAATTCCGCTGGCGCTGCAGAAGATGGCCGAAACCATGCAGTTCGACGCGCTGATCGCGATCGGCGCCGTGATCCGCGGCGAGACTTACCATTTCGAGCTGGTCTCGAATGAATCCGGCGCCGGCATCACGCGCGTCGGCCTCGATGCCGGCATTCCGATTGCGAACGCCGTGCTGACCACCGAGAACGACGAGCAGGCCGAGGCCCGGATGGAAGAGAAGGGCACCGACGCCGCGCGGGTGGCGGTGGAAATGGCCAACCTGGCGATCGCGCTGGAAGAGCTGGCGGAAGCCACCAGCGAAGAATAAGATGTTGTGACAGGCAAGGCGCCGGTGGTGCCTTACTTTTTGTGTTTGAATTTTGACGTACCAGCTGGAAAAATTATGACTAATAAAACTTTGCACGCCAATCCGAGCAAGAGCCGCACGCCACGTCACCGCGCGCGCGAATTTGCGTTGCAGGGCCTGTATCAATGGCTGTTGAACAATGAAGACGTGACGGCGATCAGCGAAAACATTCGCCAGGCGCACGGTTTCGACAAAGCCGACGCCGAGCATTTCAACTCGCTGCTGTACGGTGCGATCAAGGACGCGGCCCCATTGCGCGCCGGCCTGGAGCCGCTGATCGACCGCAAGATCAGCGAACTGTCGCCGGTGGAGCACGCGGCTTTGCTGATCGGTGCTTTCGAACTGCAGAACCACGTTGAAATTCCTTATCGCGTGGTGATCAACGAAGCGGTCGAACTGACCAAATCGTTCGGGGGCATCGATGGCCACAAATATGTGAACGGCGTGCTGGACAAGTTTGCCGCCAAGACGCGCGCCACGGAAATCGGCGCCGGCAAGAAATCCTGACCCGGCAACTAATGTAGGCGGAGCCGCGGATGCCGCGTCAGCGCGCATCGGTTCCGTGTTTCAGGCGAGGCGCCAGCGGGCGGCGCGGCGCCATTCGGAAAAGCATTCATGACATTCTCGCACCTGGCTTCACGCCTCGATAACATCGCACCCTTCCATGTGATGGAGCTGGCAAAAATGGCTGCAGCGCTGGAACGGCAAGGCCGCCATATCATCCACATGGGTATCGGCGAGCCTGATTTCACCGCGGCGCCGCTGGTGATCGAAGCTGCCGCCAAGGCCATGGCCGGCGGCAAGATGCAATACACCTCGGCCACCGGCCTGCCGGCGCTGCGGGAAGCGATCTCGGCCCATTACCGCCAGGTATTCGGCCTCGATATCGCACCCGAGCGCATCGTCGTCACCGCCGGCGCTTCGGCCGCGTTGCTGCTGGCTTGCGCCGCACTGGTGGAGAAGGGCAGCGAAGTGCTGATGCCGGACCCGTCCTATCCTTGCAACCGCCACTTCGTCGCCGCCTTCGATGGCCAGGCGAAAATGATCGCCAGCGGCCCAGAGCAGCGCTTCCAGCTGTCGGACCGCATGGTGCAGGGGCACTGGGGTGAACATACGCGCGGCGTGCTGCTGGCATCGCCGTCGAACCCCACCGGCACTTCGATCCTGCACAGCGAGTTGGCCAAGATCATCGCCACCGTGCGCGGCAAGGGCGGTTTTTCCATCGTCGACGAAATCTACCAGGGCCTGAGCTACGAGGGCGAGCCGTTTTCGGCGCTGTCTCTGGGCGACGACATCATCGTCATCAACAGTTTCTCCAAATACTTCAACATGACCGGCTGGCGTCTCGGCTGGCTGGTGCTGCCGGAATCGCTGGTGGCGCCTATCGAAAAACTCGCGCAGAACTTGTTCATCTGCCCCTCGGCGATTGCCCAGCATGCAGCGCTGGCTTGCTTCGAGCCTGCTTCGCTGGCCCTGTATGAAGAGCGCAGGAGCGAATTCAAGTGCCGCCGCGATTACCTGGTGCCGGCGTTGGTCGAATTGGGTTTCAAGGTGCCGGTGCTGCCGGACGGCGCATTTTATGTGTATGCGGATTGCAGCGCCCTGCTTAAGGAAGGTGACGACGCCGACAAGTTCGTCAAGGAAGTTTTGAATCAGGCCGGCGTCAGCATGGTTTCCGGCCTCGACTTCGGCCCGTATACCGCGCAACATTACATCCGTCTGTCGTATGCGACATCGATGGAGAATCTGCAAGAAGCAGTGCGTCGCCTGGGGCAGTTTCTCGGCGAGAATTGAGTTCAGACATTGTTTGCTGCCGGCATGACGGCGGTATTGAAAAAGGAGCTTCCATGCACTTCGTTTTTCCACCCAAACCGGCAGCAGCCGTCCCCGTAGCAGGCAGCGATCAATTGTTTCCGGTGCACCGGATTTATTGCGTCGGCCGCAATTATGCCGAACACGCCAAGGAAATGGGCAGCAGCGGCCGTGAAGCGCCGTTCTTCTTCATGAAGCCTGCCGATGCAGTGCTGCCGGTCGCCCATGGCAGCATAGGCGAGATGCCTTATCCATCGATGACCCAGGACCTGCATCACGAAATCGAGCTGGTGGTGGCTTTGTCTACCGGCGGCAAGAATATCCCGGCAGCGGAAGCCGTCAAGCACATCTGGGGCTACGCCGTCGGGCTCGACATGACCCGCCGCGATTTGCAGGGCGAGGCCAAGAAACTGGGGCGGCCATGGTGCACCGGCAAGGGTTTTGATCATTCGGCGCCGATTTCGCCGATCCATCCGGTCGGCGCTACCGGCGTCATCGAGCAAGGCGATATCCACCTGGATGTCAACGGCACGCTGCGCCAGAAGGGCGATATCAACCAGATGATCTGGAACATCGCCGAGACCATAGAACAATTGTCCGCCTACTTTGAACTGCAGGCCGGCGACCTGATTTTTACCGGTACTCCGGCCGGCGTTGCGGCTGTCGGCAAGGGCGACCTGCTGGAAGGATCGGTAGCCGGCGTCGGCGATCTGCGCGTACGCCTGGTCTGAGTACATATCGATGAAACTGTATAGCTATTTCCGCAGCTCTGCCTCTTACCGGGTACGGATTGCCTTGAACCTGAAAGGCATGCCCTACGATACCGTGCCCGTGCATCTGCTGAAGCACGGCGGTGAACAGCTGAGCCAGATGTACCGTACCTTGAACAGCGACGGCCTGGTGCCGACCATGGTCGACGACGATACGGTCGACGGCCAGGCGGTGCTGACGCAGTCGCTGGCGATCCTGGAGTACCTTGAAGAAATCCATCCGGCGCCGGCATTGCTGCCGCCGGCCGCGCTGGACCGGGCTTTCGTACGCAGCATAGCCTTGTCGATTGCCTGCGACATCCACCCGCTCAATAACCTGCGTGTGTTGCGTTACCTGGTGCACGAATTGAAGGTGGATGAAAACGCCAAGAACGCCTGGTACCGGCATTGGTGCGAGAGCGGCCTGGCGGCGCTGGAAGTAACGCTGGCCAGAGATAGCCGGCCCGGCAAGTTCTGTTTCGGCGATACGCCGACGCTGGCCGACTGCTGCCTGGTGCCGCAGATCTTCAATGCACAGCGCCTGAAATGCGATCTGTCGGCAATGCCGACCGTGATGGGCATCTACCAGAACTGCCAGGAACTGGATGCCTTTATCAAGGCGGCGCCGCAGAACCAGCCGGATGCCGAGGCCTGAACCGGCGCCGTAAAGCAAAAAAGCCAGGGTTAACAACAACCCTGGCTTTTTTTTATCCGACGCTGGCCCGGATTGGCGCCGCAGGATGAAAACTCTCGGCGCGCGCAATCGGCCAGTATTTCTCGAATACCGGATAGCGGTATTTCTGGTTCAGCAAATCCCCCGGCTGCAGATAATGCAGCAAGTCAGACATCAGCTTCACTTCATGGTCCGAGGTGCGGCGCACGATGTGATGTGCGCGTAGCGCCGAGGCATGCGGCAGGCCGGCGGCTTGCACCAGTTCCTGCAGCGCATGCAAAGTGCTTTCGTGGAAGCGGTACACGCGCTCAGCCTTGTCCGGCACTACCAGCGCTTTCTGGCGGCCCACATTCTGGGTGGCGACGCCGGTAGGGCAGCGGTCGGTGTGGCAGCTCTGCGACTGGATGCAGCCCAGCGAAAACATGAACCCGCGCGCCGAGTTGCACCAGTCGGCGCCAATCGCCAGCGTGCGCGCCAGGTCGAAGGCGGTGATCACCTTGCCGCTGGCGCCGATCTTGATGCGGTCGCGCAGGCCGGCGCCGAGCAGGGTGTTATGCACCAGCAGCAAGCCTTCCTGCAAGGGCATGCCGACATGGTCGACAAACTCCAGCGGCGCCGCGCCGGTGCCGCCTTCGGAACCGTCGACCACGATGAAGTCAGGCAGGATGCCGGTCTGCAGCATGGCTTTGACGATGCCGAAAAATTCCCAGGGATGGCCGACGCACAGCTTGAATCCGACTGGCTTGTCGCCCGACAGCGTGCGCAGTTTCTGGATGAATTCCAGCAGGCCGATAGGATTGGAAAACGACGAGTGGGTGGCCGGCGAGATGCAGTCGACGCCCATCGGCACGCCGCGCGTGGCGGATATCTCCGGCGTGATCTTGGCCGCCGGCAGCACGCCGCCGTGGCCGGGCTTGGCGCCTTGCGACAGCTTGACCGTGATCATCTTGACCTGCGGCGTTGTGGCTTGCGCCACGAATTTTTCTTCGTTGAAGCTGCCATCGCCGTTGCGGCAACCGAAATAGCCGGAAGCGATCTGCCACAGCAGGTCGCCGCCGAATTCCCGATGGTAGGGCGAGATCGAACCTTCGCCGGTATCGTGGGCGAAGCCGCCTTTCTTGGCGCCGCGGTTGAGTGCGCGGATCGCATTGGCCGACAGCGCGCCGAAGCTCATCGCCGAGACATTGAAGACCGACATCGAATACGGCTGCGCCCGTTCGGCGCCGACCGTGACGCGGAAATCGTGGCTGGCGATGATGGTCGGCGACAGCGAATGGCCGACCCATTCATAACCGCGCAGCTTGACGTCGAGCTCGGTGCCGAACGGCCGGCTGTCGACTTCGCCCTTGGCGCGCTGGTAGACCAGGCTGCGTTCCTTGCGGGTAAACGGCGCGCCGTCGTTGTCGCTCTCGAAAAAATACTGGCGCATCTCGGGGCGGATCATCTCAAACAGGAAGCGGAAATGTCCCATCAGCGGATAGTTGCGCAGGATCGCGTGGCTGCGCTGGTTCATGTCCCAGATGCCGAGCGCGGTCAACAGGCCGGGCAGCACTGCCCACCACCATCCCATCTTGCCCGCCGCGGCGCCGGCGGCAAGCAGCAAAGTCAGCGACAGCACTGCCCAGAAACTTAGATAACGACTGACTCTCATGATTTCCTTCCTTTTAAGATTGCCGCTGAGATGGCGCTTCGCTTGTGGGGAACCGCATCGGGCAGTGGCAGGCTGACAATTTTACACATTGACAGCGTGTTCCGTGCGGACCGCGCTTCCGTTTGTCCTACAAGGACATCGGTCCCTGTCCTATAGCATCGCATCGGACGGCTGGTTAGTATGAACTCACCGATGCAAGGGTAGCAATGCGGCGACCAAGCGTCATCGCTTTACAGACCTCCCTTGCATGTCAGGCCGGCCGTGCGGATTCAATCGGCCGACATCGAATTAACAACCGTCAAGGAGTGCACAATGAACTGGGACACTATTCAAGGCAACTGGAAACAATTCAAGGGCAACGTCAAGGAACAATGGGGCAAGCTGACCGATGACGACCTGGATCGGATCGCCGGCAAGCGCGACCAGCTGGCGGGCCGCATCCAGGAAGCCTACGGGATCGAGAAGGACGAAGTTGAAAAGCAGATCCACGAGTTCGAAAAGCGCCAGAAGGATCAGTTCTGAATCCCTTTTTCACCATGATTGGGCAATCACATTCATCAGTCGAAGAAAGGACATTGACATGACTATCAATAAAATCCTCGCGACCATGCTGATCGGCGTTGCCGGTTTTAGCGGCACATCGCTGGCCTTGGCGGCCGACAGCGCCAAAGCCAGCTACAAGGCGGCAGAAGATGCAGCCGACACCACTTACAAGGCCGACAAGGCAAAATGCGACGAGCTCAGCGGCAACGGCAAGGACGTTTGCCTCAAGCAAGCCAAGGCCACTCGCGAACATGCCAAGCAAGACGCAAAGGCCGAGTATAAAAATACGCCAAAAGCCGTCGCCAGCGCGCGTAAATCCGAAGCCGACGCCGACTATGCGGTAGCCAAGGAAAAATGCGATGGCCTGGCGGGTAACGCCAAGGATGTCTGCGTCAAGCAGGCCAAGGCAGACCAGACCAATGCCGTAGCGAACGCCAACACCCAGAAAGATGTGTCCAAGGCCAAGGCCGACGCTCGGGAAGAACGGGCAGATGCGCGATACAAGGTGGCCATGGCCAAGTGCGATGCGCTGGCAGGAGCTGCCAAGGATGACTGTGTCGCCGCAGCCAAGGCAGAGCTTGGCAAATGAGCGATCTATTTTGAATGCAGCATTTTAAGGAGAACTACCCATGACCATTTTTTATAAACGCTTCGCGGCATTTTTCTTTGCGCTTTGCATGCTGTCGCTGGCCGGATGCGCTGCGACCGCCACCCAGGAAGGCACCGGCGGGTATGTCGATGACGCCGTCATCACGACCAAGGTCAAGGCTGAAATCTTCAACGAGCCAAGCTTGAAATCGGCTGAAATCAATGTCGAGACTTTCAAGGGCGTGGTGCAGCTGAGCGGCTTTGTGGCGCAGCGGGACGACGCCGCCAGGGCTTCCGCGGTGGCGGCCGGGGTCAAGGGCGTGAAGTCGGTGAAGAATAACATCTTGCTGAAATAGGCTGTGACTGTCCGCCGGCCGGCGCCAGAATGGAAACGGCCGGCGGATAAATTCCGGGTGAGCGCAAGATCAAGTATTGAACAGATGCAGGAAACGGATATACACTGAATTTACAGCGTTTACGTTGGCAGCAGTCGGCCCCCACGCTAAACGCCATATGCTGGCCGAATAACCTGTCTGATTGCGGCGATTGAATAGATGATAAAAATTTTGGTGGTTGACGACCATGCGGTAGTCCGTGCCGGCGTCCAGTATTTTATTGCCGACATCCCGGAGATGGAAATCACCGGGGAAGCCGCCAATGCGCAGGAAGCGATCCGGCTGATCCGTTCGCAGGAGTACGACATCGTGCTGCTCGACATCGCGATGCCGGACAAGAGCGGGGTGGAAGTGCTGAAACAGATCAAGCGCGAGAAACCGCTGCTGCCGGTGCTGATCCTGAGCATGCATCCGGAAAGCCGCTACGCGGTGCAGGTGCTGCGCAGCGGCGCCGATGGTTATGTGCAGAAAGAGGCGCTGGCGACGGAACTGGTGAAGGCGATCGAGACCATACTGCAAGGTCACAAGTACATCAGTTATGCGGTGGCCGAGTTGTTGACGGCGGATCCCGCCAGCAATGAAAACACGCCGCTGCATGAATCCCTGTCAGCGCGCGAGTATGAGATTTTTTACAAACTGAGCCAGGGCGAAGGGGTGACCAAGATTGCCGAGGAGCTTTGTCTCAGTGTGAAGACCATCAGCACTTATCGCACCCGCGTGCTGCAGAAAATGAGCATGGCAAGCAACGCGGATATTATTTATTATGCGATCAAGAACAACCTGATCGATTAGAGGATGTGATCGTGCCGTATGCAAGAAATGCCAGTCGCCCATCCGGCCTGGCGCAATGCATAAATTGAAGCGAGGGGTGTTGCAAGATAGCCGCCAAACAAAATGGACCATACAACAACCTCCGATATAGCCAAATCCGGCGCCACGCCGTTGCGGATTTTTCTGGTGGAAGATTCAATGGCTGTCAGGAATTTGATGATTGATACCTTGAGCGAAATTCCCGGTGTGGTATTTGCCGGGTTTGCCGAGGGGGAAGGCGATGCATTGAAAAAAATCGATGCCGGGTCGTTTGATGTGCTGATCCTGGACATTGAACTCAAGGAGGGTAACGGCATGAGCCTGTTGCGTACGCTGGCGGCCTCGCCCACGCCGCTCAATTCCACGAAAATCATTTTCACCAATAACGTCAGCAGCGCCTTTCGCCGCGCCGGCGAGAAATACGGTGTGCGTTTTTTCTTCGACAAGAGTTCGGACTTCTCCAAGCTGCGTACTCTGCTGGCAGCATTGGGGACGGGGCTTCCTGATCATTAATCAGGCTATTGCCGTCTGCTGGCTGTTTGAAACGCTTTCAGTCATACTCACCCGCTGGCATCCAGCGGGTTTTGTGCTTTCATGCGACCCTTTTGCATGACCTGCTTTACGTTTGACCTGCATGGTTTGACCAACATGCATTAACCGACATGAACTTGCTGGAGGCGACTTGACGACAGACAGTCACGAGGCGGAGCTGGGCAATCCGCACTCCCAGGATTTGCTGAAGACACGCGCGCTGGAAAGTCTCACGGCGACGCGCGACTATGTGTCGCGCACTACCATTGCCGCCATCGTCGTGAACGCGGCGCTGATGATCGTTTCCGGCATGGTGCTGATTGCCTGTATTTACCAGGTAAATCTGCTGTTTCCGACTTCACAGCTGCCTCTCATGCGGGCCAACACCGCTGCCGGATTTTTATTGGCCGCCGGTAGCCTGCTGCTGCAGTGCCTGGCGGCCAGGCCGCAAAAAGCGATCCGATTTGTGGCGCAAGCGCTGGCGGTGTTGCTGCTGCTGTTTGCCGGCGCCGCGCTTTGGCAAGAAGCCTTCCATAACGCCGCCTGGCTTGAGATCGTCCTTGCAGCGTTGGCGCCGCAGCCTGGTTTGCGCAACCCGAGCGGCCTGCATCCCATGGTGGCTATCGGTTTCATTTTGTGCGGACTGGCTTTGCTGCTGCTGGACTGCCGCGGCAAAAAGGAAAGCCACCTGGCCGAATACCTGGCGATCTCCCTCATATTTTTAAGCACGATTCCGCTGCTGGGTTACCTGTACAACGTTGCGGCAATGACCCAGATGGTCTACGCAACGAGCATTCCCTGGCTCTCGGCCATCGCTTTCCTGCTGTTCGGCATGGCGCTGCTGATGTCGCGCCCGCACCAGCGTCTGATGGCGATCATCACGCGCCATGCGCCGGGCGGACAGATGCTGCGCCGCTCGCTGCCGCAGATGCTGGTGCTGCTGGTCGCCCTGCACTGGCTGGCGGACTGGGGTGCGCGCCAGGGTATCTACGACCGCACCTCGGTGCCGCCGTTGCTGACCTTGATCGACGGCGTGCTGGTGCTGTTCATTTTCTGGCGCGCCGCCGGCAAGGTCGACCGCGAATACGGAGCGCGCTTGCAAAGTGCGGCGGAGCTGGCGGAAGCCACCGCCTTGCTGATTGCGGTGAGCGACAATACCAACGACCCGATTTTCGTCAAAGACAGTCAGGGATGCCTGATTTTCGCCAATCCGGCTTATTTGCGCCAGCTCGGGCTGACGTGGCAAGAGGCCAAGCATCGCCGCAGCAGCGAGCTGTTCTCGCGTGAAGAAGATGCTCTGCGCATCGACAGGGATGATGCCCGCATCATGAGCGGCGGGGTCTCGGAAACGCTGGAACAGACGGTGCAGCTGCCAGGCGGCATGGTGACATTCCAGACCACCAAGGCGCCATGGTTCGACCAGCAGAGGCGGGTCATGGGCGTGGTCGGCATCGCCACCGACATCAGCGAGCGCAAGCGTGCCGAGGATTCGCTCAGGCTGCGCGAACTGGAGCTGGAGCGCACCATCGCCCAGCGCACCGCCTTGCTGCGCGAACTGGCCAATCACATGGAAACCATACGGGAAGAAGAGAAGCGGGCGATTGCGCGCGAGCTGCATGACAATATGGGGGCGTCCCTGACGGCGCTCAGCATGCACCTGGAGAGTGTCTACAAAATCCTGCCGGAGAATGAGCATTGGCAGCAGCGCCAGGCGCAGATGCAAACCCTGCTCAGCTCGCTGGTGGCGACCACGCGCCGGATCCAGGTTGAATTGCGGCCGAACATGCTTGAACTGTTCGGCCTGAAAGCGGCCATTCTGGAACAGCTGGAAGATTTCGGCCAGCGCACCGAGATTGTCTGCAAATCCAGCTTGCCGGACGAGGAGATCGCAGTCGATCGCAAAGTCGAAATCGCGGTCTATCGCATGCTGCAGGAAATCCTGAACAACGTCTCCAAGCACGCCCAGGCCACCCAGGTCGATCTGATTCTCGATATTGACGAAGACCGGCTGGCCTTGACGGTGCGCGATAACGGCGTCGGCATGTCGCAGGAGCGTTTTGAAAACACCGCCACCCACGGTTTGCGCGGTTTGCATGAAAGGGCGACTTACCTGGGCGGGGCAGTCCGTTTTGCCGGCGGCGAAGGCAAGGGGACGACAGTGGTGATCGAGTTGCCGATGCCAATGCCGGAGCCGGCGGAAGCGCCTAAGACATAGGCTGACGGCTGGGAGCACCAGCCTGGCGCAGGCTCAAGTCGGTGGGCAGGGATCGGTTGCCACCAGTACGCTGCAGGGCACTTTTTCGACCAGCAGGGTATCGACCGAGCCGCGCCACCAGCGTGTCGCCATCGGTTTCTTGCGCGAGTGGCCGACGATCACCAGGTCTATCGCCAGTTTGCTGACCAGGTCGCTGATCACGTTCACCGGTTCGCCGCTTTCAAAATGGTCGACTGCCTTGATGCCGGCGTCGCTGAGCAGCTTGTGACCCTTGATCAGTTCTTGTTCGAGCAGGGTTTTTTCAGCCCGGATGGCGGATTCGGCGACGAATTCGCCTGCCATCAGGTAGGTGGCAAGGTTGATGACCCCCAGCAGGTGGACCTCGACGTCAGGGCCTGGCGCCAGCTGGATGCAGGAATACAGGGCAGAACGGCTTTCGGGCGTGCCATTGTAGGCGACGAGAATTTTCCGGTACATATACCCTCCTGAAAATTTTATTTGCAATGGTCTCTGCTTTCATCATAGCGCAGTCTGGGGCTGTCAACCAGAGGCCATTTGGGTATTTGCTGCGATGTTTTCCAGCGCCGGTTTTGCATGCTGAAAGCGGATTTTTGGATCCTGCCCATGCCGTTTTTGGCGCGTTGCCGGTTTTTCCCGAATACTGCAAATTGGCCATGCCTGATCAAAAAGCGGCAAAACTACGGCACTATTGCGCTATGCAGCACTATAAAAGTAGACTTGGCCCATGGTGTGCCGATTCTGGGCTGCGCAAGCTTCAGCGTTTCGCAACGTGATTGATCAATAAACAGTTGAAGGAAAAATGGATGTCGGATGAAATCGTGATTGTCGGCGGCGGCGCCGGCGGCCTGGAGCTGGCTTGCAAGCTCGGCCGCAAGCTGGGGAGCGGCCATGTCACGCTGGTGGACCGGGCGCTGTACCACATCTGGAAACCGTCGCTGCATGAAGTTGCCGCAGGTACGCGCGATATCCACCAGGAAGGCCTGTCTTACCAGATGTTGGCGCATGACAATAAATTCCGTTTCGTCTACGGCGCCATGACTGCGCTCGACGGCATCAACAACACGATCACGGTGGATGCGGTGCTGGACGAATCGGCGCAGCAACTGATCCCGCCACGCCAGATCGGCTTCAGCAAGCTGGTGATCGCGGTCGGCAGCGTTTCCAACTATTTCGGCATCAGCGGCGCCGAGGAAAATACGATTTCGCTGAACACGACCGAAGACGCCGAACATTTCCGGCTGCGCCTGCTGAAAATGCTGGCGCTGGCGGACCTGCAGAAAGAAAAGGATCCGCAGGCGGGCGTCGATATCGTGATCGTCGGCGGCGGCGCCACCGGGGTCGAACTGGCGGCGGAATTGCGCGATGCCAGCAGCGTCTATACCGATTATGATTTCCCGCACCTGAACCCGAACCGGGACGTCCGCATCACCATCCTGGAAGGCGCGCCGCGTTTGCTGGCGCCGCTGACCGAGCGGGTTTCCAAGGCCGCCACCAAGCTGTTGCAGGAACGCGAAGTGAAGGTGGTCACCGATTGCCGCGTCGCCGCCATCGCGGAGAATTTCGTGACCGACGCCAACGGCAACAATTATGTGTCCGACCTGTGCGTATGGTCGGCCGGCATCAAGGCGCCCGATTTCCTCAAGACCCTGGGTTTGCCGGTGACCAGATCGGGCCAGCTGGAAGTCGACGGTATGCTCAAGGTCGCCGGCAGCAACAATATCTACGCGCTGGGCGATTGCGCAGCTTGCGTCGGTCCCGACGGCAAAATGGTGCCGCCGCGGGCCCAGGCCGCGCATCAGCAGGCCGACTACCTGCTGGAGATGTTCGTGCGCTCGAATAAAGGACAGGCGGCGCCGGATACGCCCTATGTCTACAAGGACCATGGCTCGCTGGTTTCGTTCGGCAGGAATACCTCGGTCGGCACCTTGATGGGCTCGCTGACCAAGCTCGGCTGGTTTGTCGACGGTTTCTTCGCCCGCATGATGTATTCGAGCCTGCACCTGATGCACCTGAACGCCTTGCTGGGGCCGGTGCGCACCGGCGTCACGGCCGCTGCCAGCAGCCTGATGAAGCATGCCAAGCCCTCGGTCAAGCTGCACTGACTTTGTAAGCATGTTGTTCAGATGTAAAAGTATGTATCGTTTGCGTGCTTTCCCTGAGAGTTGGTCTATAGTTCAAATCAACAGCCGTGGACTTAGCGGTCTGTGACTATACGACCCTTGAAGGAGTCAATCATGCTTTACAAAAAATGGATATGTGTTGCGCTGCTGGCCAGCACGACTGCTGCGGTTTCAACCTCTGCCCTGGCATACAACGACGGCGCCAATACCGCCATCGGCGCGGTGGCAGGTGCTGTCATCGGCGGCGCCGTGGGCGGCCGTAACGGCGCTATCGTCGGCGGCGTGCTCGGTGCTGCCGTGGGCGCAACTTCCGGCGGCTACCGCGACGACAACCGCGGCTATTACGATCGCGGCCAAGGTTATTATGCGCAGCCTGCGCCGGTGTACTACCGTCCTCAGCCCACTTATTACCAGCCTGCGCCGGTCTATTATCGGCCAGCCCCGGTGTATTACCGTCCGCAGCCTGTGTATTACCGTCCGCAGCCTGTGTATTACCGCCCAGCTCCGGTCTATGTGGAAAACCGCGATTATTATCGCCAGCAATATCGGGGCGGTTACTACGAGCGCTGATCCGAGGCTGAATTAAACAAGGGACGCCGGTCCAGATGAGAATCTGGACCGGCGTTTTTTATTGGCGCGCCGGATTCTTTGCTATGCGCCAGGCGCCATACGTCCTATATTGAAAAGGCCAGCGACAGCTGGCCAATACATGGAGGAGACTGCTGTGGAAAAAAACAGGCATGTAGCGACCGGCGTCAAGCACGGTAAGAAAGAAATGCAGAAAGAAATCCAGAAAAAAATGCAGCCGGTGAATCCCGCCGAACGCTGGACCGGGCACGCGCTCGACGGCAGCCAGCAGCTCGATATCGTCGAAGAGCAGATGTATGTGAACGAGCCTGGTACCACCATCGACCAGCCGCTGGTGCCGCAGAAACCGCCGAAATGACCGTCCCCGGCCTGGGACAATTTGTCCAGCCGGAAAAGCCTTCATGGCGGCTGCCGAGCCGAATTGCTACTCATTTGCTAGGCTATAATCGCATTGAGAACGCCTTCCCAAAAAATCCAACAATAAGCAGGAAAATCATGTCGATTCTTTCGGTAAGACCGGCCGGGCGCCGTCTTGGCGCACAGTTCCTGTTTTTCCTTGCGGCCGCGCTGCCGCCTGTCTTCGCCACTGCGGCCGAGGCAGATGCCGGTCCGGTTCCGGACACCATCAAACAACGTCTCACCGCCTGCACCGCCTGCCATGGCGAGCAGGGACGCGCCACCAACGACGGTTATTACCCGCGCATCGCCGGCAAGCCGGCCGGTTACCTCTACAACCAGCTGCACAATTTTCGCGAAGGACGCCGGCAGTATCCGATGATGACCTACCTGGTCGACCATCTGTCGGACGCCTACCTGCAGGAAATCGCCCAGTATTTTGCGGACCAGCATCCGCCTTATCCGCCGCCGCAGCCGCCCGATCCGTCGAGTGCAACGCGGGCGCGCGGCGAAATCCTGGTCAACCAGGGCGACCCGGCCAAGAAGATCCCGGCCTGCATCGCCTGCCATGGCAGCGCCATGACCGGCGTTTTGCCGACCACGCCAGGTTTGCTCGGCCTGCCGCGCGATTACCTGGCGAGCCAGATCGGCGCCTGGAAAAATGGCGCGCGGCATGCCGTGGCGCCCGACTGCATGGCGCAGGTAGCGCAGCGCCTGAGCGCGGAAGACATCGGCGCGGTGGCGTCCTGGCTCGCGGCGCAGCCGGTGCCTGCCGACGCCACCGCGGCCGCTCCCAGCACTGCCAAGCTGCCGCTGGCTTGCGGCAGCATCCTCCTCCCTCCCGCCAACCCTTGATGAAGCAGAGCGCAGAATGAAACGACTACTCAAGTGGATGCTGGCTGGTTTGCTGTTGCTGATCATTGCGGCTGTCGGCGTCGTGGTGGCCTTGAATGCAGACGACAACAGCGCGCCTCCGCTGCCGGCGCAGGCCGCCACGAATCCTGCCGAGCAGATAAGCCGCGGCGCTTACCTGGTGCGCGGCGGCGACTGCATGGCCTGCCATACGGCGCGCGGCGGCAAGGAACTGGCCGGCGGGCGCGCAATACAGACGCCGTTCGGCGCCATCTATGCGCCCAATCTCACGCCTGACCAGGAAACCGGCATCGGCTCCTGGTCGGCCGACGATTTCTGGCAAGCGCTGCACAACGGCAAATCGAAAGACGGCAGCCTGCTGTATCCGGCTTTCCCGTACACCAACTACACCAAGGTCACGCGCAGCGATGCCGACGCCATGTTTGCCTACCTGCGCAGCGTGCCGGCGGTGCAGCAAAAGAACCGCCAGCACGATTTGCGTTTCCCCTATAACAACCGGTTCCTGCTTTACGGCTGGCGCGCCCTGTATTTCCGGCCTGGCGTGTATCAGGACGAGACGCAGCAATCGGTGGAGTGGAACCGCGGCGCCTACCTGGTGCAAGGGCTGGGCCACTGCAGCGCTTGCCACACTACCCGCAATGCCTTGGGCGGCACTGACTTGAAGGCGGACCTGGGCGGCGGTTTTATCCCGGTGGTCAACTGGTATGCGCCGTCGCTGACTTCGGACCAGGAAATCGGCCTTGGCGACTGGGATATCGAGCACATTACAGGCCTGCTGAAAAATGGCGTCTCGCCGCGCGGCACGGTGCTGGGACCGATGGCGGAAGTGGTGGGCGCCAGCCTGCAGCACCTGAGCGACCAGGATGTGCGGGCCATGGCGGTTTACCTGAAGTCCTTGCCGCGCCAGAAAGAAGCCTCGGAGCTCAAGGAGCGCGCCAGTCCGGACGAAGTGGCGCGGGTGATGGAGCTGGGGCAGAAGATCTACAAAAACCATTGCATCGATTGTCACCAGGCTTCCGGCAAAGGCCAGTGGCCGGCTTATCCGCCGCTGGCAAGCAATCACGCGATCACCATGCCGGCGCCGGTGAATGCGATCCGGGTAGTGCTCAACGGCGGATTTGCGCCGAGCACTGCTGCCAATCCGCGTCCCTACGGCATGCCGCCATACGGGCCTGCCTTGAGCGATAGCGAAGTGGCGGCAGTGGTCTCGTATATCCGCAACAGCTGGGGCAACAAGGCGCCGATCGTCAGCGCAGCCGAGGTCAACCGTTATCGCGCGGTGCCGCTGGATTAGGTCTGTGGTTGCCGTAGGGTGGGCACGGTATGCCCACCCTACACGGTCAGCATGATCTTGCCGATATGCGAACTGCTTTCCATCAGCGCATGCGCTTGCGCTGCCTGTTCGAGCGGAAAGGTCTTGAAGATCACCGGCTTGATTTTTTTTGCCGCCAGCAGCGGCCAGACGCGCTCCTGCAGCTGGGCAGCGATGGCAGCCTTGAAGGCAATCGGCCGCGGCCGCAGGGTCGAGCCGGTAATCGTCAGGCGCCGCATCATGATGTGGCGGAAATCGATATTGGCGCTGCTGCCGCCCAGGGTGGCGATGAATACCAGGCGGCCGTCGTCGGCCAGGCAGCTGATTTCGCGCGGCACGTAATCGCCGGCCACCATGTCTAGGATCACATTGACGCCCTTGCCGTCGGTCGCAGCCTTGATGACGGCGGCGAAATCTTCAGTGCGGTAATTGATCGCGCGTTCAGCGCCGAGCGCTTCGCAGGCGCGGCATTTTTCATCCGAGCCGGCGGTGGCGAATACCCGGTGGCCAAGCGCCGTGGCAATCTGGATCGCAGCCGCGCCGATGCCGGAACTGCCGCCCTGCACCAGCAGGGTCTCGCCGCTCGCCAGCTTTGCGCGATCGAAGACATTGCTCCAGACGGTATAGAAGGTTTCCGGCAGAGACGCCGCTTCCGCCGCGCTCCATCCCTCTGGCAGCGGCAGGCACTGGGCGGTCGGCGCGCAGCAGTATTCGGCATAACCGCCGCCTTGCACCAGGGCGCATACCAGGTCGCCTTTTTTGAAGGGGCTGCCGCCGAAATCGCCGTCGACGATTTCACCGGCGATCTCCAGCCCCGGCAAATCGGATGCCCCGGGTGGCGGCGAATAGTTGCCGGTGCGCTGGAACACGTCCGGCCGGTTGATGCCGGCGGCTTGCACCTTGATCAGGACTTCACCTGGCTTGAACGAAGGCAGGGGGCGTTCGCAGATCTGCAATACTTCCGGGCCGCCGGGATGGGTGATTTCGATAGCGCGCATGGCATGGTCTCAAGATAAAAGAGCCATTGTATGACAAGTCCAATTTCTCTTTTGAAAGCGCAAGTAATAGCTTTTTTGTATTAGCCCGTCACGGGCATTCAAGTTATCATTTTGATGCCCATGGGTAAGATTTCTTTGTGGAAATTCAATCATTCAAGGGCTTTATAAAGAACAGGCGATGACCGACCGCGCACATAATGCACGTAGTGCAGGCAACAAAGCCATGTCCAAGCCGGCCTGGCATCCTATCAGCGCTTCGCCGGCGACGCGGCAGGCGAGCAGCCGCCAGCGGCGGCACGCCCTGTGGGTCTGCGTCGGGATCGTGCTGGGAACGCTGCTGTTGCTGCCGGCGGCAGCGGTCATGGGGCCGCGGGTGCCGGCTTTCCTCCCTTCCTACCAGACCGCGACCGTGGTCGCCTATGTCATCATCACCTATCTGATTTTTGCCCACTATCGCGCCACCAGGGCGCTCGATTTGCTGTATATCGGCGCCGCCTGCTTTTATTGCGCCGGGATCTTCCTGCTGCAATTCCTGGCTTTGCCCGACATGTTCCTGCCGCAAGGAGCATTGCTGGGCGGGCCGCAGACTACGATCTGGTTGTGGTTTTTCTGGCATGCCGGCCTGGCGCTGGGAATCCTGGCCTATGCCGCCAGCCGCTGGTGGAGCCCGGCCCTGGCGCATTACCATCCCGGACGCATGGCGCAATGGCTGATGGCGGCGGTGGCGGTGGCGCTGGTGGCCAGCCTGGCCCTGGTCACGGCATTCCATGAGCAATTGCCGGTGCTGGACAACAACGGCAATTTTCATCGCGTGCTCACCAGCGGCGTCGGCCCCTTGCTGCAAGCGCTTACCGCTGCAGCCTTGCTGCTACTGTGGCAAGCCACCCGCTTCCGGGCGGTCTTGCATGTATGGCTGGGGGTGGCGCTGGTTGCGCTGCTATGCGACAACGCCATCACCATGGCCGGCGGCAGCCAGTTCTCGGTGGGCTGGTATGTCGGCCGCTGCAACGCGCTGGTTTCTGCCACGCTGCTGCTGCTGATCTATCTGCGCGAAATGAACCAGGTCTATCTGAAGACAGTGCACGACGCGCGCTTGCTGGCGCTGAACAACGCCATGCTGGAAGTCAGGATGGACCAGGTGCGGCTGGACGACCTGACCGGCCTGCCTAGTCGTTCCCTGTTCCTGGAACTGGCGGAAACCTTGCGCAGCCGCGACTTGCCGGGCCGCCATGCGGTGGCGCTGCTGTTCATCGACCTGGACGGATTCAAGCGCATCAACGACGACCTCGGGCATGACCGCGGCGATACCGTGCTGGTCGAAGTGGCCGCTGCCCTCAGGTCGGTGCTGCGCGACAGCGATATCGCCGGCCGGGTCGGCGGCGATGAATTCGTGGTGTGCCTGGTGGCGCCCG
Organism: Collimonas fungivorans; assembly: GCF_001584145.1. Taxonomy (NCBI): domain Bacteria; kingdom Pseudomonadati; phylum Pseudomonadota; class Betaproteobacteria; order Burkholderiales; family Oxalobacteraceae; genus Collimonas; species Collimonas fungivorans. Next base: position 4,415,729 of record NZ_CP013232.1, on the reverse strand, counting down.
CCGCCGCCATCAAAGCTACCGCCACCGCGGTCGCCGGCCGCATCGTCAGCCGCGTCGCCGCCATCGGCGACGGTATCGGCTGCAGCATCGGCATCGCCCTGTGCCAGGCCGAAAACATGGAGTGGGATTCTGCCATGCGCCAGGCGGACGAAGCGATGTACCAGGCCAAGCGCCAGGGCAAAAGCCGCTTCACGGTATACGGCCATACGCTGCTGGATGAGATGGCCTGAAGCTGTGCGTCTGTTTGTTGAAAATGTCATTAAATCAATAATCGATAAATTCGATTACTCGCCTATAAATTTTCCGTTTTTCTTTTAATTTCTCCTCGGCCATACTGCAATTCATTGGCGCTGATCCAGGGCCAGTCAAAAGAAATCGATTCTTATTTTAATGTCGAATTAATTGCATCATCAGATCCGAAAGCATCAGGAGAAGACCATGAGCGCAGACATGATTTTGTTGAACGGCCGTTTTCACACGGTCGACAAGACACAGCCGCTGGCGGCAGCGGTGGCGATACAGGATGGAAAATTCATTGCCGTCGGCGATGCCGAAGAGGCGATGCGTCACCGCGGTGCGACGACCCAGGTGATCGACCTGAACGGCCGCACCGTGATCCCCGGCCTGAACGACTCCCACTTGCACCTGATCCGCGGCGGCCTCAACTACAGCCTGGAATTGCGCTGGGAAGGCGTGCCTTCGCTGGCGGACGCCTTGCGCATGCTGAAACAGCAGGCACTGCGCACGCCGCACCCGCAGTGGGTGCGCGTGGTCGGCGGCTGGACCGAATTCCAGTTCGCCGAAAAGCGCATGCCGACCCTGGAAGAAATCAATGCCGCCGCGCCCGACACGCCGGTGTTCATCCTCCACCTGTACGACCGCGCCTTGCTCAACCGCGCCGCCTTGCGCGCCGTCGGCTACACCAAGGACACGCCGAATCCGCCAGGCGGCGAAATCCAGCGCGACGCCGCCGGCAATCCGACCGGCATGCTGATCGCCAAGCCGAACGCGATGATCCTGTATGCGACCCTGGCCAAGGGCCCGGCCTTGCCGCACGAGCAGCAAGTCAATTCCACCCGCCAGTTCATGCGCGAACTGAACCGGCTCGGCCTCACCAGCGCCATCGACGCCGGCGGCGGCTTCCAGAATTATCCGGAAGATTACGCCATCATCGACCAACTGGCGCGTGACCAGCAGCTGACGATACGCATCGCCTACAACCTGTTCACCCAGCGCAAAGGGCAGGAGCTGGAAGATTTCCAGAAATGGACCGGCATGGTTTCGCCTGGCCAGGGCGACGATTTCTACCGCCATAACGGCGCCGGCGAGATGCTGGTATTTTCGGCGGCGGACTTTGAAGATTTCCTTGAGCCGCGGCCGGAACTGGCGGCCGGCATGGAAGACGAACTGGAGAAAGTGGTGCGGCACCTGGTCTCGCAGCGCTGGCCGTTCCGCCTGCATGCCACCTACAACGAGTCGATCAGCCGCATGCTCGATGTATTTGAAAAAGTGAACCGCGAAATTCCTTTCGACGGTCTGCACTGGATTTTCGACCATGCGGAAACCATCACGCCGCAGAATATCGAGCGGGTGCGCGTGCTGGGCGGCGGCATCGCCATCCAGCACCGGATGGCGTTCCAGGGCGAATATTTTGTCGACCGCTACGGCGCCGAAGCTGCCGCCCACACACCGCCGATCGCGCGCATGCTGGAGATGGGCGTGCCGGTCGGCGCCGGCACCGATGCCACCCGGGTGGCCAGCTACAACCCTTGGACCGCGCTGTACTGGCTGGTGTCGGGGCGCACCGTCGGCGGCATGAAGCTGTACGACAGCGCCGCCCGGCTGCCGCGCGAAACCGCGCTTGAACTGTGGACCAACGGCAGCGCCTGGTTCTCCAGCGAGCAGGGCAAGAAGGGCCGCATCAAGCAAGGGCAGCTGGCGGACCTGGCGGTATTGTCGGCAGACTTCTTCAGCGTCGACGAAGACAGCATCAAGGCGCTGGAGTCGGTGCTGACGGTAGTGGGCGGCAAGATCGTATATGGCGCCGCGGAGTTCGGACCGCTGGCGCCGCCGCCGATCCCGGTCTTGCCGGACTGGTCGCCGGTGAAGAATGTGCCGGGCCATTATCGTCCGGTATCGCAGCAGCGCCAGGCCCTGCCGCATCAGTGCGCAGGCGCCTGCGGCGTGCACGCCCATGCGCACGATGCGGCAAGAAAATCGACAGTGCCGATTTCAGACTATTCGGGATTCTGGGGCGCCTTGGGTTGCAGCTGCTTCGCGTTTTAAACTTGTGCTAAGTTCCGTCCCGGGGACGATTTGAGGATTATCATGCGTTATACAAAAATCACATCGGGTTTGTTGTCGCCGTTCGCCGCCGACTCCGGTCGGCGCTTTGCTGGCGGTGGCGATGACATTGGGTTACCTGGCTGCGGCCAGGCTTGACGGAGGGCGCGGGATGCAGGCAGGCAATCGCAGGACCCATCAATCGGTCGTACTGAGTTTCCTCGCCGGTTATGTCGACACCGTAGGTTTCGTCGCCTTGTTCGGCCTGTTCACCGCACACGTCACCGGCAACTTCGTGCTGATCGGCAGCGAGCTGGCCAATCATTCGCATGGCGTGCTGATCAAGCTGCTGGCGTTCCCGGCCTTCATACTCGCGGTGGCGCTGACGCGCGTCACGCTCATCTGGCTGGAACGCAGCGCTCGCCAGCCCATGCCTTACCTGCTGGTGCTGCAGCTGATTTTTTTGCTGGGCTTCATGATCGCCGGCTGCCTGGCGCAACCGCTCGGCGATACGGAAGCGCCGCTGGCCCTGCTGGCCGGCATCTGCGGCGCCGCCTGCATGGGCGTGCAGAACGCCAGCAGCCGCCTGGTGCTGCAGCACCTGACGCCGACCACGGTCATGACCGGCAATGTCACCCAGCTGGTGATCGACCTGGTCGACATCCTGCGCGGTGCGGCGGACGAAACGGTGCGCCAGCGCTGCATCAAGTTCTTCTGGCCGGTGGTGATGTTCGGCGTCGGCGCCATCGGCGGCGCCTTTGCCTACAAATACCTGTTGTTCCTGTCCCTGCTGCTGCCGGCGGCGCTGCTGGTCTGGCTGGCGGTCACGGAATATCTTTCAGAAAAGGGTGAAGCGGGATCGCCATCAACTTTATAATGATCGAGGAATTACGGCGATAGTTCGATATTGCCGATATGACACGACACTGGATATGTAGCGAGGCGACGAAAGAAATGACCTACCTGTTTCATTTGATTGAGCAATATGGGCTGGTCATCGTCTTTTTCAATGTGCTGGCCGAACAGCTGGGAGCGCCGGTGCCGGCTTATCCGACCCTGGTGATTACCGGCGCACTGATGCACCGCGGCGAATATTCTGCGCCGGTGCTGTTGCTGACGGCAGTGGCGGCGGCGCTGGTCGCCGATTTCCTCTGGTACATGGCAGGCCGGCGTTACGGCAGGAAAGTGCTCTCTACCTTGTGCCGGATTTCGCTGTCGCCCGATTCCTGCGTGCGGCAAACCGAATCCATCTATTCGCGCTGGGGCGCACGTTCGCTGCTGGTCGCCAAGTTCATTCCGGGTTTTGCTTCCATCGCCAGCGCGCTGGCCGGCACCATCGGCACCAGCCGCACTACTTTTATCGTCTACGACAGCATAGGCGCGGCCTTGTGGGCCGGCCTGGCGATTTTCCTCGGTTCGCTGTTCAGCACCACCATCGACGACTTGCTGAGCGTGCTGACCGAACTCGGCCAGTACGGCATGATGCTGGTCGCCGCCGGTTTTGCGATTTTCGTCGCCAGCAAATGGTGGCAGCGGCGGCGCTTCCGCATGTCTCTGCGCATGGCGCGCATCTCGGTGGCGGAACTGGACCAGCTGTTCAAGCAGGGCATCACGCCGGCCATCGTCGACGTCCGCTCGCCTGCTTCGCAGCAGGCTGGACGCATTCCTGGCGCGCGCACCATCTCGCATCAGGAGATCAACAGCTTCGTGTTCGATGCGCCGGTGGACCAGGAAGTGATCGTCTACTGCGCCTGTCCCAACGAAGCTTCGGCGGCGCTGGTCGCCAAGCAGCTGATGCTGAGGGGTTACAAGAAGGTGCGGCCGCTGTCGGGCGGCATAGACGCCTGGATCGCGGCCGGCTACGCGATCGATTCCTAATTCGTCCTCTCTATCGGGAACCCCATGTTCAGAATCAGTCTCGATGCGCTGTTGATCCTTGACGCCATCGACCGCCGCGGCTCGTTTTCCGCCGCCGGCAGCGAATTGCACCGGGTGCCTTCGACCATCTCCTATACCGTATCGAAACTCGAACAGGACCTGGGCGTGCAGGTCTACGAACGCCAAGGGCCGAAGGTAGCGCTGACGCGCGCCGGCGTGGAATTGCTGAAGGAAGGGCGCTACCTGCTGAAGGCGGCGGAAGACCTGGAACATCGTGTGCGCCGCGTGGCCTCCGGCTGGGAAACCGAACTGACGATCTGCATAGACTCGCTGTTTTCGATAACAGCCTTGGAGTCCGACATCTCTGCTTTTTGCCGCGTCGCCGATAAAACCCGCTTGCGCATCGCCAGGGAATCGCTGGCCGGCACCTGGGAAGCCCTGCTGGAACGCCGTGTTGATTTGCTGATTGCGGCGCCGGGGCAGGGACCGGCAGGCGGCGGTTACATCGCCGAGAAGATGGGTACGATCTCCTTTGTATTCGTGGTGGCGCCGACGCATCCGCTGGCCAAGGTGAAGCGGGTTCTGGGCAAGGCCGAACTGCTGCCGCATCGCGCCATCAGCGTGGCCGATTCGGCGCGCAAGATGGCGTCGCGCACGGTGGGGCTGCTGTTCGGGCAAGACACGCTGACGGTGCCTGACATGCGCAGCAAATACGACTTGCAGCTGGCAGGCATCGGCTTCGGTTTTTTGCCGGAGCCGTGCGCACGCGCGGCGATTGCTGCGGGCGCCCTGATCGTGAAAGAAGTGGAAGAGCCGAAGCCGGACGAAACCTTTTCGCTGGCGTGGCGCACCGGCGACGATGGCGCCGCCTTGAGCTGGTGGATGGAGCGCATGCGCGACAGCGACGCCATGGCGCGCCTGATCCGCCATGTGCCGGGAGCGCTTTAAAAAAAGCCGGGCAGCTTGACGCTGTTCCGGCTTGCCTGGTTTCTGCTACGCCTGCCAGATCAATAGGGCAGGTCGAACAGCAATACTTCCGCAGCATCGGCATTGGCCAGTGTGACTACATTCTCGGCCGTCACCTTCACCGCATCGCCGCCGTTCAGCTCGACGCCGTTGACGCTGACGTGGCCGCGTATCACATGCACGTAGGCGTTGCGCCCGTCTGCCAGCTTGTGCTGCAGCGGCTCGCCGCCGTTCAGGATCGCTGCATAAATCGCCGCATCCTGATGTATCAGCACCGAGTCGCCGCGGCCGTCGGCCGATGCGATCAGGCGCAGCTGTTGCTGCTTTTGCGCGACGGTGAAATGCTTTTCCTCGTAGCTGGGCGGAATGCCGGCGACATTCGGCTTGATCCAGATCTGCAGGAAATGCACGGGCGCGCTGGCCGAGTGATTGAACTCGCTGTGGCGTACGCCGCTGCCTGCGCTCATCCTTTGCACGTCGCCGTAATGCAGGACCGAACCGGTGCCCATGCTGTCCTTGTGTTCCAGCGCGCCGTCCAGCACATAGGAAATGATTTCCATGTCGCTGTGGCCGTGGGTGCCGAAACCCTGGCCGGCTTTTACGCGGTCTTCATTGATCACCAGCAGCGGCCCGAAGCCGGTATGTCCCGCATCGAAATAGTGGCCGAACGAAAATGTATGGTGCGAATTCAGCCAGCCGTGATCGGCGACGCCGCGTTCTTCGCTTTTACGAATCTGAAGCATGGTTTTTCTCCGTCAGTGACTGCAGGCAGCGCCATTTTCCACTATGAAAAATGGTTGCGATGGATGTAGTGTTGAAGCAACTGGAACAAGTATGCGCGTTGCCAAATCAAAAGAAAAACGGAAAAAATAAGGGGATATGTTCGAATTTATCGATTATTAAGCGAATGCCTTTGTTTATGCCATTCTTGGGCCATGGGCGGATTTTTCCAGGGATATTAAAGACGGAAAAAACCTGCATATCAACATAAAATTCGAAAACAGATAGCCGTGTAGAAATTATTTGCAATAAATGCGCAGCCAGATGCTGGAATTCGAAGAAGGGGAGAGAGCTCGCGGTGGCGCAAAAACCGGCGGGCAAAAACAAAAAAGCCGCTTACATTTCTGCAAGCGGCTGCTTCTGTGTTTCTGTGCTTCTGTTTTTCTTGCTACTGCTTATTCGTGGTAGGCCGTGCGGGATTCGAACCTGCGACCAACGGATTAAAAGTCCGCTGCTCTACCAGCTGAGCTAACGACCCGAAAGACCGCTATTATATGTAAAGTGTATATGAGCTGTCAAACCCATATGCACTTTTATTTATATAATCTGCAAAATTAAATTTTGCCGCTCACTTGAGCGTGGCCAGGCGTTCCTTTGCTGTCTGGGCCGCCTGCGTGTTCGGATACTGCGACAGCAGCTGTTCCAGTGCGCGCTTGGACTGTGGCTTGTTCTTCAGCTCGGTGTAGCTGCTGGAGATAGTCAACAGGGCATCGGCGGCCTTGGGATTGTCGGCATACTTGCTGACCACCACCTGCTGCGCCGCTATCGCATTCTTGTAATCGCGCAGGGCGTAATACGAATTGCCCAGGAAATATTGCGCGGACGGCGCCAGGCCCGAATCCGGGCTGGAGCGCACGAAATTCGAAAATGCCGTGGCCGCGGTTTTATAGTCGCCCGACTTGAAGGTCGCCAGCGCTGCATCGTAGGCCTTCTGGTCGTTGGCGCCGATGCTCACTTCCTGGCCGTCGACGCTGACCTTCTGCGGCTCCAGCTTGCGCATGCGGGTATCGAGGTCGACGTAGAAATCTTTCTGGCGCTGCTGGGTATTGGCCAGCTCGTTGGTCAGCACTTCGATCTGTCCGCGCAGCTTGGCGATTTCCTGGTTCAGGCGATCATTCTGGTCGGACAGGCTCAGGGAACTGGTCTTGTCGGCCTTGGTATCGACCCTGGCATTCACCGCATCGATCTTGCTGCGTATATCCAATATCGCCCGACGTGCTTCATCGTCGTCAAACAGCCCGGCGCGGGCGGTCGGAGCGGAAAAAACTGCGGCCAGCATGGCCGCAGTTATCGTGGCTTTGAAGAACGTCCGCATCATTATTGATAAACGATGTCGGAACGGCGGTTTTCAGCGTAGGACGCTTCGTCGCTGCCGAGAGCCTTAGGTTTTTCCTTGCCCAGCGAAACCGCTTCGACCTGGGTGTCCGATACGCCTAACAACACCAATGCCTTGCGTACTGCCTCGGCACGTTTTTGTCCCAGCGCCAGGTTGTATTCGCGGCCGCCGCGGTCATCGGTATTGCCTTGGATGATGATCTTGCGGTTCTTGTGGCTGTTCAGGTACTGGGCGTGCGCTTCGACTACTGCCTTGAACTCGTCCTTGACGGTGTAGCTGTCGAAGTCAAAGTAAATGCTGCGCTTGGAGAGGATGCCGCCTGGCTGGTTCAGCGGATCGCTGGAGCCGGCGTCAACCGTATTGACGGAACGGGTATCAGCGCCGGTAGCGCCGCTGTCGACGACCGGGACTGCCTTGTCGTCCAGCTTGACAGGGGACGAGCAAGCGGCCAGCAAGATGGCGCTGGCAACGACGAGGGCAAAGTTTCTGATATTTAGCATTTTTAATTCTCCAGAGTGGGAAACGAACGTCGATTCAAAGTAACTACGTGATTATTTCATGAAAGGACCCCAAGTAGGCTCCCGTATATCGCCTGCCTGCATAGTTAAGCGCTGTTTTACGCGGCCGTCAACTGAGACCACCGCCAGCGAACCGCGGCGGCCCGATTCTGTGGCGTACATGATGTATTTGCCGTTCGGCGAAAAACTCGGGGATTCATCCTTGACTGTGTCCGACAAACGCTGCTCCTGGCCGTTGCTCAGGTCCAGCGCATACAGCTGGAAGCGGCCGCCGCGCTGCGAAATATACGCCAGCGTCTTGCCGTCGGGTGAAATCCGCGGGCTGATGTTGTAAGTGCCGCCGAAGGTCACGCGCTGGGCGTCGCCGCCGTTGGCGCTCATCTTGTAGATTTGCGGGCCGCCGCTGCGGTCGCTGGTGAAGTAGATGTTCTGGCCGTCTGCCGAAAACTGCGGTTCGGTGTCGATACCGTTGGTCTGGGTCAGGCGCCGCAAGCCGCCGCCGTCGGAGTTCACCACGTAGACCTGGGTCAGGCCGTCGCGCGCCAGCGCAATCGCCAGCTTGCTGCCGTCAGGCGACCATGACGGCGCCGAATTGCTGCCCTTGTAGTTGGCCACCACGATGCGCTGCTTGGTGATCAGGTTCTGCACGTAGACCACCGGTTTCTTGGCTTCGAACGAGACATAGGCGACCTTGGTGCCGTCCGGCGACCAGGCCGGCGAAATGATCGGTTCGTTGGAACGCAGCGCGACCTGGGTGCCTTCGCCGTCGGAGTCGGCTACTTCCAGCCGGTATTCCTTGCCGGCCTTGATGATGTAAGCGATGCGGGTGGCAAATGCGCCGCGCGCGCCGATCAGTTTTTCATAGATGTCGTCGGCGATCTTGTGGGCGGTGACCCGCGTGTATTGTGGCGCGGCAGCCATCGCCAGGGCCGACAGCTGGGCCGATTTGACGGTGTCCATCAGGCGGTAGCGCACATCGAAACGGCCGTCGGCCAGGCGCTGTACGCTGCCGACCACCAGGGCGTCGGCGCCGCGTGCTTTCCAGTCGCCCAGGTTGACCTGGGTCGCTTCGGAGATGACGTCGCCGGTATCGATAATCTTGAAATACCCGCTGCGCGCCAGGTCGGCCTTGATGATCGCGGTAACCTGCTGCGGCGCCAGGTCTTCGTTGCTGAAGCCGGCGATGGCGATCGGAATCTGGCTGGCGCCGACGCCTGAGGTTTCGATGCGCAGCTGGGCGTTGGCCGGGGCGCTGAACGCCACCGCGGCAAGCACGAGACCGATGGCTGCGAATAGTTGGTGCAGTTTGTTTTTCATGGCTTACTGATCTTTCGGTTTATGGGTTCCGATGAAGCTGGACGGAACAGAACCCGTTTTGTCTTTTGGATAAGGCGCCGATTTCTCAATCGCTCGTTTGACTGCCTCGTCAAAACCGGAAACTCCAGAGGATTTCCTGAGGCGCACGCTCGCCACCGAACCGTCCGGTAGCAGTTGGACATCAAATTCCGCTGCCGGGTTTCCGGCCAGGCCTTCGGGCACATTAAAGATAATGTTCGACTTGATCTTGCTGGCAACCTTTTGCGCATAGCCAGGATCGCCGCGCGGCCCTTGCGACTGGGCTGCGGTGCCGGTGCTGTTGGCGGGGCCATTGCCGACAGCCTGGCCCAGCATGCGCTTCATTTCATCGCTGCGGCGCTTGGTTTCGGCGGCAGCCTCTGTAGCTGCCTGTTTCTTCTTGGCATCGGCTTCAGTCTTTTTGGCGGCATCCAGTTTCTGTTTTTCCTGGGCGGCGGCCTTGTCCTTGGCGGCTTTTTGCTCAGCCTCGGCCTTCAGCCTGTCCTTTTCCTCTTGTTCCTCTTGCTGTTTTTGCAATTTCCGCTGCTTTTCCAGTTCTTCCTGGCGCTGCAGGTCCTTGCGTTCCTGCTCTTTGCGTTTCTTTTCCTGTTCCAGCGCGATTTCCGGATCCGGCAACGGCGGCGCCACCACCTTCGGCGGCGTGGTGTCCTGGATCACCGGCTCCGGCTTCGGTTCCGGAGTCGGCTGCGGCACTGGTTCCGGCGGCGTCGGCGCGGCATCCTTGATCTGCGGATCCCAGATTTCAGCTTCGACTGCTATCGGCTGCGTGCTTTGCCAGTGGATGCCGAACCAGAGGAAGGCAAACAGGGCGGCATGCACCGCCGCTGCAAGCATGATGGCGCGTATGCTGCCGGGTTCTTTTGGTACGGAATACGGGGAGTTGCCTGTCATAACCAGATCGTCACTTTGTCGCCAGTCCGACGCGGTTAATGCCAAGCATCTTGGCTTCCGAAATGACCTTGATCACATCGTCGTATTTGATGTCCTTGTCGGCGGAAATCATCACCGGCATCTCGGGTTTGTCGGCATGCAGCAGCTGCAGCTTCTGCTTCAAGCCGTTGCGCGGCACGCTCTCGGCCTTGCTGGTGCCGCTTTTCTGGCCGTTGATGCGCACGCTGGTAAGGTCGCCCGGCTTCAGGGTGATTTCGATGTATTCGGTGGGCGGGGTCGCCGATTTCGCCGCATTCGGCAAATTGATCACGCTCGGATTGGTCAGCGGCGCCGACACCATGAAAATCACCAGCAATACCATCATCACGTCGATGTACGGAACGACGTTGATGTCCGCCTTGAATTTGCGGGTGCGGCCGCCGCGCATGGATGAGGAGCCGGACATTAGCGCGCCTGACGTTGCAAGATGTTGGAGAATTCTTCGATGAAGCTCTCGAAGCGGATGGCCAGGCGGTCGACATCGTGCGAGAAACGGTTGTAGGCAACCACCGCCGGAATCGCGGCGAACAGGCCGATCGCGGTGGCGATCAGGGCTTCGGCGATGCCGGGCGCAACCGCTGCCAGCGTAGCTTGTTGCACGTTTGCCAGGCCGCGGAAAGCATTCATGATGCCCCACACGGTGCCGAACAGGCCGACATAAGGCGACACCGAGCCGACCGAAGCGAGGAAAGCCAGGTGCGATTCCAGCGCATCCATTTCCCGCTGGTAAGCCGCGCGCATGGCGCGCCGGGCGCCGTCCAGCAAGGCGGCGGAGTCGCCCGCGCTCTTGTGGCCGAGCGAAGCCTTGACCTTGTTGAACTCATCCATGCCGGCTTCGAAAATGCGTTCCAGCGCACCGGTTTGCCCAGCGCCTTTGCGGCGGTTCGAGGTGGCGTCCTGGTACAGGGTAGCCAGGTTGCCGCCGGACCAGAATGCGCGCTCGAACTCTTCCGTCTGCGAACGAGCGCTGCGGATCGCGAACATCTTGCGGAAAATATAAGTCCAGCTCATCACGGAGACTGCCAGCAGCAGCGCCATGACTAGCTGTACTAATACTGAAGCATTGGTAATGAGGGTGATAAACGAAAGATCTTGGGTGACATTCATGGATAGCGGTCTTGAGGAATGGTCTTAGGTTTAAGTAAAAGACTTAAACAATGAATTGTAAACGTAAAGTGCTTACCGCCAAATTAGCAATTGGTGAAGGAATTGTTACCGGACGTTATCGCCTGCCCCGGATTTGTTGCAATGTTGCTCAGACCACACCGGATGCCTGAAGGTTCAAGGATTGCCGTATGGAACCATTTTGCCGAGTATATTAAAGCAAGCTTTATGCCGCTGCGGCTGTCGTTGCCGCCTGCCGGGCGCCAGGCTTGATATTGTGCAACACCTGTTTCGGAATGCCTTGCGGCCGGAAGGTAGCGGCGTTGACACAGGCCACGCTGATGCGGCCGGTTGCCAGCAGGGTCGGCTTATCTTCGCCCAGGCGCCAGGCTTGCTGGATGAAATCGACGCTGGCGCGGCCAAGGCGCTCAACCACGACCGTCAGTTCCAGCTGGTCATCCAGTTTGGCCGGTGCATGATAGTCAACGCTGGTGCTTTTGACGATAAACATGACGCCGTCAGTCTGTTCCAGGGTGCGCTGGCCGATGCCGGCCGCGCGCAGCCATTCCGTGCGTGCGCGCTCGAAAAATTTCAGGTAGTTGGCGTAGAACACCACGCCGCCGGTATCGGTGTCTTCATAGTAGACCCGGATACGCCAGCTGAAGTCTGCATGCGGGACGGAAGTCATCTTGTTCATTGGTATGGAATGCTTTGCTTGTATGGGAGGGTAGGGTGGGCGCTTGTGCCCAGGCGTTGTCGCGGCATATCCGTGTGGCACGGGGTGCCCACCCTACGCTCGGGCTCAGTTGCGCTTGATGCTCATGCCGGCAAAACCCTGGCAGGTAGGCATCATTTCAATGCGGTTGATATTGATGTGGGCCGGCAGGGTAGCCACCCAGTAGGCAGTGTCAGCGATATCGCCCGGCGTCAGCGGCTGCGTGCCTTCATAGACCTTGGCGGCGGCTTCGTCGTTGCCGCGGTAGCGCACATTGGAGAATTCGGTGCCGCCGCACAAGCCGGGCGCGATATCGGTAGCGCGCACGCCGGTACCCACCAGGTCGGCGCGCAGGTTGAGCGTGAACTGCTTGACGAAAGCCTTGGTGGCGCCGTACACATTGCCGCCCGGGTAAGGGTATTCGCCGGCGATGGAGCCGAGGTTGATCACCGTGCCGCGTCCGCGCGCCACCATGCCAGGCAACACCAGGCGGGTCATGGTCACCAGGCCCTTGCAATTGGTCTCGATCATGGTTTCCCATTCTTCCAGCGAGGCTTGCTGCGCCGATTCCACGCCCAGCGCCAGGCCGGCGTTATTGACCAGCACGTCGATGTCCTGCCATGCCGCCGGCAGCGCCGCCAGCGCGCTGCTGATCGAAGCCTTGTCGGTGACGTCCATGACGATAGGCAGCACTGCCGCGCCCAGTTCGGCGGCCAGCTGGTCCAGCCGGTCCTTGCGGCGGCCGGTAGCGATGACCTGATGGCCGTTCTTGGTGAATTTACGAGCCATTTCGGCGCCGAAGCCGGCGGTTGCACCGGTAATCAAGACAATCATGGTCAATGCTCCTGTTGTTGCGTATTGGATTGCGGTATTGGTCCAGCCGGAAATTGTAGCCCAATTTGCCGGGCCGCCATTGCCTATCGCGGAAGTGCGCTGAAGTACGCCGAAGTACAGCTTCGTATTTGCTTTGGTGCAAGCCGCACCAGAACGTGACAAAAAAACAGTCCCTGAGCTTGGTGCCCAGAAGTGCCGCCGGCAGCAATGCCCCTTTTGCAGGAGAGCCGCACGTGGCATAAATATTGCTGATAAGCATTTTTCACTGCTGCCTACCATAGGGTTATAAAACAATGAGACCTGGTTCCTCGAATCTGACCTGTGCGATTGCTGTGGCCGCAGCAACTTCCACATTACTGTTGGCTACGTCTTCAGCACAACAGCTTCCGGCCGATACCGCCGCCGCACCCGAGGCGAAAAAATCGGCGAAGCAAAGCGACCAGATTGAAGCTGTGCTCGTCACGGCGCAAAAGCGCAAGGAAGATGCGAGCAAGGTGCCGCTGAGCATTTCGGTGATCAGCGGCGAGGAATTGCAGGCAGCGCACATCAACAATTTTGCAGACGTGACGCGGGCCATGCCGAACATCTCGTTCTCCGGCGCCAGCGGCTCCGGCGCCGGCCTCAGCAACATTGAAATCCGCGGCATCAGTTCGGCCGCCGGTTCGGCCACCGTCGGCGTCTACCTGGACGACGTCTCGATGACCACGCGCAACCTGTACAGCATGGGCAGTTCCGAACCGAAATTCTTCGACATCGACCGCATCGAAGTGCTGCGCGGCCCGCAGGGCACACTGTACGGCGCCAGTTCGATGGGCGGCACCATCAAGTTCATCAGCAACCAGCCCAGCCTGAAGGAACGCGAAGCCAGTTTCTATTCCGAAGTCTCGGGCACCAAGGGCGGCGGCACCAACTACACCGTCAACGGCGTCGTCAACCAGCCTCTGATCCCGGGCGAACTGGCGCTGCGCATCGGCATCCAGACCGGCCATGAGAGCGGGTATATCGACCAGGTATCGCCAACCACCGGCAACGTGATTGCTTCCGGCATCAATTCCCAGGATTCCAGCGTGGTGAAGCTGGCCATGAAATGGCAGCCGACCCGCAACCTGAGCATCACGCCCTCGGTGTTCTACCAGGAAGTCAATTCCAAGGATATCGATGCCTCCTACCTGGACCTGCCCAAGAACCAGACCAGCAAGCTGGTGCGCGAACCGGGCAACGACCGCCTGCTGGTGCCCAGCCTGACCGTCAATTACGACCTCGGCCAGGCCGACCTGATCTCGGTTTCCAGTTTTTACCAGCGCACCTTCAACCGCACCCAGGACGGCACCACCGTCAACAACCTCGGTTCGGCGGTGCCGGATACGCCGCCTGGCCTCGCCGCTGCAATCGGCGCCTTGCCGTCCGCGGTGTACCTGCAGAACCAGATACGGCAGTTCTCGCAGGAATTCCGCGTCACTTCCAAGCCGTACGACCAGAAAGCCTCGCCTTTCACCTGGCTGGGCGGCGTCTATTACGCCAACCTGCATACCAATGTGACCGACAACGAGCCGATCTTCGGCCTCAATGCCACTTACGCCGCGTTCGGCGCCAATCCGGCCGATCCGGGCCAACTCGGCATCGCCTTCCCGAACGACAATTCCTACTTCAGCGAGCGCCACTACCGCACCGAGCAGAAAGCTGTGTTCGGCGAGCTGAATTATTATTTCGTGCCGACCCTGCACGGCACTGTCGGCCTGCGCTACCTGCAGGCCACCGACAGCCTGAGCCGCAACGGCGACGATTACTGGAACGGCGGCCCCACCAGTTCATCGGTCAGCAGCAGTTCCTCCAAGCTGACGCCGAAGTTTTCGCTGATTTGGGAAGTCGATCCCAACAACACCGTGTATACCTCGGCCACCGAAGGATTCCGGCTGGGCGGCAATACCCGTCCGATTCCGGCGTCGCTGTGCGCGTCCGACTTCGCCAATCTCGGCATTACCGAAGCGCCGACTTCGTTCAAGTCCGACAAGCTGTGGAGCTATGAACTGGGCAACAAGTCGCGCCTGCTGGGCAACCGCCTGTCAGTCAACGCATCGGTCTTTTATATCCAGTGGGACGGCCTGCAGCAGGACATCACGCTGCCCGGCTGCGGCTTCGACTACGAAACCAACGTCGGCAAGGCCAAGAGCTATGGCGCCGAGTTCGAGATCAAGGGCAAGCCGACTTCCAACATCCTGCTCGGCCTGTCCGGCGGCTACACCAAGGCCACCCTGTCGTCTGATGTGCCGTCGCTGAAAGCCCACGCCGGCGATCCGATCCAGGGCGTGCCCAAATACAACGTCAGCCTGACCGGCCAGTACTCTTTCAACCTGCCCGGCGACTATTACGGTTTCGCCCGTGCCGCCGCGCACTGGACCGGCAGCAGCCACGGCACCCTGGTGGCTACCGATCCGGATTACCAGCGCCCGGCCTACAGCACCGTCGACGCCAGCGTCGGCGCCACTGTCGATCGCTGGGAACTGACCTTGTTTGTCAAGAATTTAACCAATAGCGACAAGGTGATCCAGCGTCCGAACGTGCAGTCGGTGTCGGAAGGCTACCGGATTGCGCCACGTACGATAGGCATCAGCCTGGCGGGCAAGATATAACTATCCGAAATTGTTGCCTTTTTGGAAAATTTCATGCAAAAGCCGCCTTCGGGCGGCTTTTTTTATCCAGTGTCGAAGTCCGGGCCAATCTTGCCCAAACCAGGTGCTTCGCTTACAATAGCCGCACCATTTCGTCTCACGTGACTGGCGAAAAAACCGGACCGCGCGGATTCACAAGATCGCAGCGGCTTTCGGCAAAAGGTGGGCATCCACCGGGAAGCGTGAGATTTCATCCGCCGTGCGCCTGGGCAGCCCTAATGGAAAGTACGACTGAGGCTGCCGCATTCCAAAATACCCTGGCCCTCATTCGATTTAGGCACACCCTTATCGATTGGAGTATCACATGTTCGAAAAAAACCATACCATCGCCAATGTCGATCCGGAATTGTGGAGCGCCATCCAGAAAGAAAACCACCGCCAGCAAGAACACATCGAGCTGATCGCGTCGGAAAACTACACTTCGCCTGCCGTGATGGAAGCGCAAGGCACGCAGCTGACCAACAAGTACGCTGAAGGTTATCCAGGCAAGCGTTATTACGGCGGCTGCGAATTCGTCGACATCGCCGAGCAGCTGGCGATCGACCGCGTCAAGCAACTGTTCGGCGCCGAAGCCGCCAACGTCCAGCCTAACTCCGGCTCGCAAGCCAACCAGGGCGTGTTTTTTGCAATGCTGAAGCCAGGCGACACCATCATGGGCATGTCGCTGGCCGAAGGCGGCCACCTGACGCACGGCATGGCATTGAACATGTCCGGCAAGTGGTTCAACGTAGTGTCCTACGGCCTCAATGAAAAAGAAGAAATCGATTACGAAGCCTTCGAGCGCCTGGCGCACGAAAAGAAGCCAAAGCTGATCATCGCCGGCGCCTCGGCCTACGCCCTGCGCATCGACTTCGAGCGCATGTCTAAAGTAGCCAAGGCGGTCGGCGCTTACTTCATGGTCGACATGGCGCATTACGCAGGCCTGATCGCTGCCGGCGAATATCCGAATCCGGTGCCGCACGCCGACTTCGTGACGTCGACTACCCACAAATCCCTGCGCGGCCCGCGCGGCGGCATCATCCTGATGAAGGCCGAGTTCGAGAAAGCCATCAACTCGGCGATCTTCCCAGGCATCCAGGGCGGCCCGCTGATGCACGTCATCGCCGGCAAGGCAGTGGCGTTCAAGGAAGCGCTGACGCCGGAATTCAAGGCTTACCAGCAGCAGGTGGTGAAGAATGCCGACGCCCTGGCGAAAGCATTGATCGCACGCGGCTTGCGCATCGTTTCCGGCCGCACCGAATCGCACGTGATGCTGGTCGACCTGCGCGCCAAGAAGATCACCGGCAAGGAAGCCGAAGCGATCCTCGGCGCAGCGCACATGACATGCAACAAGAACGCCATCCCTAACGATCCGGAAAAGCCGTTCGTCACTTCCGGCATCCGTGTCGGCAGCCCGGCTTTCACTACCCGCGGTTTCAAGGAAGCTGAAGCGACCAAGGTCGGCAACCTGATCGCCGATGTGCTGGACAACCCGCATGACGCAGCGACCATCGAACGGGTCAAGGCCGAAGTCAGGAAACTGACCGACGCTTTCCCGGTATACGCAGCCTGATGCAGCGATTGCCGGTGTGCCGCAGGGCAGGCCGGCAATCGAGAGAAGTCATGGGCCCGGTGCAGCTTCTGCCCGGGCCCATGCTCCATATGACGCCAGTCTGGCCAGTTTGGCGCGCGGCCACGAAAAGGAATAATGTAGAGATGGAACTGCCGACACAGCCTGTTGCAATCACTTTCGGATTACCGCCATCATGAAATGTCCATTCTGCCAGCATGAAGAAACCCAGGTGCTCGACACGCGCGTGTCGGAAGAGGGCGATTCGATCCGGCGCCGGCGCCGTTGCATGCAATGCGACAAACGCTTCACCACCTTCGAACGGATAGAGCTGGCGATGCCGGTGATCGTCAAGAAGAACGGCAGCCGCACCGATTTCGATCCGCTCAAGCTGCGCGCCAGCCTGATGCTGGCCCTGCGCAAGCGGCCGGTATCGGTCGAGGCGCTGGACGAGGCCCTGCAGCGCATCAAGGAAAAACTGCTGTCGAGCGGCGAGCGCGAAGTGCTGTCCGGCCATGTCGGCGAGCTGGTGATGCGGGAACTCAAGCGCCTGGACAAGATCGCGTATATCCGTTTTGCCTCGGTCTACAAGAGCTTTGAAGACGTCGCGGAATTCCAGAACATGATCGAAGAGTTTTCCGGGCCGCCGAGCCGACGGAAGTAAATTCTTAAATACAATAGCGCCGCTTAGTCCGGCGCTATTTTTTTGTCAGAATGGTTAATAAAAATGAAATAAAAATTCGGTGACTAGGAGCCCCTCATGTTTTTGCCGCGATCGTCCGTGCCCGATGGCGCAACAGGCATTGCGCCGGATTCGGGTTTGACCCTGGTCGAGCTCATGATCGCGCTGGCGATCGCCAGCATCCTGCTGGGCCTGGCTTTGCCGTCGATGCGGGCGTTCGTGATCCAGAACCGGCTGGCCGCCGATATCAGCCAGCTGGTCGCCGCGCTTACCCTGGCGCGCAGCGAAGCCATCCAGCGCGGCCGCGCGGTGCTGGTCTGCCGCAGCATGGATGCAGACTCTGCCGATGCGCTGTGCAGCGCGGCGGCCACGGCCACGCGCGCCGGCGGCGACTGGGGCGCCGGCTGGCTGGTGCTGGTAGCCGATAGCCGGCAGATTCTATCGCGGCAGGGCGCACTGGATGAGAATGTCCAGGCCGACGCCGGCAGGACGACGATCACCTACAACAGCGGCGGCAACGCCAGCAGCAGCTTCACGAACCTGGTCATCAGCCACAACGGCGAATTTGCACGCAGGATATGCATCGCCAACACCGGCCGCATCAACCTCAAACCGGATGCCAGCGAATGCTGAACATCGTCAGCCGCCGCAGGCAAGCTTGGCTCCATGGAGGACTGTCGATGGTGGAGTTGCTGGTGGCGCTGGCGATTGCTTCCGGTCTGCTGTTGCTGAGCACGACGCTCTACCTGAGCGGCAAAGCCAGCTTCCGCCTGAACGAAGACAAGCGGCGCCTGTACCAGGACGGCAACTACGCCATGACCCTGATGGAAAAAGATCTACGGCAAGCCTGGTTCGGCAATGTGGTGAGCGCAATCTCGCCCGCAGGCACGGCGCCCGTCACCGATTTCATCCTCAGCGACGGCACGCCGGCGCTGGGCTTGCGCGGCTGCGAGCACGGTTTCGTCAAGCCGCTGGGACCGGGAGAGAAAGATTTCTCGTGCAGCCCGGAGGCCGGGATGGCCGCTTTCGAAGTCAGTTACCGCTCGGATGACTATTCCGATCCGCCCAGCGGCGCCGGCGTTGACTGCAATGGCGCGAAGCTGGCCCCGATTGCCGTGCCGCCCGACCATCCGGCCTATATGCTGGGACCGCAGGTGACTATCGCGCGCAATCTTTATTTTGTGGCTGCGCGTGTCGGCGTCAGCGCAAATTCCCTTTATTGCCAGGGCAACCGCAACGCGCAGCCGGTGCTCAGCAACGTCGAAGACTTGCAGCTGACCTATGGCGTGGCTGCCGCTGGTGAGGCAACGCCGCGCCAGTTCCTGAACGCAACGCAAGTAGCCGCCTTGTCCGATGACCAGCGGCAAAACTGGGAACGTGTGGTGCGCATCGGCCTGTGCCTGCAGTTGCGCGGCGAGAACCAGCAGGCCATCGAGCCGCAGCGCTATGTCGATTGCGCCGGCGGCACCAGGCTGGCCAGCGACCGCCATCTGCGGGCGGTATTCAAACGGGTGGTCACCCTGCGCAACCGCGCTGCCATCATGCCTTGAACAGGCTTATAGGCGGCATCGCATATTAATTAACGATGGCGGCGGCATATTTTGTACAATCATTGCATCTCTCCTTTCTGACGGCTTTTTCATGATTTCCAGGTTTTTCCCATGACCGCGGTTGAACAGTTGATGTCGCAAGCCCTGCGGCTTGCCGAAAACGGTCTGCTGTCGAGCGCGCCGAACCCCGCGGTCGGCTGCGTGATCGTCAAGGACGGCCAGGTCATCGGCAGCGGATTCACCCAGCCGCCGGGCGGCAACCATGCCGAGATCCAGGCGTTGCAGGATGCCGCTGCCAAGGGCTACGATGTGCGCGGCGCCACCGTCTACGTCACGCTCGAGCCGTGCAGTCATTTCGGCCGCACGCCGCCTTGCGCCGACGCTTTGATACGGGCCGGCGTGGCCAAGGTGGTGGCGGCGATGGACGATCCCAATCCGCTGGTGGCAGGGCAGGGCATGGCGCGCCTGCAGGCGGCAGGGATCGCGGTGGAATCAGGCGTCCTGGCAACGCAGGCGCGCGAGCTGAACATCGGGTTTTTCACGCGCATGCAAACCGGCAAACCCTGGGTCAGGCTGAAAGTGGCCGCCAGCCTGGACGGCAAGACCGCGCTGCATAACGGCCAGAGCCAGTGGATCACCTCGCAGGCGGCGCGCGACGACGGCCATATGTGGCGCGCCCGCGCCGGCGCCATCCTGACCGGCATCGGCACCGTGAAAGAAGACAATCCGCAGCTGACGGTGCGTACCGTGCCGCCGCTGCCGCGGCAGCCGCTGCGGGTGATCGTCGACAGCAAGCTCAGCATCAGTCCGGATGCAAAAATCCTGGTCGGTGGCGGCAACCTGATTTTCAGCGCTACCATCGATGCGGAAAAACAGGCTTTGCTGGAGCAGCAAGGCGCGGAGGTCGTGGTGCTGGCGAACGCTGACGGCAAGGTCGATTTACCGCAGGTGATACTCGAACTCGGTAAACGCCAGATCAACGAATTGCATGTCGAAGCCGGCTCCAAGCTGAATGCCTCGCTGATCCGCGAGCATTGCGTCGACGAATTGCTGGTCTACCTGGCGCCCTCCATCCTGGGCGATGGCCGCGGCATGTTCAGCTTGCCGGCGCTGGAGAACCTGGACCACAAGCTGAGCCTGAAATTCCATGAAATCAAGCAGGTTGGCGAGGATTTGCGTATCCTTGCACGATTCCGTTAATTTTTTATATTGTCATCATGTTCACTGGTATCGTCGCTGCCGTCGGCAAAATCACTTCCGTTAAACCGCTGGGCTCTAGTGCCGAGGACGGCGTCAGGCTGCAGATCGACGCCGGCGCCTTGTCGCTGGCTGATGTCGCGCTCGGTGATTCGATTTCCCTGAACGGCGCCTGCATGACCGTGGTCGAGAAGAGCGCCGGCGGCTTTGAAGTCGACGTCTCGCGCGAGAGCCTGAACCGTACCGTCGGCCTCGACGCTGCCGGCGAGGTCAACCTGGAAAAGGCCCTGACCCTGGCCGACCGCCTGGGCGGCCACCTGGTGTCGGGTCATGTCGACGGCCTCGGGCTGGTGCAGAAATTCGAGCCGGTGGGGGAGTCCTGGGAGCTGGTGATCAAGGCTGCGCGCGATCTCGCCAAATATTTCGCCTACAAGGGTTCGGTGGTGGTCAACGGCGTGTCGCTGACGGTAAACCGGGTCGACGACGTGGCCGACGGCTGCCTGTTTTCGATCAACCTGATCCCGCACACGATTGAAGTGACGACGCTGAAACATCTGCAAGCCGGCAAGCAGGTCAACCTGGAAGTGGACCTGATCGCACGCTATGTGGAGCGCATGCTGAGCGTCGACCAGGGCATTGCTGCTTAAGACGGCCAGTCCAGATGCCCGGAATTCGCTCATGAAAAAAGCTACCGCACCGCAGTTATTGCTGCTGCTGATTACGCTGGTCGCATGGTTTTCCATCGCCGCGCAATTTTCCATTTCCATTCCGATCCTGCTGGCCAAGGGCATGACCTACGGCGAAGCCGTCTGGCGCATGTTCGGCTACCTGACCATCTTGACCAATGTCCTGCTGGCGGTGTGCTGCACGCTGCTGCTGCTCAGGCCGGATTCCACGCCCGGCCGCTTCTTTTCCCGGCCCGGCGTGCTCACGGCAATGACCCTGTACATCATCATTGTCGGCCTCGGTTACAACCTGCTGCTGCGCAACCACGCGCCGTTCACCGGCCTGCACCGGCTGTCGGACGAGGGTTTGCATACCGTGGTGCCCTTGCTGTTCGTTTTGTACTGGCTGCTGTTTTCCGCAAAGGACGGCTTGCAGGCAAAAGACAGCCTGCTGTGGCTGGTCTACCCGCTGGCTTATTTTGTAATGGCAATGGTGCGCGGCGGCATGTCAGGGTTTTATCCCTATCCGTTCCTGAATGTCATCCAGCTCGGTTATCCGCGGGTGATGGCCAATGCCGCCATGCTGCTGATGGGATTTTTCCTGATCGCTCTGGCCTTGGTCGCCATCGCCCGGTACAAGCGCCAGGACTTGGCGATCGATTAAGTCTGCTTGTGCGAAAAAAGCCACAATTCACATAGAGAGATACATGTTGTTACAGGCCTTACGACTTGTACCTAGCGCAGCCTTCGAAAATTAGGTTAAATATAGTTATGTTTAACTCAAAGCCATCGAGACCTGCCATGAAAAATCCCATGCGCGTTGCCCTGCTCGGACTGCTTGCCGTCAGCCTGTTCTCGGCAGCCCCGGCGTTTGCCGGAGCCCATTGGTCGGTGAATATCGGTGTGCCCGGACCTGGTTATTACGCACCGCCGCCAGTCTATTACGCACCACCGCCTGTCTACTACGCACCGCCGCCGCCAGTATATGTGCGGCCGCCTCCGGTCGTGGTGTACGGCGCTCCTGGCTACTATCCGCCGGCTTATTACGGCCGTCCGGGTTACTGGCGCGGAGGCCGCGGTTGGCATGACCATTACTGGCATGACCGCGGCTGGCGCCGTTGATTAGCATCAGGCCACGCTGCCGGCCCCCTGGCCTGCGGCGTGACTAAAAACAGACACACTGCAATTTACTGTATGCATATACAGTAGTTATGGTACAGTGTAATTCCCTTCAACGAGATTGGAATTGCTGCCATGACGAACTTGGATATTACCTCCGGCTCCCGCTTTGGTATGGAGTCTACCCCTTCCTCAATCCTGATGCGCTTCGGCAAGCGTGAGCTGTTCATCTGCCGCGATTTCTACAAGCGCCTCTATCGAAGCAACCCCGTCGTCGAATGCAATGCCGGCATCCAGGCTGGGCATCTTGAGATATTGCTGTTTCGCAAGTGGCTGGTGGTCATGTCGAAAGCGCACTGAAGCTATTGCAGCATTGCCCGATTGAATATTTTCTCGATTGGATATTTTGCGTAATTGAAACAAATGCTCTAACTCACCACATGGCGCGATCTTCCCGCAGCTGTTAAATTTGTTGCCGTTGGCTTGTCCAGCCGCATAAATATAACCAGAGCGGGAGACGCACAGTGAATGACGAGTTCGACTTTGTGGTGATAGGCGGCGGTTCGGCCGGCAGCGTCATGGCAGGCCGCCTGACGGAAGATCCCGAAATATCGGTATGCCTGCTGGAAGCCGGCGGCAGCGGCGACAGCTGGATGGTGAAGATGCCGGTCGGCGCGGTTGCCATGGTGCCGACCCGGATCAATAACTGGGCTTTCGAGACCGTGCCGCAACCTGGCCTCAACGGCCGCCGCGGTTACCAGCCGCGCGGCAAGGCGCTGGGCGGATCGTCGGCGCTCAACGCCATGGTCTATATCCGCGGCCATCGCTCCGATTACGATCATTGGGCCCAGCTCGGCAATAGCGGCTGGTCGTTCGACGATGTGCTGCCTTATTTCAAGAAATCTGAGCATAACGAACAGTTTTCCAACGCCTGGCACGGCCAGGACGGCCCTTTATGGGTCAGCGACCTGCGCAGCGACAACCCGATCCAGCAGCACTACCTGGAAGCCGCGCGCCAGGCCGGTTATCCGCTCAGCCCGGATTTCAACGCCGAGCAGCAAGAAGGACTGGGCGTTTACCAGGTCACGCAGAAAAACGGTGAACGCTGGAGCGCCGCACGCGCTTACTTGATGCCGCATCTGGGGCCGCGCAGCAACCTGCGGGTGGAAACCGGCGCCTATGCCGAGCGCTTGATCATCGAACAGGGGCGGGCAGTCGGCGTCGAAGTCAGGCAAGGCGGCATGTTGCGCATATTACGTGCGCGGCGCGAAGTAATCCTGGCCGCCGGCGCTTTCCAATCGCCGCAATTGCTGATGTTGTCCGGCATCGGCGACGGCACTGAACTGCGCAAGCTCGGCATCCAGGTCCGACATCATTTGCCCGGCGTCGGCAAGAACCTGCAAGACCATCCGGACTTCGTGTTCTGCCATAAATCGGACAGCCTGGATACCTTCGGCATCTCGGCCAGCGGTTCGCTGCGCATGCTGAAGGAACTGAAGCGCTTCCGCCATGAGCGGCGCGGTATGCTCACCAGTAATTTCGCAGAGTGCGGCGGGTTTTTGAAGACCCGGCCGGATTTGCCTGCGCCCAACCTGCAGTTGCATTTCGTCGTGGCCGGCGTTGAAGACCATGCACGCAAGCTGCACCTCGGCCACGGCTTTTCCTGCCATGTCTGCCTGCTGCGGCCGCAGAGCAAGGGCGAGGTCAGTCTGCGCAACACCAACCCGCAGGATGCGCCGCTGATCGATCCCAAGTTCCTGGACCACCCGCAAGACCTGGAAGACATGGTGGACGCTTTCAAGATGACGCGCAAACTGCTTGAGGCGCCGGCGCTGGCTGCCTACAGCACTCGCGACATACGTACCGCGGATGCGCAATCAGACGAGCAGATTCGCGCCATCCTCAGGCAGCATGTCGATACGGTCTACCATCCTGTCGGCACTTGCAAGATGGGCGTCGACCAGGCCGCCGTGGTGGATCCGACTTTGCGGGTGCGCGGCATCCAGGGCCTGCGGGTAGTCGATGCCTCGATCATGCCCACCTTGATCGGCGGCAATACCAATGCCCCCACCATCATGATCGCTGAAAAAGCGGTGGATCTCATCCGGCAAGGGCAGTAAGCAGGTGCTTACGCGAAAAACGCATAAGGATACAAGCAGTATCTTTGGCTGTTGGCGCAAAACAACGCTATGTTGCGGCGCATGATGACGGTTAAAGTTTTTTGGCTCAGTATCGCTTCACGCAAAAAAGAGTCCATCTCTCTAGAGGTGAGGAGACAGGGAAAGCCCGCATCGTTAAAGATAGCGGGCTTTTTATATTCCAGGATGGGTTCGGCGGCCGGCCTGATATTCATGAACCTTATATAAGGAATCAGAAATAAGAATTGGCCATATGTGCCAGGTTTTTATATGCTGCGATGCATCAACACAGTCTATCTAACCGGAGCCCTGCCATGACTTTCGTTCAAACCCTGCCTTTACTCGCCGTTGTCGCTGCTTTTGCCCTGCGTTTCTACCTGTCGAAAAAAATCGGCAACAACCAGAAGTAATTCCCGGCCGCCAGCCCGGCTGCCATAGTTCAGAGTTGCCGCCAGGCTGCCCAAGCGGACCTGCCTATCCCGGCACGATCGCGGTCCGCATCACCGGATACAGATTAAAACGCTCGTCCCAGGAAGAATGGCGGCGCGCAAAAAACTCCAGCCGCGCTGCCGGGTCTTTGGCAAATTCAGGATCATCCGCCAGTTTCTTCTTGAACTCGGCCGCCAGCGCCGGATCCGCCGCCAGCTGTTCGCGCGCGACATCTTCCGCCACATACGCTTCCATATATTCTTTCTTCTCGAAGGCATTGTTGAATTCGCCCCACGCCGCCAGCGAATCCGGCGCCTGCGGTTCCAGCAACGCCATCACCAGCCGCGCCTTGGCCTGGGCGATCGGCACGAACAGGGCGCCGGCGCCGAGGTCGCGGGTTTCGTCATGCCATGTCCCTTGCAGCTTGAGAAGCTGGTGGCTCTCCATCGATTGCGCCGCGAAACTGGTTTTGGTGGCACGGAAAGTTTCCAGCGCCACCCGTTTCAGCGCCGCCGGCAGCACCCGGAAAGCGATCCCGTGCTGTTGCAGTTTTTGCCCGACCCAGGCGGCGTGCGCCGCCGGCACCAGGTAACCGGCCTGCGGCGCGTTGACGCTGACGTCGGGCTGCAGGTCGTCGCGCACCGTGACATTCCAGATTTGCGGCTTGCTCTCATCGTAGCGCGTCATCAGCGCGCCCGAAATATCCGACTGGGTACGCGTATATTCATAACCGCGGAACGCTACCGGACGGGTCTTTTCGCTTGCCTCGTAGCTCAGCGCAACCGGCTGGCCGCCCAGCTTGGCGGCGCGCAAGTCAGCCTGCTGCGCGGTCTTCAGCCAGGCGTCGCCGTGCGCGGCGATCTGCGCCATGATCGAGACGATGGTGTTGTGCGTGATACGCACGCGGGTCGGGTAATCTTTCCAGGAATGGGTTTCGACCAGCATGCCGAAGCGGTTGCGCAGATGGAAATAACCGGTGGAAAAGCGCGGCGGCGAGACGCCGTCGACAAATCCGGAGCTAGGGTCGTCGTCGACCTTGAACGACATGTAGAACGGCAGCGGCAGCGAACCTTGCTTGCTCAGGTCGCTGATCACGGCGTCGCGCAGGGCCTCGCCATCCTTGCGCTGAGCCAGGTCGCTGGCGTGCACCGGCTCGACCTGGATCGAAACGTCATGCTCGAACTTGGCGCCGTCAGTAACATGCAGGTCGATATACGCCAGCGGATCCCAGCGGTTGACCAGCTGCAGCATGGCTTGCATTTCCGGCGCGTCGGCTTTGGCGTAGTCGCGGTTGAGGTTGAAGTTCTGGCCGGTGGTGCGCCAGCCCATTTCTTCCGGACCGCGCTGGTTAGGGCGGTTCCAGCGGCCGAAGCGCTCATGGCCGTCGATATTGAACACCGGTACGAAGAGCAGCACCTGCTTGTTCAGCACGCTGTTGGCGGAAGTGTCTTGCAAGGCCTCGCGCAGGGCCAGGAAACCGGCGTCCTTGCCGTCGATCTCGCCGGCGTGGATGCCGCCTTGTATCAGCAGCACCGGTAAATTTCGCTGGTGCGCAGCTTCCGCAGTCAGCGCGCCGCTGCGCGACACGATCAGGGCCAGCATCGGCCGGCCTTCAGGGGTACGGCCGAACTCGGTGCAGCGCACCTGCTTCGGATAGGCTTTCTGAAACGCCGCGCAGAGCGCGATGACTTCCTCGTAACGCCCGGTTTTCTGGAAGCCCGAACGCTCGGCCACCGTACTCAGCGGATCGGCGGCCTGGGCGAAGGGAGTGACGGACAGGGTAAGCAGGGCGGACAACACAGCAGAACGCAGCATGAATCAAGCTCCAATGGTTGGGTGATGAATAACAAAATGATTGGACGATTCTAGCGCGCCTGCTGAAATATTGCTCAATGGCACGCAATGGCATTGAGTTGTCTGCCTGGCAGCGTCCGCGGATGCAATCGAGGGCGCCGCTGTGTGCATTTTTCAGACAGCCGCATGCCGCCAATGGGCGCGCAGTTCCGCGTTGAATGCCTGCCAGCGTTCTTCCGGGAAGAACAGGCGGGCGCCATCCAGCTGCACCCGCCGGCGCGTACCAGGAATGGTTTTCTCAAGCCAGTGCGACCACTTCACGTCAAAAAATATGTCGTCGCTGCCCCAGGCGATCAGCGTCGGCGCGTGGAGTTTTTTTAGCTGCGCTTCCACCGACACCGTATCCATGCAATCGAACGCCGCCAGGAACCGTTCCAGATCGCGCGTACGCTCGGCGCTGGCCAGGTGGGGACGCAAATAGATTTCGATTGCCTCATCGCTCACGCTGGCGGGATCTTCGTACGCCGGGCCAAGTGCGTTGACGGACCGGTAGAATCCTTTGTCGGATAGCATGGTATGGAGTGCCCCACTCAGGCCGCCGCCGGCGGACAGGGCCAGGAATGGCTTGAATGCCTCCGGCGGCCAGTTGTCGTGGGTATCGCAGTCGGTCAGGGTGAGGCTGCGCACGCACTGTGGATTGGCGGCGGCAAAAATCTGCGCCATGCCTCCACCGCCGTCGTTGCCGACCAGGTCGACGCTGTCGATCTCCAGCGCATCTAGGAACTGCCGCAGCATCAGGGCATTTGCCGCCGACGACACATCCTGGTCCGGCTTGATTTCGGTCGCGCCGTGGGCCAACAGGTCGACGGCAATGCAACGCCGTATCGCGCTTAGCTCGGACAGCTGATGGCGCCATAAATAGCCGTTCACCAGCACGCCGTGCACGAACAAGGCAACCGGCCCTGTACCTTGTTCGACATAGCTGATGCGGCCCGAAGGTGTGTCGATGAACTTGCGCAGTGCTTCAAAATCATTCTTGTTCATGGTCGTGTGCTTTCTATGAAGTTACTGGGGGAAAAGGGCATTGATTTCGCCGCCGGAAAGCATGCCGCTGCCCATGGCATGGAAGCTACCCTGGCTGAGCGCTTCGCCGGCAATCCTCTGCAGCAGGCCGAGCGCGGATTGCAAGGGACCGCAACCCACGCTGATGCGCCGCACGCCAGCCTGCCCTAGCACATCGACATCTGGCGCGCCGGCGTAACCGGCGTAGATGTTCACTGGCAAGGAAACCGTCTGCGTGAAGCGCGTTATGTCGTCGATGTTCGCCATGCCGGGCACGAAGATGCCGTCGGCGCCGGCCGCGGCATACATTTGCGCGCGCCGGACGGTGTCTTCATAGCGAGCCACCGGATCGTCGTTGGCGACAAAATAGGTGTCGCTGCGGGCATTGATGAACAGCTGCCCATCCATCTGCGCCAGCATCTTGCGCAGCGCGCTTATCCGTTCGCACAGGATCTCCGGCGGCGCCAGCTGGCCTGTCCCTGGCAGCACGCCATCCTCGATGTTGACGCCGGCCACGCCCATATCCACCAATGCCCGTACTACATCGCACACCTCCTCGGCGCTGCGGCCGAATCCGCGTTCGATGTCGACGCTCACCGGAACGCCGGCGACACGGCAGATGCGGGCGCAGGCAGCGATCAGTTCGGCAGCCGGCATCCGCTCGCCGTCGGCATAACCGGCCGCCCACGCCATGCCGGCGCTGGTGGTGCCAATGGCTGGCGCTCCGGCGCGTTCGAGGATGCGCGCGCTGGCAGCATCCCAGGCGTTCAATAAAGTCAATGGTTGAGGGCCGAGGTGCAACTGATGAAAAATGTTTGACTGCTTCCGGGCTGTGCTGGATTGCATGGTTTTCTCCATTTGATTACGTTGTAGAATGAAATCGAGTTTAGGAGCGATGCCGCGCCAAAACTTGGAAAAAACTGCTGTTCTGGTACAAAAATAACCTTTTGAATCGCAATCTCGACAATGAAGACCTTGCTTTTACCTTCAGGCGCCGTCATCCCGGTATTAGGGCAGGGAACCTGGTACATGGGAGAAGACCCGGCCCGGAAAAAGCGCGAAATCGACGCGCTGCAGCTGGGCATGGGCCTCGGAATGACGCTGATTGACACGGCGGAGATGTATGCCGACGGCGGCGCCGAAAAGGTCGTGGGCGAGGCGATCCGGGGCCGCCGCGACGAAGTGTTCGTGGTCAGCAAGGTCTATCCGCACAACGCCGACCGGCGCGGCATGCAGGCCGCCTGCGAACGCAGCCTGAAGCGGCTCGGCTGCGACCATATCGATCTCTACCTGCTGCACTGGCCCGGATCGGTGCCATTGCTGGAAACGTTTGAGGCATTCGAATCCCTCAAGAAATCAGGGAAGATACGCGACTTCGGCGTCAGCAATTTCGATCGCGACGGCATGCAGGAAGCAAGCGAGTTGCACGGCGGGGGACAGCTCGCGGTTAACCAGGTGCTGTACAACCTGAAACGGCGCGGCGTTGAGTGGGACCTGCTGCCTTGGTGCCGTGAACGCGCGATACCGGTGATGGCATATTCGCCGCTGGAATCTTCCGCCAGCGAGCAGCGGCGCTTGCTCGGCAACCCGCAACTGCTGGCGGTCGCGGCAAGGCATGCAGCCAGCCCGGCGCAGATCGCGCTGGCATGGCTGCTGCGGCAGGAGCAGGTCATCGTCATTCCCAAGGCAGTCGCTCCAGCGCATGTGCGTGAGAACCGTGCGGCGCTCGATATCGTGCTCACTGCGCAGGACCTGGTGGAGCTTGACCAGGC
This sequence comes from Collimonas fungivorans, assembly GCF_001584145.1. NCBI lineage: Bacteria > Pseudomonadati > Pseudomonadota > Betaproteobacteria > Burkholderiales > Oxalobacteraceae > Collimonas > Collimonas fungivorans. The sequence goes on along the minus strand of NZ_CP013232.1, from coordinate 4,386,403 downwards.
ATTCCCGCCTCCGCGGCATGGCAGTGCACTGGATATGAGATAGGCGAAGATAAGCGTTTTTCTAAAAAACACCGAGAGGCAAACCCGATGTCATTCCAGAATTACTGGCTTTTCCTGCCCGCCTGTTTCGCGCTGAACATGGCGTTCGGCCCGAACAATGTGCTGTCGCTGTCGAACGGCGCGCGCGACGGCATGCGTTATTCGGTTCTTGCGGCGTTTGGACGGCTGCTGGCGTTTGCGGCCATGATCGCCATCTCGGGCCTGGGGCTGGGAGCGCTGTTGCTGGCGTCGGAAACGCTGTTCACGCTGTTGAAATTCGGCGGCGCGGCTTACCTGGTTTGGCTGGGCATCAAACTGTTCCGTTCCGCGCCGATTGAGCTGGCAGCCGCCTCCGACAAAATCCAGGCCAGTCTCGAAGCGCCGGCAGACAAGCTGCGCCGGCTCGCCAGGCAAGAGTTCCTGGTAGCCGCCGGCAATCCGAAAGCGATCCTCATCTTCACCGCGTTCTTCCCGCAGTTTGTCGATCGCTCGGCCTACGCTACCAGTTTCATCGTGCTCGGCGCGACTTTCCTGCTGCTTGAACTGATCGCGATCGCCATCTATGCCGCCATCGGTGCCAGGCTCGGGACTTTCACCAACGCCGCCGGCCGATTGCGCTGGTTCAACCGCGTCAGCGGTACGCTGATGATAGGGTTTGGCCTGCTGCTGGCGTTGCTGCGGCGTCCTGCAAGCTGATAAATACGTCCGTTCTGTTCCATAGCGCTGCCTCTGAAGGAAGTACTACATGGATAAAGTGAAGGCTGTCCCGGCAACGTTTGACATGAAGGCGAATGCGCCGAGAATCATCCAGCAGCTGTTCGAACATGCCGGTATCCGGCTCAACGGCGACCAGCCCTGGGACATGCAGATCCACGATCCGGTTTTCTTCCAGAAGATGTTCACCAAATGGGAACTCGGCATCGGCGAGTCGTACATGGATGGCGACTGGGATTGCGACAGGCTGGACGAGTTTTTCTTCAGGGTCACCAGCCACGACCTGGAACAGACGGTGGTCGGCCCGGCAAAGTTCGGCTTTTTCCTGGAAATCCTGCGCCAGAATTTTTTCAACCTGCAAACCAGGGGCCGCGCTTTCCAGGTCGGCGAGCAGCACTACGATATCGGCAACGACCTGTTCGAAAGCATGCTCGATCCGTACATGATGTATTCCTGCGCCTATTGGCCGCGCGCCGCCAATCTCGAAGAGGCGCAGCAGCACAAGCTGGAACTGATCTGCCGCCAAGCTGGAACTGAAACCAGGCGAGCGCCTGCTCGACATAGGCTGCGGCTGGGGCGGCCTGGCTCGTTATGCGGCGGAACACTACCAGGTGGCGGTGACTGGCGTCACGGTGTCTAAAGAACAGCAAAAACTCGCGCAGGAGCGCTGTACCGGACTGCCGGTAACGATTGAACTGACCGACTACCGGCAGCTCAGCGGACAATACGACAAGATTGTTTCAGTCGGCATGTTCGAGCATGTCGGCGCCAAGAATTATGCAAGCTACTTCGATGTCGCCGGAAAACTGCTGGCGCCCGAGGGCCTGTTCCTGCTGCATACGATCGGCAACTACGTCACTGAAAAGAAGCGCGATGTCTGGCTCGACAAGTATATTTTTCCGAACGGCCACCTGCCTTCCGCCAAGGAAATCACGCAGGTGCTGGAAGGACGCTTCCTGATCGAAGACTGGCATAATTTCGGTCGCGACTACGACCTGACCCTGATGGCCTGGTGGGATAATTTCGAGCGCGCCTGGCCGCGCCTGTCGGAAAAATACGACCAGCGCTTTTATCGCATGTGGAAATACTTCATACTTTCTTCGGCGGGATTTTTCCGCTCGGGCCAGGGCCAGCTCTGGCAGCTTGTATTGAGCAAGCGCGGGCGCAGTGCTCCTTACCGGTCAATGCGATAAATCGGGATTGCCAATTCACGATGTCGCTGCGCCTTGCAAATGTCCGTCTGGACGCGAGGATCGGCGGTCGGTGATATCCTGCTGCATTCCATCCAAGACCGCGAAATCCGCTTTTATCATGAACTTCCATACCTGGTTTACATTTTTCGCAGCCTGCTGGCTGATCGCCATTTCTCCCGGCTCCGGCGCCGTGTTGTCGATGTCGCATGGCTTGTCGTACGGGGTAAAAAAAACCTCCGCCACCATTGCCGGCCTGCAGCTGGGTTTGCTGCTGATCCTGTTTGTGGCCGGCGCCGGCGTCGGCTCCATTCTGCTGGCTTCCGAAACCATGTTCACGGTGGTCAAGACGATAGGCGCGCTATACCTGATCTACCTTGGCCTGAGCCAATGGCGCGCCAAAGTGGATACCGCCACGCTACAGCCTGAGCCGGCCTTGCAGTCGACGCCGCCGACCATGCGTAAGCGCATGCTGCTGGGTTTCATGACGAATGCCACCAATCCCAAGGGAATCATTTTCATGGTGGCGGTGCTGCCGCAGTTCATCAGCGGCGACAGCGCCTTGCTGCCGCAATTGCTGCTGCTGGCCGTTACCATGTGCACGGTGGACCTGGTGGTGATGCACAGCTATGCTTTTGCCGCGTCGACCATGCAGGGTTATTTCCGCGATGCGCGCGCGATGAAGAGGCAGAACCGTTTCTTCGGCGGCGTGTTGATGGGAGTGGGGACGGCTTTGTTTTTTGTCAAACGCAGTACCTGACTTTATCTGGAAGACTTGACGCTCATTGCAGGCGCTTGAATCTGTCAGGCAGCTTGCGCCAGAGGCTGTACCTCTCTTGCAATTTTCTCCAGGATTTCCGTTTCCGCCATCTTCAGATCGTAGGCTTGCTGCAGGTTCAGCCAGGATTGCGCGTCATTGCCAAAAAAGCGAGCGAGACGTAAGGCAGTGTCGGTAGTTATGCCGCGTCGTTCGTGCACGATTTCACTGATGCGAGTGGCAGGAACATGAAGCGCTATGGCGAGAGCGTTGGCGCTCATCGGAATCTGCTTCAGGTAGTCTTCACGCAAAATTTCTCCCGGGTGGATCGGGCGCATGCCATTTCTGATTTTGCTCATATCTTCTTCCTAGTGGTAATCAACGATCTCAACATTTGCCACTCCCTGCTCAGTCCAGATGAAGCAGATGCGCCACTGATCATTTACACGAATACTGTATTGGCCGGCGCGATTGCCAGCCAACGCTTCCAAACGATTGCCGGGCGGTGAACGGAGAAAGCCGAGTGTCGCCGCACTATCCAACTGTTGAAGTTTTCGTTCTGCAACATTGGAGACGTTTGCAAATTTCGCAACGCGGAGGCCTTCAAACAGGGCTTGGGTGCTGGCACAGCGAAAGCTGAGTATCATAGACAGAAAGAATATAACGTTAAACGTTAAACGTCAAGCGTATGGTCGGCTCGAAGAAATCATGAAAATCTGAAAATATTTGCATCTCAGGAATCTGCGAGGATATATTTTAATTGCTAAAATAATAAGTATGTAGCTAATATCCTGAGGATTGAATTATGGCGGCTGATACTGGCGAGGCGTGGGAAGGAAGGGCGGAAAACAAAAAGCCCGCTTCAATGAGCGGGCTAAGTGTTTGATTTTATTGGGGTGGCTGACGGGACTCGAACCCGCGACAACAGGAATCACAATCCTGGACTCTACCAACTGAGCTACAGCCACCATTGCATTGCTACTGCAAACTGCCATGCTTGTTCAGCACTAAGACAGCTCGCTATTATACAAAGTAACCTGCTGCCTGGCAAATCAAATAACAGCTAATTATGAAATTCCCGCGGGCTGGGCGATTGCTGCTACCGCCGACACCGGCGAATGCAGCTGCAGCAGGCTGGCGAACGTAGCCGACAGGACCGACTGGCTGCCGGTGGTAAAGGCACTGACCTTGCCGGCACGCGCGGCAGTGTGCAGCAAGTTGTTTTCTCCCAGGACCTTGACCAGCTGTCTGCTGACCGCCGCGCCGGTGTCGATGATGGTTACCGGCCCGGAGGCCAGCTCAGCCACGATCTCCTCGATCAGCGGGCGCACAAAAGGGTAGTGGGTGCAGCCCAGCACCAGCGTGTCCGCGCCTTGCGCGATCAGGGGAGCGATATAACGCCGTAGCAGCAAGGCAGTCTGCGGGGAGCGCAATTCGCCCTTTTCAATCTGATCGACCAGACCGACGCAAGCCTGCAGTTCGAAATGCACGCCGCTGGCCGCGCCGATCTGCTGCTGCAGCGCCAGCAGCCGCGCGCTTTGCAGAGTGGCTTTGGTCGCCAGCACGCCGACGATCTTGCTGCGGCTTTGCGCGGCAGCCGGCTTGAGCCCCGGTTCGATGCCGATCACCGGCAACGCCGGATAGGCGCTGCGTATCGCCTTGATGGCAGCAGTGGTGGCGGTATTGCAAGCCACCACCAGCGCCTTGGTGCCTTGCTGCAGCAGGAATCCGGTCACGGCCAGCGAGCGCGCGGAAATTTCGGCTTCCGATCTGTCGCCGTAAGGCGCATAAGCGGAATCGGCAAAATACAAGAGATCTTCCAGCGGCAGGTCCTGATGGATATGACGCAGCACCGACAAGCCGCCGATGCCGGAATCAAAAATGCCGATGGGCGCGATTTGCGCCATCGGCATTTCCTGAGTGTTGTCAGTCATCTGCAAAACCGACCAGATCGGATCAGATGGCAGTTACAGGGATTTTAGACAGCGCGGCATGCGCGATCTTTTCCTGCCATTCCTTAGGCCCGGTGTTATGTACCGAGACGCCGTTGGAATCGACCGCCACCGTCACCGGCATGTCCTTGACGTCGAACTCGTAGATCGCTTCCATGCCGAGGTCGGCAAAGCCCAGCACCTGTGCCGACTTGATCGCCTTCGACACCAGGTAAGCCGCGCCGCCCACCGCCATCAGGTAAGCCGACTTGTGCTGCTTGATCGATTCGATGGCGACCGGGCCGCGCTCCGATTTGCCGATCATCGAAATCAGGCCGGTCTGTTCCAGCATCATGTCGGTGAACTTGTCCATGCGGGTGGCAGTGGTCGGGCCAGCCGGGCCAACCACTTCGTCGCGCACCGGATCGACCGGGCCGACATAATAGATCACGCGGTTGGTGAAATCGACCGGCAGCTTCTCGCCCTTGGCCAGCATCTCCTGGATACGCTTGTGGGCAGCATCGCGGCCGGTCAGCATCTTGCCGTTCAGCAGCAGGGTCTGGCCCGGTTTCCAGGACGCGACTTCTTCCTTGGTCAGGGTATTGAGGTCAACCCGTTTCGACTTCTCGGTATCGGGCACCCAATGCACTTCCGGCCATTCCGACAGCGATGGCGGCTCCATGTAGGCCGGGCCGGAACCGTCCAGCACGAAGTGGCCGTGGCGGGTCGCCGCGCAGTTCGGGATCATTGCCACCGGCTTCGATGCCGCGTGGGTCGGGTGCATCATGATCTTGACGTCGAGCACGGTAGTCAGGCCGCCCAGGCCTTGTGCGCCAATACCCAGCGCATTGACTTTCTGGAACAGTTCGATGCGCAGTTCTTCCGTCTTGTTTTGCGGGCCGCGCTTGAGCAGGTCGTACATGTCGATATCTTCCATCAACACTTGTTTCGCCATCAGCATCGCCCGTTCTGCGGTGCCGCCGATGCCGATGCCGAGCATGCCCGGCGGGCACCAGCCGGCGCCCATGGTGGGCACGGTCTTCATGACCCAGTCGACCAGCGAATCGGAAGGATTGAGCATCACGAACTTGGTCTTGTTTTCCGAACCGCCGCCCTTGGCCGCGATCTGCACGTCAACCGTATTGCCCGGCACCAGTTCCATGTGCACCACGGCCGGCGTATTGTCCTTGGTATTCTTGCGCTCGAATTGTGGATCGGCCACGATCGAGGCGCGCAGCATGTTGTCCGGATTCAGGTAACCGCGGCGCACGCCTTCGTTGACCGCATCGGTGATCGAACCCTTGAAGCCTTCGAAGCGCACGTCCATGCCGATCTTCAGGAACACGTTGACGATGCCGGTGTCCTGGCAGATCGGCCGCTTGCCTTCGGCGCACATGCGCGAGTTGGTCAGGATCTGCGCAATCGCGTCTTTCGCCGCGGGACTCTGTTCCTGCTCATAGGCGCGCGCCAGATGCTGGATATAGTCGACGGGATGGTAATAGCTGATGTACTGGAGCGCAGCGGCTACCGACTCGATGAGATCTTCTTGCTTGATCGTGGTCAGGGTGGCTAGGGTGGTCATGGCGTTTCTCGGTAAAATTTTCGGTAAAAATTAAACAATGTAGGGTGGGCACCTGTGCCCACGCGGATGTACTTCAATGCTCTCCGTTGGCCTGGTTCTGGGTCGCCGTCATGATGCGGTCGCACCAGGCGATCGCCAGCGCCGACAGCAGGAAAGTGATGTGGATGCCGGTCTGCGCCAGCAGCGTTTTGACGTCGTAGGCATTGGCGTTGATGAAGGTCTTCAGCAGGTGGATAGACGAAATGCCGATGATCGCCATCGCCAGTTTCACCTTCAGCACCGAAGCATTCACATGCGACAGCCACTCCGGCTGGTCCGGATGGCTTTCCAGGTTCATGCGCGAGACAAAGGTTTCATAACCGCCGACGATCACCATGATCAGCAGGTTGGAGATCATCACGACGTCGATCAGCCCCAGCACCACCAGCATGATGGTGGCTTCGGTCAGTTTGGTCGGACGCACCGCGCCATCGATCGTGACGACATCGAGGATGTGGTTGAGCGAGGCGGCATTGCCGAACACGGCGCCGATCAGGTCGGTCAGTTCGACCCAGAAATGGAAAACATAGACGCATTGCGCCAGGATCAGGCCCAGGTACAGCGGCAGTTGCAGCCAGCGGCTCATGAAAATCAGGTTCGGCAGGACGCCTATGGCTTTTTTGGGCGCAGATGGTTGCATGTTGCTCATTGGAATTATCGGGAAGGGGGAAAGCGTCGCTATTTTACACTTCTTGCACGGTTTTCATGGGCTGCGGCCAGCTGGCCACCGCAATCCCGGTCAATACCAGCGCCAGCGCCACAAAGTGCGCCCAGCTAAGGCTCTCATGCAGGAACACCACGCCGATGAAAGCCGCCGCCAGCGGCATCAGGGCGGTGAAGATGCCGGCCACATTGGCCTGCACGTGCTTGGTGCCTGTCAGCCATAGCCAGAATGCAATCACGCTGGCCGCCAGCGCATACCAGAACACCAGCAGCCACATGCCGGGCGTGACCTGGCTGAAGTTGTAGGACAAGGCAGCAGTCAGGCTGAACGGCAGCATCAGCAGCAGGCCGAACAGATGGCTGTAGGCCGTGATGCGCATCGGCGACAGGGTTTGCGTCAGGCGCTTGGACAGCACCACGTAAGTGGCTTCGCACAGCACCGCGGCCATTACGAACAGGTTGCCTATCAGCGGCGTCTCGCCGCCGTCGCCGCTATCGCTCTTGCTCAGGTTGAGCACGGCAATGCCGGCAATCGCCAGCAGGATGGAAGCCAGCGTACGCGGCTGCAGCCGCTCCTTGAGGGTCAGGCGCGACAGGATCGCCACCGCCGCCGGCAGGGTGCTGGTGATCACGCCCGCGGCGGTAGCGGTGGTGTGCTGGACGCCGTACAGCATGCACAGCGTAAACAGGAAAGTGCCGAAAAAAGCCTGGCCGAACAAGGTCAGCCATTCGTGGCGCTGCAGGCGCGGCGCGGCCTTGAAGAACTGCGGCGCCATCACCGCCACGGCAATCACAAAGCGCAGCAGGCCGAACACCAGCACCGGCATCACCGCGATGATGGCCTTGCCGAAACCGATATTGGCGCCTACCAGCATCATGGCCAGTGCCAGGTAAGCATAAGATTTTGTGTGACGCATGGGCTGTAGGAATGAGCTGAATGTGCGATGATAACCGACTGTGAGGCTCTGGTAGCGTTAGCATCTGACAATATAGGACCGTAGGGTGGGCACTCCGTGCCCACGCGGAACGTCGATCATTCGTAGTCCGCATCCAGGGTGGGCAGAAATCTGCCCACCCTACGTAAGGCTTGAGTAAGTGTAAAAGTTTATGTTTAGCGTCAATTACTAAAAAGCAGGAGACAGCATGGCGAACATCGAAACCTTTGGCCAGGAAACCCGCATTTTTCCAGCCCCGGCAGAATTTTCCAAGACTGCGGCAATTTCCGGCATGGATGCGTATCGCGCACTGGTAGCCGAAGCCGAGCAAGACTACGAAGGTTTCTGGGGCCGCCTGGCCCGTGAAAACCTGCAATGGCACAAACCCTTCACCAAGGTGCTGGACGAGTCCAATGCGCCGTTCTACAAATGGTTCGACGACGGCAAGCTGAATGTCTCCTACAACTGCCTCGACGTCCATTTGCAAAATGGCAATGCCGACAAGGTCGCGGTGATTTTCGAAACCGATAGCGGCGATGTCAGCAAGATCACTTACCGCGAGCTGCACAAGAAAGTCTGCCAGTTTGCCAACGGCCTGAAATCGCTGGGCATCAAGAAGGGCGACCGCGTTGTCATCTACATGCCGATGTCGGTCGAAGGCGTGGTGGCGATGCAAGCCTGTGCGCGCATCGGCGCCACCCATTCGGTGGTGTTCGGCGGCTTCTCCGCCAAGTCGCTGCAGGAACGCATCATCGACGCCGGCGCGGTCGCCGTGCTGACCGCCGACGAACAGGCGCGCGGCGGCAAGCGCCTGCCGCTCAAATCCATCGTCGACGAAGCACTAGCGCTGGGCGGCTGCGACAGCATCAAGAACGTCGTGGTTTACAAGCGCACCGGCGGCGACATCAATTTTGCAGCGGGCCGCGACCTCTGGCTGCACGAGCTGGTCGCAGCGCAAGCCGAGACCTGCGAGCCGGAATGGGTCGATGCAGAACATCCGCTGTTCATCCTCTACACCTCCGGCTCCACCGGCACGCCGAAGGGCGTGCAGCACTCGTCCGGCGGTTACCTGCTGTGGGCCGCACTCACCATGAAGTGGGTGTTCGACATCAAGCCCGACGATGTCTACTGGTGCACCGCCGACATCGGCTGGATCACCGGCCATACTTATATCGCCTATGGCCCGACCGCGGTCGGCGCCACCCAGGTCATCTTCGAAGGCGTGCCGACCTATCCTAACGCCGGCCGATTCTGGGACATGGTGCAGAAGCACAAGGCCACGATTTTCTACACTGCGCCGACCGCGATCCGTTCCCTGATCAAGGCTGCCGATGCAGACAAGAACATCCATCCTTCGCAATACGACCTGTCGTCGTTGCGCCTGCTGGGCACGGTCGGCGAGCCGATCAACCCGGAAGCCTGGATGTGGTACCACAAGAACATCGGCCGCGAGCGCTGCCCGATCGTCGACACTTTCTGGCAAACCGAAACCGGCGGCCACATGATTTCACCGTTGCCGGGCGCGACGCCGCTGGTGCCGGGTTCCTGCACCTTGCCGCTGCCGGGCATCCAGGCGGTGATCGTCGACGAAGCCGGGCATGAACTGCCGGACGGCAGCGGCGGCATCCTGGTCGTCAAGCGCCCGTGGCCGTCGATGATCCGCGCCATCTGGAACAATCCCGAACGTTTCAAGAGCGCCTACTTCCCGCCTGAGTTCGGCGGCAAACTGTACCTCGCCGGCGACGGCGCGATCCGCAACAAGGACACTGGTTACTTCACCATCACCGGCCGCATCGACGATGTGCTGAACGTCTCCGGCCACCGCATGGGCACCATGGAAATCGAATCGGCGCTGGTAGCCAATCCCATGGTTGCCGAAGCCGCCGTGGTCGGCAAGCCGGACGAAACCACCGGCGAAGCCATCTGTGCTTTCGTGGTACTCAAGCGCAGCCGCCCCACCGGTGACGAAGCCAAGCAGATCGCCAAGGAATTGCGCGACTGGGTCGCCAAGGAAATCGGCCCGATCGCCAAGCCACGCGAAATCCGTTTCGGCGACAACCTGCCGAAAACCCGTTCCGGCAAGATCATGCGGCGCCTGCTGCGGGTGCTGGCGAAAGGGGAAGAAATCACGCAGGATGTTTCCACTTTGGAAAATCCAGCCATCCTGGAGCAGCTCAAGGAAGCCCAATAAGCCTCTGAACAGGGCTGGAGCGGGGTATTGAAGAGAAATTTCTGTTTCTGCCGGATTTGTTGCTATAATACGCGGCTTCGTGAAAATCAAACTGCACGAAGCGCTATTGTAGTTGCAGGAGAGATGGATGAGTGGTTGAAGTCGCACGCCTGGAAAGCGTGTATAGGTTCATAGCCTATCCGGGGTTCGAATCCCCGTCTCTCCGCCAAGAATATTAGCCGTGGTAGTCAAACGGCTTCTCAAGAAAAGCCGCCTTTATGGGCGGCTTTTTTTCGTCCTTGGGTTAACTCCAGAGAGGGCTTTCACTGCCCCTTGATTTTGCGCCACAGCGTAGTACGGCTGATTCCGAGATGCCTGGCCTTCGCCCAATCGACATTTTGCGTTGTATTCGGAGAGCGTGAATTGCCGTATCAAATCCAATTTTGAAACTCTTTGGAAATCTTCACGTAAATTATCTTTTAGGAAGTCGAGACTTTGCTCATCACTGCCGCAATAGTCATGAGCCACGTAACCGACAGTGGAGCAAACGTCGTTCGTGTAGTAGAGGAAGACGTTGTAAATTTGTTCCATCAAGGCCTTTCCGCAAAATACCAAAGAGGTGACGTTAAGAAAGGTAGGAGCGCAACAGTGGGATTATGTATCCAGACAAATAGAATAGGATAGTGAGTACTATAAACGTTCCAAAAAACCATCCCCATTTCCGCGCTGTCCACCGCTTCCACGCAATCACATTTAGCAGGCAAAAAACAATGCTTGGGCCAAAGAGCGTTCCGAAAAATAACGGGTAAGTCCACCAATGTTTCGGGCAGTGGTCGATTTCGTAGCATCCGTGAGAAAGGGCGTGGGGCGTTGACCAATCAATATGGCTAAAACTATAGAGGCAGAGCCACGTTAAAAACAGTCCAAATACCAAGCCTGCGAAGGCAATCCCGAATCTCTTCATTTTATTTCCCAAAACAGAATCTGCTTTGATTTACCAAGGTCCGAATACCAGTTCCCCTCTCGGCCACGAAGGAAAGCTATTGGATTCGGAATGCGATTTATGCCTGCACGGAATCTCAGGAACGACTCGACAGACGGCGTCAGCGTGGTTTTGTTCCAAAGATCAATATGGCCGCCGCTTGTATCTCTCGCCCCATCGGAGTCACGCTGCCAGTAACCCTCGAATGCGACAATCCCGGTCCGCCCCTTGATTTTGGATTGCCAATCCGCGCCTGTAATATTCTCAGCCTTGTAGATGTTGGGTATTGGGTGCAGGTTTAACCACTGACGAAGTTCATTAGCGCGGGTGGCTGTTGGCTTGCCGTCAAGCAAAATACGGCCTATGCTCTTTTCCCCATTTTCAGGCTTGACCACCTTTGAAGAAAAGGACTTCATATCAATGCCCAGCTTGTGGAAGGTCGCGCTCATGCGGATAGCACATTGATTATCAAATCCGTCTGGCACTTTTCCGTCGACCTTATAGGGGGCGCCGGACACGTAGTTGTCCCACAGCTCCTGGAATGAAACCGTTTTGAGATTCACTTCTTTTACTGAATCTTTAGTGCTGTTGGTCTTGATGACGGTCGGCGCATTTGGCATTTTTGGTTCCCGTTACTCTTTTTCTGCTTGTTTAGCCAATGCATCATCCCCCCAATACACTTTGTATTGGCTCTCGCTGGCTGTAGAGATACGCGGTATCTTGCCTTCGGAGTCGGTCACGCCGGAGAACGTGCGCCCATCCTCGGTTTCTACGTAATACGGATGCTCAGCCAATCCTTGCCCGCCTACCTTGGCATGCGGCATTTCGTCAAAACTGGCAATTTTTGATTCACTAACAGCGCTGGATGATACAGTTGGATTGATGGCTTCCGCTGCCGGCGAGGCGGCGACATGGGGCGCCGCGCCGTCATCGTAAGTCATTGTGTGGTGTAGGTTAGCTACGAGCTTCGGATGAATGGGGCACGCACAAATAACAATATCGTCCTCCAGCGCCACTTCGCCCATGAAATTCATCCGGCGCGGCCCGCCTGCCTTAGCAATTGTCCCTACGCCTTTGCAGGCCAGGCAGGTTGCCTGTCCCCCGATTAGCGCAACCTTGTGGCCAGCCCTACTGAAAACGTTGAGTTCGCGTTTGGCAGAATCGTACCGCTTGTCGTAGTTTTATCGCCTACAACAATCTTGCGCATCACCATGGGTATTCCGTGAAAAATTGCTATTGAGCCAATTTTATAGGGTAGCGTTAAATAACAAAATGTTGCAAGCTGATAAAGCAATAAATATGCATTCGCCGAGCAGCGTACACTCCAGAGAGAGCTAGAAATGTTGCAAAACTACTACAATGAAAACAGGATAATGGCGGAGCGGCAGCTTAGCGGCACTCGAACTGGCAACATGCGGGTTAAAAGCCCAATTTGTGCGAAATGCCAACTTGTACCTATGGGAGAGAAAAATGTTGGAAGACCGTGCACGACAGCCCGAAGCCGTCTACTTACCGCACAATGAACCCTATCTCGGGCGGGTCGCTTTGCTTCAGCTTGATCTGGAGATTCCGCGAGCACTTCAGAAAAATCTTGCCATTGCAAAACATACCTTTGAAATCAACAAGTCACCGCTGCAAACTGCAGCGTGCGAACTCATACCCCAGGCAATCAGCATCGCACTTAGTATTAGAGAGTTGCTTCGTCAAGGCTATGTATTTTCAGCAGTGATCCTACTTCGGTCAATGCTTGAGCGCTTAGCATTGATTATCTACTTGTGCGATACGCCTAGCGCAGTCGATTCGTGGCATGCCGGGTGGGAACGAAAGACTCAGCCTTCATTCAAGGTGCTTATGCAACATCTGGACAAGGCAAATAAGTACACGTTCACGGAAGTCGAGCGCCAGAAATTCTCTGATCGACTCCACAAGGTTGTCCACCCTGACCCAGCTGCGGCGATATGGAACACGACCGAACGAGGGGGCCGCCCAGCCTTCGCCTCAGGCAAACTCATTAACGCTCCAGAAACTTGTGATTTCTGTGCGGCTTTCACGCATCAATGCTTATCGCAACTTATACGGGTTGCACTGGTCATTTTTCCAGAGGCTAATCGAAGCGATAGCATGCAACTTGGAGAGTGGTAGTACGTCCAGAATCAAACGCAAATCAGTCCGAAAGCAAACGCGACGTTACAGGGGAAGATTCCGAGTTTGTTAGACAGTGTCTAACAACCCGTCTAAAAAGACAAAAGAAAAAGGGCTGCAATCGCTTGCAGCCCTTTATATGTATTGGCTCCCCGGCCTGGACTCGAACCAGGGACCTGCGGATTAACAGTCCTAGACACGATGACATTACGGACGCGATTACGCTGTCGTCTCATAAATTTCCTGATAAAACGCAGCCGACCCGCTCCAAATACGAGTTACCTCAACGCCATAGCCACGATGGAGTTCTCTTTGATACCATAGTCTGATACCCGCTTGCCTTTTTCCAGATTTTTGTAGGCATACATCAGCAAAAATTTGTCAAAGGTGATTCCTGTTTTGTCTTGAGTTTTCGCATAAACGTATTCGATAGTGTCTGAGAGCTCAACCTCAAGCGTGGTATTTATAGAGTTATCTGCTGATTTGATAAAAATCTGCATCATTGTTTCCCTTACGGTTGATTCAATCTTGAAATTATTTGGCATCTGCAAACCGAGTCAGGACGTTATTTCAACCCTGCTCTCGCTGGAAACAATTGGCTTTGAAAAGATGCCTCGAGGACATCAATTGACAGAATAGTTGAAATTTTCCGTAAGGCAAATAATTAAACTATTACTCTCTATAGTCACCCTATAAATTGCGATATTGAGAAAACATAAAATCAATTAAATCAACAAGTTATGTAATCTCTAAAGGTAATTTAATATCGCAATAAATAAAAGGTAAGTCTTTGATTTTAAATAAAAAATATATACTTGGAATGGTGGTTTCATGGCCTATCCGGGGTTCGAATCCCCGTCTCGCCAAGAATATCAGCCGTTGTAATCAAACGGCTTCTCAAGAAAAGCCGCCTTTATGGGCGGCTTTTTTTCGTCCTCGGGTTAACTCGGGAGGGCTTTCACGACCCCTTGATTTTGCGCCACAGCGTAGTGCGGCTGATTCCGAGATGTCTGGCGGCAGCTGCGCGGTTGCCGTCAAAGCGGGCCAGCACTTGCGCGATGTTTTCGGCGGTTTGTGGTGCGGCGTCTGCGGCTGTTGCTGCGACGGCTGGCGTTGCTGCCGCCTGGGCGAACTCCGGCGCAATGCTGGCGATGAAGGCCGGCGACAACGCCTGCAGTGGTTCGGCCGCCAGGAACAGCGCCAGCCTTTCCATCAGGTTGCGTACTTCGCGCGCATTGCCGGGCCAGGCGTAGGCGCTGAGCAGGGGCGTGCAGGCGACGATTTCGGCATGCAGGTTCGGGTGCGGGCGAGCGCCCAGCGCGGCCAGCGCTTTTTTCAAGCACCATTCGGCCAGCGCGATCAGGTCTTGCGGGCGTTGGCGCAGCGGCGCCAGCGTCAGGCGCAGCACCGCCAGGCGATAGAACAGGTCGGCGCGGAAACGGCCTTCGCGGATGCGCTGCTCGAGGTCGCAATGGGTGGCGCTGATGATGCGCACTTCGACTGCAATCGGCCGCGTGCCGCCGACCCGCACCACTTCGCGCTCTTCCAGCACCCGCAGCAAACGGGTTTGCAGCGCCAGCGGCATTTCGCCGATTTCATCCAGGAACAGCGTGCCGCGGTGCGCCGCTTCGAACAGGCCGGCATGGCCGCCGCGGCGCGAACCGGTGAACGCGCCTTCCTCGTAACCGAACAGCTCCGACTCCAGCAGCGATTCCGCAATCGCACCGCAATTGACCGCGACGAACGGTTTGTTGCCGGCGAGGGCGCGCGAATTTTCGCGGTGGATCGCTTGCGCCACCAGTTCCTTGCCCGTGCCGGTTTCCCCCTGGATCAGCACCGTTGCCTGCGATTTGGCATACAGCACGATGGACTGGCGCAGGGTTTCCATCGCCGGCGAGTCGCCGCGCAAATCGTTGATGCCGTGCTTGGCGCGCAGGGTGTCTGCCAGCGGCGCGCTGGCGCGGCCGCGGCTGGCTTCCAGCTGCGTCAGCCGCGCGATTTCCAGCGCATCATCGAAAGCCTGGCGGATCGACGCCGCGGAATACACGAAAACCGCCGCCAGCCCAGCTTCCTCGGCCAGGTCGGTGATCAGGCCGGCGCCGACGATCGCCTTGACGCCGCGCGCCTTGAGTTCATTGATCTGCGCCCGCGCATCTTCTTCGGTGGCGTAGTCGCGCTGCAGGATATTGAAGCCGAAGGCGTCCCGGAATTCCTTGAGCGCCGGCATGCTTGACTGATAAGTGACGATGCCGATGTCGGGCGTGATCTTGCGCGCGCGCGCCAGGGCCTGCAGCACGTCGAAACCGCTGGCCTTGGCGATCACCACCGGCACCGACAGCCGGCTTTTCAGGTAGGCGCCGTTGGAGCCGGCTGAGATCACCGCGTCGCAGCGTTCGGTTTCCATCCGTTCGCGGATGTGGCGCGCGGCTTCGTCGAAGCCCAGCTCGATCGGTTCGATGGTCGCGCGGTCGTCGTATTCCAGCGTGATGTCGCGGAACAGGTCGGACAGGCGCGACACAGAGACGGTCCAGATCACCGGTTTCTGGTTGCTGTCGCCAGCATTGCTGGCATCGCGGCGGGCAGGGGAGGAGGGTTGCATGTTTCAAATGCGTTTAACGCATGTGTTTCAATAGCGATGAATGTAACACAGGGTGAAACATTTCTATTGTTTGGTGAAGCTAGAAGTGGATTTGATTTTTTGCTATTTTATTTTCTAAGTGATTGATTTTATTTTGCTATTTCGATTTTCCCTATGGTCTGCCATTGCTCTTGGCTGGTTTGGCACGCTGATTGCTCTATAGTAGGTAAATCCTCATGCAGCTATCTGTATGAAACAGACGTAGGGCGGGCAGATTTTCTGCCCACGCTGAAGGCGTTCCTTGAATAATCGACGTTCCGCGTGGGCACGGGTGGCCACCCTACAAGTTCTCGCAAATCGGCATTAGTGCCCGTAGGTGCAATTTTTATCAGGAGAAGACATGAGTTCATATTCCGCAGGCGCGGCCTTCCGCAAGGCGGTGCAGGAAGAATCGCCGCTGCAGGTGATCGGCGCCATCAACGCCAACCACGCGCTGCTGGCAAAGCGTGCCGGCTTCAGGGCGATCTACCTGTCCGGCGGCGGCGTCGCCGCCGGTTCGCTCGGCTTGCCCGACCTCGGCATCTCCAACCTGGACGACGTGCTGACCGACGTGCGCCGCATCACCGATGTCTGCGACCTGCCGTTGCTGGTCGACGTCGACACCGGTTTCGGCGCCAGCGCCTTCAACGTCGCGCGCACCGTCAAGTCCATGATCAAGTTCGGCGCCGCCGCGATCCACATCGAAGACCAGGTCGGCGCCAAGCGCTGCGGCCATCGTCCCAACAAGGAAATCGTCAGCAAACAGGAAATGGTCGACCGCATCAAGGCCGCGGTCGATGCCCGTACCGACGACAATTTCGTGATCATGGCGCGCACCGACGCGCTCGCGGTCGAAGGACTGGAATCGGCGCTGGAACGCGCAATCGCCTGCGTCGAGGCCGGCGCCGACATGATTTTCCCGGAAGCCATCACTGAGCTTGGCATGTACCAGACCTTCGCCGCCGCGGTCAAAGTGCCGGTGCTGGCCAACATCACCGAATTCGGCTCCACGCCGTTATTCACGGTGGAAGAATTGAAGTCGGCCGACGTCGGCCTGGTGCTGTATCCGCTGTCGGCCTTCCGCGCCATGAACAAGGCGGCGGAAAACGTGTATGCCGCGATCCGCCGCGACGGCACGCAAAAGAATGTGGTCGACACCATGCAGACCCGCATGGAACTGTACGAGCGCATCAACTATCACGATTTCGAACGGCACCTGGACGCCTTGTTTGCGGCCCAGAAGAAATAAGACCATCCATACACATCGATTCTTTTCCGTCAGGAGATCAGGCAATGAGCGACGCATCAACAAATGCAGCAACAAACGAACAAACCACTGCTTTCAAACCGAAAAAATCCGTCGCCCTGTCCGGCGTCGCCGCAGGCAACACTGCCCTGTGTTCGGTCGGTAAAACCGGCAACGACCTGCATTACCGCGGCTACGACATCCTGGATATCGCCGATACCTGCGAATTCGAGGAAATCGCTTACCTGCTGGTGCACGGCAAGCTGCCGAACAGCGCCGAACTGAAGGGCTACAAGACCAAGCTGAAAGCCCTGCGCGGCTTGCCGGCCAGCGTCAAGGCTGCGCTGGAAGCCTTGCCTGCCGCTTCGCACCCGATGGACGTGATGCGCACCGGCGTCTCGGTGCTCGGCTGCGCCTTGCCGGAGAAAGACGACCACAACGCGCCCGGCGCGCGCGACATTGCCGACCGCCTGATGGCTTCGTTCGGCTCCATGCTGCTGTACTGGTATCACTTCAGCCACAACGGCAAGCGCATCGAAGTCGAAACCGACGACGATTCCATCGGCGGCCATTTCCTGCACCTGCTGCACGGCGCCAAGCCGTCCGCCTCGTGGGAAAAGGCAATGCACGTCTCGCTGATCCTGTACGCCGAGCACGAATTCAATGCCTCCACCTTTACCAGCCGGGTGATCGCCGGCACCGGCTCGGATTTCCATTCCGCCATCACCGGCGCCATCGGCGCCTTGCGCGGTCCGAAACACGGCGGCGCCAATGAAGCTGCGTTTGAAATCCAGAAACGCTACGACAATCCGGACGAAGCGGAAGCCGATATCCGCAACCGGGTCGCGAACAAGGAAGTTGTGATCGGTTTCGGCCATCCGGTGTATACCGTCTCCGATCCGCGCAACAAGGTGATCAAGGAAGTGGCGCGCACATTGTCGGTGGAAGCCGGTTCGACCGCGATGTTCGATATCGCCGAACGGCTGGAAAGCGTGATGTGGGAAGTCAAGAAAATGTTCCCCAACCTGGACTGGTTTTCCGCCGTCTCGTACCACATGATGGGTGTGCCGACCGCGATGTTTACGCCGCTGTTCGTGATTTCCCGCACCTCCGGCTGGGCTGCTCATATCATAGAGCAGCGCATCGACAACAAGATCATCCGGCCGTCGGCCAATTATGTCGGCCCGGACAACCTGGCGTTTGTGCCGATCGCTAAACGGTAGGGTGAGCAGGCAGTTTTGCCCACGCTGTGCCCCGAGCCATCCGCGTGGGCGCAGGTGCCCACCCTACATTATTCTTTCCCTGATTGAGCCATGAATACAGCAAACCGTAAACCTCTGCCCGGCACCAAGCTGGATTTTTTCGATACGCGCGCCGCGGTCGATGCCATCGCGCCCGGCGCCTACGACAAGCTGCCGTACACCTCGCGCGTGCTGGCCGAGAACCTGGTGCGCCGCTGCGACCCGGCGACCCTGAGCGCATCGCTCAAGCAATTCATCGAGCGCAAGCGCGACCTCGACTTTCCGTGGTTCCCGGCACGCGTGGTATGCCATGACATCCTCGGCCAGACCGCACTGGTTGACCTCGCCGGCCTGCGCGACGCCATTGCCCTGCAAGGCGGCGACCCGGCGCTGGTCAACCCGGTGGTGCCGACCCAGCTGGTGGTGGACCATTCGCTGGCGGTCGAATGCGGCGGCTTCGACGCCGACGCCTTCGACAAGAACCGCGCCATCGAAGACCGCCGCAATGAAGACCGTTTTGATTTCATCAACTGGACCAAGAAGGCGTTCAAGAACGTCGACGTCATCCCGCCGGGCAACGGCATCCTGCACCAGATCAACCTTGAGCGCATGTCGCCGGTGATCCAGGTGAAAGACGGCGTCGCCTTCCCCGATACCCTGGTCGGCACCGACAGCCACACGCCGATGGTCGACGCGCTGGGTGTGCTCGCCATCGGCGTCGGCGGCCTGGAAGCGGAAAGCGTGATGCTGGGCCGCGCCTCCTGGATGCGGCTGCCGGACATCATCGGCGTCGAGCTGAGCGGCAAGCCGCAGCCGGGCATCACCGCCACCGACATCGTGCTGGCGCTGACCGAATTCCTGCGTGCGCAAAAGGTCGTGTCTTCCTATCTCGAATTCTACGGCGAGGGCGCCTCGCACCTGACGCTGGGCGACCGCGCCACCATTTCCAACATGGCGCCGGAGTTTGGCTCCACCGCCGCGATGTTCTACATCGATGAGCAGACCATCAAATACCTCCGGCTCACCGGCCGCGAGGAGGCACAGGTCCTGTTGGTGGAAACCTACGCCAAGCAAGCCGGACTGTGGGCCGACAGCCTGCGCAACGCCGAGTACGAACGCGTCCTCAGCTTCGACCTGTCTTCCGTGGTGCGCAATATCGCCGGACCATCCAATCCGCACAGCCGTGTGCCGACCTCGGAACTGGCGGCGCGCGGCATCAGCGGCAAGGTAGAGAACGAGCCAGGCCTGATGCCGGACGGCGCCGTGATCATCGCCGCCATCACCAGCTGCACCAACACCAACAATCCGCGCAACATGATCGCCGCCGGCCTGCTGGCGCGCAACGCCAATGCCCGCGGCCTGAGCCGCAAGCCATGGGTCAAGAGCTCGCTGGCGCCAGGCTCGAAGACGGTCGCCCTATATCTGGAAGCTGCCGGGCTGCTGCCGGAACTGGAAACGCTGGGCTTCGGCGTGGTCGCCTTTGCCTGCACCACCTGCAACGGCATGAGCGGCGCGCTCGATCCGGTCATCCAGAAGGAAGTGGTGGAGCGTGACCTGTACGCCACCGCGGTCCTGTCCGGCAACCGCAACTTCGACGGCCGCATCCATCCCTACGCCAAGCAGGCCTTCCTGGCCTCGCCGCCTCTGGTGGTGGCTTACGCCATCGCCGGCACCATCCGTTTCGACATCGAGAAAGACACCCTCGGCATTGACGCCGACGGTCATCCCGTGACCCTGAAAGACATCTGGCCGTCCGATGAAGAAATCGACGCGATTGTCGCCGCCAGCGTCAAGCCGGAACTGTTCCGCAAGGTCTACGAGCCGATGTTCGCCGTGGTGGCAGATAACAGCGAGAAGGTCAGCCCGCTGTACGACTGGCGCCCGCAGACCACCTACATCCGCCGTCCGCCATATTGGGAAGGCGCGCTGGCCGGCGCTCGTACCATGACAGGCATGCGGCCGCTGGCGGTGTTGGGCGACAATATCACCACCGACCACCTGTCGCCGTCGAACGCCATCATGCTCGACAGCGCCGCCGGCGAATACCTGGCCAAGATGGGTTTGCCGGAGGAAGATTTCAATTCCTACGCCACCCATCGCGGCGACCATCTCACGGCACAGCGCGCCACTTTCGCCAACCCCACACTGAAGAACGAAATGGTGCAGGAAAATGGCAAGGTCAAAGCGGGTTCGCTGACCCGGGTCGAACCGGAAGGCAAGGTCACGCGCATGTGGGAAGCCATCGAGGTCTACATGGAACGCAAGCAGCCGCTGATCGTGATCGCCGGCGCCGACTATGGCCAAGGTTCTTCACGCGACTGGGCGGCCAAAGGCGTGCGCCTGGCAGGTGTAGAAGCCATCGCGGCGGAAGGTTTCGAGCGCATCCACCGCACCAACCTGGTTGGCATGGGCGTGCTGCCGCTGGAGTTCAAGCCCGGCGTCAACCGCAATACCCTGGCCATCGACGGCAGCGAAACCTTCGACGTGCTGGGTGCGCGTACGCCGCGCACCACGCTGACACTGGTCATCAACCGCAAGAACGGCGAGCGTCTGGAAGTCCCAGTCACCTGCCGCCTCGACACCGCGGAAGAAGTCTCGATCTACGAAGCCGGCGGTGTGCTGCAGCGCTTCGCCCAGGACTTCCTCGAATCGTCGACCGCGGCCTGACAAGGCGCTTAAGGCACGTAGCTAAATGGGGTCAGAGTGAAGTTTCTGCAAAAAGCACGCAGAAAGTTCACTCTGACCCCATTTAGCGGACCACGGAGTACATACCGTGTCGCTAGAAAAGAAAAACCATGGATGCGCTCTTTCTTTCTCCGAATTCGTCATGTGGGGTCAGAGTCGAGTTTCGCGATAAAGCGCCGCGAAAGTCGACTCCGACCCCAGATGACTCCGACCCCAGATGACTCTGCCCCAGATGACTCTGCCCCAGATGACTCTGCCCATTTTCTGCGACTATGTCATGAATGATGAAACTCTCAACAGGAAAGCATGATATGACTCACCTACCCCAGATCAAGATCGCCGCCACCTACATGCGCGGCGGCACCAGCAAAGGTGTGTTCTTCCGCCTGCAGGACCTGCCGGCGGCAGCGCAGGCGCCTGGCGCCGCGCGCGATGCGCTGCTGCTGCGCGTCATCGGCAGCCCCGACCCCTACGGCAAGCAGATCGACGGCATGGGCGGGGCCACCTCCAGCACCAGCAAGACGGTGATCTTGTCGAAGAGCAGCAAGCCCGGCCACGATGTCGATTATTTGTTCGGCCAGGTCGCCATCGACAAGGCGTTTGTCGACTGGAGCGGCAACTGCGGCAACCTGTCCGCCGCGGTGGGATCATTCGCGATAGCCGGCGGCCTGGTTGACCCCGGCCGCATTCCGCAAAACGGCGTAGGTATGGTAACGGTGCGCATCTGGCAGGCCAATATCGGCAAGACCATCATCGCCCATGTGCCGGTCAGCGACGGCGCGGTGCAGGAAACCGGTGACTTCGAACTTGATGGCGTTACCTTCCCCGCGGCCGAAGTGCAGCTGGAATTCATGGACCCGGCCGCCGACGAGGAGGGCGCAGGCGGATCCATGTTCCCCACCGGGAACCTGGTCGATGACCTGGAAGTCCCTGGAATCGGCACGCTCAAGGTCACCATGATCAATGCCGGCATCCCGACCATTTTCGTCAATGCCGAAGCGCTCGGCTATCACGGCACTGAGCTGCAGGACGCCATCAACAGCGACGCCGCGGCGCTGGAAAAATTTGAAACCATACGCGCGTACGGAGCGCTGCGCATGGGTCTCATCAAGCAGCTCGATGAAGCCGCCAAGCGCCAGCACACGCCAAAAGTAGCCTTCGTCGCCAAGCCGGCCGCCTACGTTTCCTCCAGCGGCAAACAGGTCGCCGCCGCTGATATCGATCTGCTGGTACGGGCGATGTCGATGGGTAAGCTGCACCACGCCATGATGGGTACCGCAGCTGTCGCCATCGGCACAGCCGCGGCGATACCGGGCACGCTGGTGAATCTGGCGGCCGGCGGCGGCGCCCTCGACGCCGTACGCTTCGGCCACCCGTCAGGCACCTTGCGGGTAGGTGCGCAAGCCAGCCAGGCCAACGGCGAATGGAGCGTGACCAAAGCCGTCATGAGCCGCAGCGCGCGGGTACTGATGGAAGGATGGGTGCGTGTGCCAGGCGATGCATTCTGAGCGTAAACGTGGATCTTTCCTGCGACGCAGCCGCGGGCTGCGAATGCGCGCGGTTATTTGAAATCCCACTTCATCTGCTCAGAGATAGGGATGTTCCTGGTGCTGGCCACGCACAAGTTTATATAGTCGGTCAACGGCGCCGCGCTTGTTATCCCTTCGGCCAGCAGGTTGTCGTTGTTGAAGACATAGTTCAATCTGGCAAATTCTCCGTACAGTTTCAGCGCCCTGGCTAACAGCCGTGGATTGCAGTCGGGAATGCGGACCTTGATGCGCGGCACCAGCTGGTCGATATGGGCGACCGCAATCTGCTCGTAATCGCGGCCGTAAGCGTTGCTGCGGCTGCCGAGCGCGTTGTCGATCTGGCGGAACGAGCGGCTCGACTGCGCTCCGGCCGACAGGTGGTACACCTGCTGCGCCAGCGTCTCCTTGAGCGCCAGCTGCAGGATGGCGCGCGCGCACCAGTCGACCGGCACCACATCGATCTTGTCGTCCAGCGAGGTGGTGAGCACGCCCAGCTTCTGCCATACCATGAACACCCAGAATATGCTCTGCGACGGCGCGCAGCCCAGCCGCGTGTGGCCGACTACGATCGATGGCCGCAGCACCACCAGCGGCAGGTCCGGAAAACGCTCCTTCAGCATGCGCTCGCCGATGGCCTTGGAGCGCGTGTAAGGCACCAGGTGATCTTCCTGCGCCAGCGGCAAATCCACCATTTCCGGAATGCTGTTGTCGGCGGCGGAGTGGCTGCCGCAGGCCATGGCGGTGCCGATATAGAGAAAGCGCCGTAGCCGGGGACGTCCTTCCATCAGCGAAGCCAGCGCCAGCGTGCCGTCGATGTTGGTTTTTTCCAGCAGCGGATGGTTGGTGAAAGTCGCTAGCGCTGCGCAATGAATGACGGTCGACACTTGCTCCAGGCGCGGATCGTCGATGATGCCGAGCAGCTCCGGCAGGTCAGCGCACAGCACCTGCCGTGAACTCAGTTGCGCCAGGTCGGCGTCGCTGGCGCCGACCTGCTTGAGCTGGATCCACAGGCGCTCCAGGGCTTGCCGGGGATTCGGCGCCCGCACCAGCAGCAGCAAGCGATGGGCCAGCCCGGCCTGGATGGCTTCGACGACGGTGGCGCCGCCCAGGAAGCCGGTGGCGCCGGTAATCAGGATCAAGTCTTCATTGTTCATCTGCTGGCGATCTTAATAACTGTAGGTGACGTAAACTGCGGCATTGGGCGACAGCCTGCGCCTGGCGATCGGGCTCTTGGCAGCGTCTCCCTGCAGGCGCGTCGCGCCCACCAGGGTATGCAGCGCCCAGTTCTTGTCGAACTGGTGCTCCCAGTCCAGGTTGGCGCCGACTTCGTACAAGCCGCTCTTCGGCTTGAAAGCTGCATAGCCGGAATTGGCGGATTGCAGCGCGGTGACGCCGTAATAGGTTTGCATGTATTTGCTGTCGCCGACGCTGACGCTGGCAGCCAGCGTCAGCTTGTCGCTGGCGCCTTTGTATAACGGGCTCGACGCGCCGAAGTGGAAGGCATTGCCGTTGTCTTTTTGCGACAGCGCGAGATCTGCCGTCACGCTCAGGTTCAGCCACTCCAGCGGCGTATAGCCAGCACTGAGGATGGCGATGGCCGAACCCTTGATTTCGCCCATGCCACGCAAGCGGGTGCTGCCGCTGCTGAAGCCGAAGCTGCTCTCGTCTTTTTCCTGGCGGCCGTCGCGATAACCCAGCGCTGCGCTATAGTTGAAGCTGCCGGCCGTGTTGCCGTAACCTATGCCGCGCATGGTGCTGGCGAAGAAACCGCCGGCGGTGGAATAGTCGAGCGCCAGCACCGGCCCCGTCATGTTCTGGTCGGAGCCGGAATAGCGCGGGCCGAAGGCAGCGCCGGCGCCTATGGTGAGGGTGTTTTCATCGCTCTTTTTGGCGTTATCGGTCAGCGCATTGGCGCTCGCTGCGCTACCGGCGCCCAGCAGCATCAGCTGCATGCCGAGGGAGGCGAGGTTGATTCTGTTAAAGCGCTTTTTCATTATCGGCTTTCTGGTCGGATTGCGTTGTAGGGGGACTTGCCATGGCGGATTGTCCAAGCCAGCAGTATCCGCGAGCGATATGAAGGAAACATGAGCCATTCGTTAACGTTTGCTGAAGACGCCCGGGAGCATCTTCTTCAGCTTTTCTTCACGTTAGAGTGTTTAAATACTGAGCTATGAAAATACTGCTGATAGAAGACGACCTGGACCTGGGCAACGGCGTGCGCATTGCGTTGACCGACCATGGCATGGACGTGGTGTGGGTGCGCCAGCTGGAGGATGCGCTGCGTCACCTGGAATCCGACGCCTGCGATCTGGTGCTGCTGGACCTGGGTTTGCCCGACGGCGACGGTCTGAGCCTGCTGACGCGTTTGCGGCGCGAAAAGAAAGGTCTGCCGGTAATCATCCTGAGCGCCCGCGATGCGGTCAGCGACCGCCTGCTTGGCCTCGACAGCGGCGCCGACGATTACCTGGTCAAGCCGTTCGTGCTTGCAGAGCTGCTGTCGCGGGTGCGGGCGCTGGCGCGGCGCAGCTACGGTTTCGACGGTGAGAGCCTGGAATTGCGCGGCCTGTCGCTGCATGCGCCGACCCGCCGCGTCACCGTGCAGGAGCGTCCGGTAGAGCTGACGGCCAGCGAATACGCCTTGCTCAGCACCTTGCTGATACGCGCCGACCGGGTGGTGACGCGCCGCATCCTGGAAGACCTGGCGCTGCCCGGCGGCCAGGGCAACGCCAGCAATACCCTGGATGTGCACATGGCCAACCTGCGGCGCAAGATCGGCGACGGCTATATACGCACAGTGCGCGGCGTCGGTTTCGTGATAGATCTGCAGGCGCCGGCCCGCAGCGTGCGCAAATGATGCGCCGCTGGTGGAGCAGCTTGCTGCGGCCGACCCTGGTGCGGCGCCTGTTGCTGGCGCAGATGGTGCTGCTGACGGCGTTGTGGAGCCTGTTCATCGGCTACGCCATGTTCGAGACCAGCCGGGCGCCCGGTCCGATCAGCCTTGACCGCACATACGACGCGATTTTCGGCGTTGTCGAAAACCTGGCCGACAATCCGGAGCGCCAGCACAAGGTGCTGAGCCTGATAGACCAGGCGGTGCGCGAAGGTTATGGCGTCGGCGGCAACACGCCCAATCTGTCGCCTAGTATGCAGGTGCGGCAAGGCGGTAAATTGCTTTACCAGTCCGAGGACACGCCCAGCGGTATCCGCAATAGGCGCCTCGGCCAGCCGGAAACCGTGTACGTCGATGGCGTGCGCTGGCGCGCCCGCACCGTGCAGTCGCCGCAATCGGATACGCGCGTCACCATGATTGTGCCGGGGGATGGCATGGAAATGCTGATCGACATGAATTCGCGCGGTTATTATTCCTTGCCCTTGCTGATCAGCCTGCCGTTCCTGCTGCTGCCAGCCTGGCTGTCGATACGCATGGCGCTGCGCCCCTGGAGCCGGGTGGCGCGCGAGGTGGCTACGCGTGGTCCGCAGAACCTGGCTCCTTTGGAATACAAGCCCAAGCACCTGGAACTGAGCTCCATGGTGGATCGCATCAATGCCTTGCTGCAGCGCATGAGCGACAGTGTGGAAAGGGAACGCAATTTTATCGCCGACGCCGCGCACGAACTGCGCACGCCGCTGGCGGCCATGCGGGTGAATGTGGAAGCCTTGCAAAGCCAGGCCGGCAATCAGCGCCAGCAGGAATTGCTGGCCGGGATCCTGAGCAGCAACAGCCGCGCCACCAGGCTGGTCGGCCAGCTGCTGATGCTGATGCGCAGCGATCCCACCGCCAGCATCGTGCTGGAGCGGCTGGATTTAGGGATATTGCTGCAGGACCGGCTGGCGGTGCTGTCGAGCCTGGCACAGTTGAAGCAGATCGAGCTGGAGTTGATGTCGGAAAGCCAGTGCTATATCCAGGGCCACCGCGACAGCCTGGTGTCGCTGATCGACAACCTGGTCGAGAACGCGATCAAATACAGTCCGCCAGGCGCCACGGTTTTTGTCAGCCTGCACAGCAACCTGACCCAGGTCGTGCTGAGCGTGGCGGACCAGGGACCGGGTATTGCGCCTGCCTTGCGCGAACGCGTATTCGACCGTTTCTTCCGCAACCCGGACCAGACCCAGAGCGGCAGCGGTCTGGGCCTGACGATCGTCAAGTCGGTGGCGCAGCAGCATGGCGCGTTCATCAGGCTGAATGCGGCCGATGACGACCAGGGTTTGCTGGTCGAAGTCAGGTTTCCGTGGGCGCCGCTGTGAAAGCAGGTATTGCAGTTTGCCGCGATTCTTCGATAAGTACTTCGGGATGGCGTATTGCAATGTTCAGTAATGTTCGTGCGGCGCCGGAAGGTCCGCGGCGGCCTTGTTCCCATTCTTGCAATGTCCGAACCGATACACCCATGAGCGCCGCGAATTGCGATTGCGACAAACCGGACTGTGTGCGCGCTTTGGCAATCGGAGAGACCATCACGGTGGTCGAGCGCGCAGCTTTACCCGTCTTCATGTCACGCACCGATTTCAGCAAGTCGGATTGAAATTGATCCAGCTCTTTATCCATGGTGAATTTCCTCGCGAAGCTTGTTTAAGAAACTGGCCGGCAGCTTATCGAATTTGGTTTTTGTGTATGCAATCAGCAGCCATATTTCGCCGTTACCGAGAAGGTTGTAATAAATCACCCGTGCCCCTCCACGTTTGCCCATGCCATCACGCGCGTAGCGCACTTTGCGCAAGCCTCCGGTGCCCGGTATGACGTCGCCGGACAAAGGATGTGCGGCAATCCAGTTGATCAGTTCTTCGCGTTCGACCTCGGACCAGATGGCGGATGCATACTGTTGGAAAATTTCGGTTTCGACGACGGTGTACATTTTGAATTATACGTCATTGACGTATGCCTGGGAAGATTTTTAGATTTGTATAGGGATGGTTATCGTAACGTTGTTTTTGACAGAAAAAGGCATCTCTGAACCTATCTGAGACGTTTCAAGCCATGGCTTATGGCTATGGCAATATCTTTAAGATAGCAAGCATTATCTAAATCGTAAAATTGCCATAAAGACACAAAGATGCTGTATCCTCGCAAAGTGATATTCCATCTTTTCCTAGCCCGAGGATTGCTATGCAAGCAGCAATAGAACGAAAAAAAACCAGCAGCAGCGCCGTGAGCTTTCCGGGGCTGTTTTTTTTCGGCCAGAAACGTCCCGGAGCCGCCGTCCGCAGCACCTTGGCGCTGTTCATGGCCTTGCTTGGCGGCCAGATGGCGCAAGCCGCCCACGGCGCCAACATCAGCAGTTTTTCACCGCAAGGCGAGATCAGCCAGGTGCGCCAGGTGCGGGTGAACTTCTCGGAAGCGGCCATCAAGTTCGGCGATCCTAAAGCGCCAACGCCGTTCGATATCAACTGTTCCGAAGCCGGCAGCGGGCGCTGGGCCGATGAGCGCAACTGGATCTACGATTTCGTGCGCGACCTACCGCCAGGAACACGCTGCGGCTTCACCGTGAAAACCGGGTTCAAGCTGCTGTCCGGCGCCGCAGTCAGCGGCAAGACCGTATTCCAGTTCAATACCGGCGGCCCGGCGGTGGTCGACATCATGCCGCGCGGCGACCATATCGATGAAGAGCAAGTCTTCATACTGATCCAGAACGGCGCCGCCACCAGCGACAGCATACTGAAACATGTGTACTGCCAGGCCGAGGGCGTGCATGAACGGATTCCGGTCAAGTTCATCGCCGGCGCCGAACGCAAGCAGCTGCTCGATCATTTTGCCGACAAGATCAATCCGGAACGGGTCAGCACCGTGCAATGCCAGCAGCGCTTGCCTAACGACAGCGCGGTCAGCCTGACCTGGGACAAAGGCGTGAGCACGGCTTCCGGCATTGCCAGCAGCCAGCCGCAAGTATTCAAATTCAAGGTGCGGCCGACGTTCACCGCCAGCGTCAGTTGCGAGCGCGAGAACGCCAATGCTGCCTGCGCGCCCATCCTGCCGTTGCGCATCCTGTTTACTGCGCCGGTCCCGCGCGCTCTGGCGGAAGGCGTGACGCTGAGCGCCGCCAACGGCAAGCTGAAGCCGTTTTTTGAAAAGAACGATACCGACGACACCGTTTCGCAGCTGACCTTCAAGCCGCCATTTGCCGAGAAAGCGGAACTCAGCGTCAACCTGCCGCAAGGTTTCCAGGACGAGACTGGCCGGCCACTGTCGAATGCCGCTGCGTTTCCGCTGAAAGTGCGGATGGCGGATTATCCGCCGCTGGCGAAATTTCCTTCGGCGCCGTTCGGCATCATTGAACTCAACGCCGACGCCACCTTGCCGGTCACCTTGCGCAGCGTCGAAACCGGCATGCTGGCCCGCAGCGCCGACGGCAAGGTCAATCCAGGTACGGTCAGCAACCTGAAAGTCAGCGACGACCAGAACATCATCGCCTGGCTGACCAAGCTCAGGAAGTATCACGAAACCACCATCACCATCGGCAAGAAGCAGGTGGAAACCCGCAGCATCGGTTTGCTGGCGAAGCAGGCCGGCGCCAAGACCCTGGCGTTGCCGCCGTCGCCGGACAGCAAGGACGGCGTGCGGCCGTTTGAAGTGATCGGCATCCCGCTCAAAGACCCCGGTTTCTATGTGGTCGAACTGGAATCGCAAAAACTGGGCGCCTCGCTGCTAGGCAAGGCCGCGCCCATGTATGTGCGCACCAGCGCGCTGGTGACCAACCTGTCGGTGCACGTCAAGATCGGCCGCCAGAATGGCGCGGTGTGGGTCACCACGCTCGACAGCGCCAAACCGGTGAGCGATGCCGATGTCCGTATTTCCGATTGCCGCGGCACCGAACTGTGGCGCGGCAAGACCGACAAGACCGGGATCGCCATGGTGCCGGAGTTCCCGGTAGACGGTTGCCGCAATGGCGACAGCAACGAGCCGGGGCATATCGACGGCTTTTTTGTCAGCGCCCGCAAGACCGACGACAAGGGCCGCGCCGACATGGCTTTTGCGCGGACTTCCTGGAATGACGGTATCGAATCCTGGCGCTTCAACCTGCCGATGGATTACGACAAATCCGCCACCGTGCGGGCGCACACGATATTTGACCGTACTCTGTTCCGCGCCGGTGAAACTGTATCGATGAAACACGTGATCCGCACCGAGACCATGCAGGGATTCGGCTTGCTGCCGAACGACAAGCTGCCGACGCGGGTGCGCATCACCCACCAGGGCAGCGGCCAGGAATATCAGTTTGCGCTGAGCTGGCGCGGGCAGAAGAATGCCGAGACCGTGTTCCAGATTCCGAAGGAGGCCAAGCTCGGCAGTTACGAGGTGGTGCTGGACGGCGGCAAGGTCAAGAGCGGCGTTAGCGGCGGTAATGCAGACGGCGATGCAGACAGCGACGCTGATTCTGACAGCGGAGGTTACGATGAAAATCGCCGCAGCTACAGCAGCGGCAGCTTCCGCGTCGAAGAATTCCGCCTGCCTTTGCTGCAGGGACGGATCACGCCGCCCAAGATCCTGGTGGCGCCCAAGGAAGTGCCGCTCGACGTGCAGCTGAATTACCTCAACGGCGGCGGCGCTTCCGGCCAGGCAGTGCACGTCACCAGCCTGTTGCGCGGCAAGTCGGTCAGTTTTTCCGGCTACGACGGTTATTCTTTCGCAGCGGGGCGCAACGATGAGGACAGCAGTGCCGAGAGCCAGAAAATCGTAGCCGACAAATTGCCGGTGACCTTGGACAAGAACGGCGCCGGCAAAACCGTGGTGAAGGACATGCCCGCCATCACCGCGCCGAAGGAATTGCTGACGGAAATGACGTACGCCGATCCGAACGGCGAAATCCAGACCGTATCGAGCGTCACGCCGATCTGGCCTTCGGCGGTGGTGGTCGGCTTGAAAGCAGGGGAGTGGGTTTCGGTCAAGAAGAAACTGACCCTGACCGCGGTTGCCCTCAATCCGGCAGGCCAGCCGCAAGCCGGCGTGCCGATTGAAATCAGCGGTTCCAGCAAACAGACCAATTCGCATCGCAAGCGTATGGTGGGTGGTTTCTATGCCTACGAAAACACCGCTACAGGCAGCGACCTGGGACCGCTGTGTTCCGGCAAGACCGACGCCCGCGGCTTGATGATCTGCAGCGTGGAACTGCTGGAGCCGGGCAATATCGAACTCACCGCCAAGGGCCAGGACGGCAGCGGTTATCCTGCGCTCGCCAGCAGCTCGGTCTGGGTCACCAAGCAAGGCGAATTGTGGTTCGATGGCGAAAACCAGGACCGCATCGATATCCTGCCTGAGAAAAAGATTTACCAGCCAGGCGAAAACGCCAGGTTCCAGGTGCGCATGCCGTTCCGCTACGCCACCGCTCTGGTCGCGGTAGAGCGCGAAGGCGTGATCGAAACCCAGGTAGTGCAGCTGAGCGGGCAAGATCCGACCTTCAGCCTGCCGGTCAAGGCCGGTTACGGTCCCAATGTGTTCGTCTCGGTGCTGGCGGTGCGCGGCCGCATGCGCGACGTACCCTGGTATTCCTTCTTTACCTGGGGCTGGAAAGAGCCGCTGAACTGGTGGAGCG
This sequence comes from Collimonas fungivorans, assembly GCF_001584145.1. Lineage (NCBI taxonomy): Bacteria > Pseudomonadati > Pseudomonadota > Betaproteobacteria > Burkholderiales > Oxalobacteraceae > Collimonas > Collimonas fungivorans. The sequence goes on along the minus strand of NZ_CP013232.1, from coordinate 4,355,419 downwards.
AATTCAAGGAGTACCAGGCGCCGAGCGCTACCGTCGACCTTGCCAAGCCGGCCTATAAATACGGCATTGCCGAAA